>NZ_CP024081.1:2510127-2810127 GCF_003033885.1 Pseudomonas rhizophila | reverse complement strand
AGGTGATCTGCGCCCGCTCCTTTTCCAGTTGCAGGGCATTGGCGAAGACCTGCCGCTGGGCCAGCAGTTTATGCGTGCGCAACAGCGCCAGCACGATCAACCCCAGTGCGGTGGCGAAGTTGGTCACCAGCAACAGGCGCAGGATGAAGCGCGACCCCTCCCCCAGCGCATCGCTGAAAGCTTTGGCTGCCGGGGTGACGGAATCGTTGATGGCAAAGATTTTCGCCTTCCAGCCGCGAATATCTGCCTCAGAAGCCTGACCTGCGGTAATCCGGCTGTGCATCTGGCGGGCGACGTCATCCAGTTCAATCAGGTAGCCGTCGCCCACCGTCCAGAGATCGATAGCCTCTTCCAGGTAACTGAAGTGTCGAAAATTCAGGTAGAGCCAGATCAGACTGGACACGTCGTCCGGGTGGTTGCCGCCCTTGAGGATTCCCGCCCGTGCAGCCTCCAGATCCGGCGGCTGACGGTCCAGGGCCACCCGCAGCTCATGCCCACCCTCAGGTACGGCGATGGCCCGCTGGTACTTTTGAAAGATTGTTTCGTCGCGACTGTCGGCATAAAGATTGAGGTAGTAAATGGCGTCTTTCTGACCCTTGGACCAAAGGCTTTCTCCCGCCACGTAGCCGCGCACCGCAGACAACACGTAAAGACTGACACCCCCCAACAATGCCTGAAACAGGACGACGGCGATAAAAGGCCAGACGATGCCCAACAACCGGGGGGTTCCGAGAGTCCGCGCTTGAGTCATGAGATCCCTTGCATAGGCGTAGGCGATCAGCATTCAGACCGCTCATTCCCGCAAGACTAGGAGGCGTAGCAGCTCCCCGCAAGAGGCCGGACACTATTTGACACCCCATGCCCCTGGATGCCTGAGACAACAGCGGTGATAAAACCCTGGTAATTGCCAAACGCCGTTACAACTTTCCTGCACCCCATACATATCTACCACCCCGGGTTTGCCTGGACTGTTTTGATACGGAACTTCTCTAGACCTTGCACTTTATCGAGGCGCGTAGAGAAACGTTCGTTAATCACCAGGAAACCTCCATATGCAATCTACCGCCGCCCCCGGCCTTTCAACGAGTCTGAGCCCGACACCCTCTTATGCCGAGAAACATCAGGGTTTGCTGGGCGATTACGAGGCCATGCTATCGCTCGTTCGAAACCATCAGATACCGCTACAGACGTTGGCCGACAGCCTGCTCAAGCCCAGGCTTTGTTCACCCATGGCGTTGGAAAATGAAACCGGACAACGAGCACTGCACACGCTCATCCAGGATAAAAACTATCAGGCGCTGTGCAAAACGCTAAGCGCCCCTCATTACCACTTGATCGTCACTTTAAAAGACGGCAAAGCCCTCTACGAGACACTGTCAAGGAACAGAGAAACCACCATTCGGGTTCCACTGAACAACGACCCCTCTTGGAACGGGCTGCCTGCAAAGATTGAAAAAACTGCTCGACTATTGGGCGGGCAAATTCGTTTCGACGGCCAAGTAACATTTGCACGAATGACCTGGTTTTACGGTATTACCCCATGCAATCGGCAAAACACCGAGCAACGCAACGCCACGATGAATGCGCTGGAAGAGAAACGCGCTCACCACACGCTGGGACTTGGACATGGAATAAACATCGACGCCCTGAGCTCCCACACTGAGAACCTGATCACTGACACAGTGCGTCAATTCCTGCCTACGCCGCACACCCCATTGCTGGCCTACCTCGGCGCTTCGGATATCGACACATTGACGACGACGCAAATCCGGGCGAAGCCTTCGGCGTATCTGGAGGCTATTCTGCAATCGACGAACGCCCGGCAGCTGGCAACCAGGTTATTGCAAGTGCTGGGATGGTTTGGCGGCAGACCCGGTGAGGACACGGCTGCAGGGATATGCACCAAGCTGCTCGCCCACGCCATTCGTCTTTGGCTTGAAAACGGGCAAAACGAGAGCCCGGACAGTATCGCCGGTTACCCGTGGCAACGTTCGTCCAACTGGGGGAAAAGCTATGGGCAGATTCGGGCCGAGTTCGAGGCGCATCTGCTGTCTTCAAAACGCGCCGCGTCAGTGAACGAATCCATTCTGCTCGCGCGTCTTTATCAACCCTTGTTCCCGCCGCACTTCCAGATTCACGATATACCGTCGCAACTGCCTTACCGAAGCTCCACCGTCTGGGTAAATTTTGCTCATGGTGTGGGTCTGCTGACGCGATCGACCCGACGTTGCTGCAAAGACTGAGTTTCCAGCAACTGGTCGACTTCCCTGGCCAATACGCCAGTGAAGCCACGGCTGATGACCTGAAACTGGTCACCCTGACCAGATTGAAACCCATGCTGGAATGGGCCGTGACAAACGGCCTGGTTGCCCATAAGGCCGACGGGCACTACACCCTGCAGGACATACAGACTGCTGCAGAAAAGCTCGACTTCACCATCGATAGCATGACCCGGGCGGTCAACTGGCTGGATAGCCGCCCCCCCGAGAGGCTGAACATCGCCCGGCTTAAAATGGCGAAGCTCTTCGCAGACGGCCGGTTCGTGACGGATGGCAGGAAGCTGGTGAAGGAGGCCAGCACTTATGCCGCCCCCGTGACTCGGCTCAGCGGCCCCATCGCAAGACTCGCCCCCCAAACCTACACATTCACGGATGTGTATGCAGCCGGCCAACTCACTGAGCATAAATGGTTCGTCACCCGGCCCGATGGAAAAGTCATCACCGATGTCTGGTTCAAGATCGACCACGATACGACCCTAAAGACTAACTTTGCCGCGCCCGGCTTTAGCGCTATTGCCCAGCAGGACAGGAAGCTCCCCGATATCGAGCAAACGTTCAAAACCCATTTCGACATCTACCTCAGCTTCATCAGAAGTTCCTATCGCACGTTGATCACCCACCTGCTCGCATCCCTACCCCTGGCTGATCGCCAAGCCCTGGAGTACGGCGTGACAAAGGTCTACACCCTCAGAAAAGAAACCACGGGCATTGAAGCAAACAATGAATCCGAAGATAAGACGCTGCCCCTGCGCGCGCGTAATGGCTTCATCCTGGAAACGACGAGCCAGCGCAAAACCTCGTACTACGAACTGCTCCCGCGGGCTGGGGTGATCCGCCCACGACCGGATATTCAGCCACACCATATTGGCGCAGAGCGCAAAATCGAAAAGTGGAGAATCAGCCGCGGCTCGGCAGTGAGTGTGGATGTTCTTCGCCATAAAACCCTTCCGTTCGATTGGGATGCCCACGTAAAAGGCACCCTCCCCGGCGCTCACAAAGAATGCCAAGCCATCCTGGACCCACTTGGCGGCACGTTCGGCGAATCGAACAATAGCGACGCCAACCACACCCTACCGCGGACATTGGAGTCGAAAGTCACCCTGGACCTGGCCCGGTACATTTGCGAGAAGCTGCTTTTCGTTGACGAAAAACAGCTCTACGACAGTTGTTATGGCGAAACCGAATTCGACCGTCAAAAGGCCAGGCGTGAAAAAAACCTGGAAATCCTCAAAATGTTTGTGCCCTTCTGGGGCAGTATCGAAGACTTGGCTTCGGGGGACCGTGATCGCCTGGTGAGTGGAGCCTTTGGCCTGTTCACAGATTTTGTTGCATTCGCCCGGCCCATGGGCAAGTTTGCGTCAGGCTCGCTGAAGTTGGTCAGCGCCGCGGGCAAGTTGAGCATTGGCAAAGCACTGCCTGCCTTTGCAACGCTGACAGGTAGTTTGCTCAACGCCACCCTGAACCCGCTCGACGGCATTGCGTCCTTGCTACGGGCAGGCAGCCAGAGCGTGTACAGGTTCAGTAAAAAGGGCTATCTGAGTCTCAAGACGTTGTCCGGGCGCGCCGGCCAATACGATTTCGTCCAAGGCATGGCCCAAGCCACGGACCCGGGCCGCTGGCGTCCACTGACAATGAATGACCAGTTGAGCACTGTGCGCGGAGCTGACGATGTTCCTGTGCGCAACACCACAGCCACAGGCAGCGCCGATTACCGTTTGATTGACCCTTTATCGTCCAGGCCTTACGGCCCTGGGCTGGGTGCTGACGTGTCACCGGGCCGCTCCCACTTCAACACACGGGCGCAAACCGACACCGAGACCCTCGTTGAGTTACCGGAAAATGCCCGGGTACTAGAAGTGCTTGAAGCCGATGGCAGCCGCCTCTTCTATGTGGATGGCGTGCCCTATCGTTTGAAGGCCGGAACCCTGCGTCGCATCAGCCACCGGGATGACAATCCACCCTTCAGGAAACTGGCGTGCCGTGTTCGTCGTGCGCCGGATGAGGCGTGCAAAACCAGGTATGTAGTGCAAGACAAACCTGCCGAGCGCCCACCCGCGGGCGAGTTCAGCACTGAGTTAAGCTGGGCGCCCTGGTTTGGTGACGCAACGTTCTATCCCTCCACGCCCAAGCATCCCAACGATCGCGCCCTGCTCGCCTTCGAAGGGAAAATCTATGAACTCAAGGACGGCAAGCTCAACACCTACAAAGGCAAACCGCAATGGATCGGTCTCTCCAGCAGAGTCCCCATCCCCAGAGAAACCATTACGGCGACCCTGGAATTTCAAACCGGTCTGTACGGTGGCATCAAAGTAACCGGTTCGGCAGAAAAAATTGACGATATCCATCAAACCGGCGCGCTCATCATTCCCTCGATCGATGAGCAGTTCACGTACATATTCACCCGCTTGAACACGGATGATTATTACATGACCAGATTGCTCTCCACTGAGAGTGTCGAGGCTGCTCTGAGCCTGAAAAGGCTTGGCCCAAGCGACCTGACGCCCGGCTCTTTGGGAGAAGAGCTGCAACGGGTTTATATCGGTTCGTTGAACGCCAACAACGCCGCGCGAATCTACGGCAGAGACCAGGTCGAACGGGCACTGGACAAGATCGATGAAATTTCGATACCCATTGGCGCACCGAGCCATCCACCCTCCAATATGAAGTGGTTGAAAGTCAGTACCTACCCCGCCGAGGCGGTGTTATTCGATCGTCGCACCAGGATGATTGTCTCTGATTTGCCTAACGGAGCAGCCGTGTGGCAACCCACCACACAAGCGCCCGAAGCCATACAAAAATCAACCGCAAGCATCTTCAACGCGCTTTTTACATCGCCGTCCATTGCCGGCCCGTCTCAATCCACCACCCGAGCGGTGACCATCAATGACGCCATGCGAGAACTGCAAAAAACCCTTCCGACCAAAAATCAAAAGAACATAGCTTTTGCCCACGTCATCACGGCATCCGGAAACAACGAAATATATGTCAGTGTTTCCGGAATCGAGGACTACACCCAGCACCTGCCGCTGTTCAAATCCCACAGTGGCTATACGCAAGTCAACGTCAAAGAGGCCACTTACTTCAATGTTGATGGCATCAGGAACGCGATTGACCCTGCCTCCCTCACTCTGAGCGCCGATGGAAAATTGCTCGCTATCCCTCATCTGATGGATGCTCCGGGCACCTCGGACAGGCTCAGTCGAGTGACCTCTGCGGACAGTGAAAGCAAACTGATTGCCTACATCAGCGAAAAGTATCCAAACCCTGAAGACATCAAGTCGATCACGCTTGCCACCACCCTGCCTCCTTGCGAATCCTGCGCGATTGTCATGAAGGAGTTCGGTCATGAGCGCGGAGCCGCTGCGTTGAACGTCATCTGGGGACAGCGCCGTAAGCGTCCGGCAACTGAAATGAGCTCTTCAACCGAATCCGATTGATCCCTGGCGATCAATGCTGCTGCAGATGCCCGTAGAGCTTGGCGTATAAACCACCGTCCGCAATCAGTTGCTGATGGTCGCCATCCTCGGCGATTTGTCCGCCGTCGAACACCAGCACCCGGTCGGCCTGCTTCACGGCCGACAACCGGTGCGCGATGATCAAGGTGGTACGGTTGCTCAAGAACCGCGCCAGCGCCTGGTGCAGGTTGTACTCGGTGGCGGCGTCCAGCGCCGACGTCGCCTCGTCGAGGATCACCACCTTGGGCTCGGCCAGCACCATCCGGGCAATGGCCAGGCGCTGGCGCTGGCCGCCGGACAGACGCACGCCGGAACGGCCGACGATGCTGTCCAGACCGTTGGGCAAACTTATGATCGTCTGGTGCAGTTGGGCGATTTCCAGTGCCTGCCAGCAGGCCTCGTCCGTGCGCTCGCGGCCCATGGTCAGGTTGGCCCGTACCGTGTCGTTGAACAGCGCGGGATGCTGCAGGACCACGGCAACATTGTCGCGCACGGTTTCCAGGCCGATTTCCTGCTGAGTCGAACCGCCGAAACGGATAGTCCCGGCCAGCGGCGTGTACAGCCCCAACAGCAACTGGACCAAGGTACTTTTGCCACCCCCGCTGGCCCCGACAATCGCGACTTTCTCACCGGGGGCAATCGACAGGTTCATCTGGTTCAGCACCAGTTCGTCGCCGTAGCCGAAACTCAGCCCCTGAACTTCGATACCCACGGTGGCACGCCCCTGGAACGGGTTAACACTGCCGGTGTATTGCGGTTCGTCGGCACGGGCCAACAACTCGTTGATCCGCGACAATGCGCCCCCGGCGGCATAAAACGCGTACTGCAGATTGAGCAGTTGCTCCACCGGTCCGATCATGAACCACAGGTAGCTGAACACCGCCAGCATCTGGCCGATGGAGAGGTCGGAGAACAGTACGGTGAGCATCGCCGCTGCGCGGAAAATATCGATACCAAACTGAAACAGCAAACCGCTGGCGCGGTTCGAGGCATCGGTTTTCCACTGTGAACTCACTGCGTAATCACGGACCTCCCTGGCCCGTGTCCCCAATCGACCCAGGAAATAACCCTGGCGGTTACCGGCACGCACCTCCTGGATGGCATCCAGGGTTTCGGTCAGGGCCTGGGTGAAGCGCGAGGTGCTGTCATTCTCCAGCTTCTTGAGGTGCTTGACCCGTTTGCCCAACTGGACCGTGGCGTAGATCACCAACGGGTTGAACAACAGGATCAGCAGCGCCAGTTGCCAGTGCATCCACACCAGAATGCCGGCAGTGCCCACCAGTGTCAGCATCGCCACCAGGAAACGACTGAGGGTTTCGCCGACGAATTTATCAAGCGTGTCCAGGTCGGTGACCAGGTGTGTGGTCACGGTACCGCTGCCCAGGCTTTCGTACTCGCCCAGGGAAATACGTTTGAGCCGTTCGATCAATCGGACGCGAATGCGATAGACGATGTCCTTGGCCAGCCTGGCGAACAATCGCGCCTGCAGCACGTTGAACAGCAAAGCGCCGCATCGCAGGACCAGGGTCACCACCAGCATCAGGCCAATATAACCGGCCGCGCTTTGCCAGCCGCTGGGCAACGCATGGTTCATGACCTTCAATGCCGCGTCGCCCTGGCCCAGCAGCACTTCGTCCACTAAAAGCGGCAGCAGCAGCGGGATCGGTACGCTGCACAGCGTCGCCAGCACGGCCACGCCGTTGGCGATCCACAGGGCTTTCTTGTGTTTAAGGGCCAGACGGCGGATTTCTGCCCAGCTCAAGCGGTCGACGCGCTGCCCAGGGGATACGTCATCCGCCCGGTCAGGCACAGGCCGCGCGCTCCAGCCAGCGGCCCAACAGCGGAGACAACTGGCTCAGGGGCTGGTAGCCGTTGGTAAGCAAGGCCAATTGACCGTCACGCTCGGCCAGCAGCGTAGGAAAACCCGCGATGCCAAGATCCTGCACCCAGGTGAAATCCGCGGCAGTGGCCGCATGTTGCTCGGCGCGGTCAAAGGCTGCGGCGAACTCGATGCGTGGCAGTCCAGCCTGTTCGGCCAGTTCCACCAGGACGCTGGCGTGGGTCACATCACGACCCTCGACATAAAACGCCTGCTGGATCAGCTTCAACAGTTTCCAGGCCAGGTCCGGCGCCAGGCCACGGGCCGTCACCAGTGCCCGGCAGGCCGGTTCGGTGTCATAGACAAAACCGTCCGGCAGCGCCCCTTCAAGCTTGAACGTCTGGCCGGTGGCCTGGGTGACGGCCTGCCAATGCTCGAGGATGTAGCGTCGGGTGGTCGGCTCCAGGGCCGAACCGCTGCCGGTGCGCAAACCGCCCACCACCAGGTGCAGTTCTACCCCGGCGGCCTGCGCCTGCTCGACCAGTGCCTCGGCAACCGGCGCAAAACCCCAGCACCAGGAACACATCGGGTCCATCACATAGAGCAGGCGTGGCGCCATGGTTCAAGCCTCGGAAGGTGATTGCTTATAGTTGTAGCCGATCGGATGCGGCATGTTGCGGGCCTTGGCCAGTTCGATCTGCTTTTGCCGGTCGATGGCGCTGCGCCGGGTCTTCTCGCTCAGCTTGTCCCAGCAATGCGGGCAACTGATGCCTGGCACGTAGTGCTCCGAAGCACGGTCCTCTACGCTCACCGGTGTACGACAGGCATGACACTGATCGTAGTCGCCTTCGCTAAGGTCATGGCGAACGGTCACGCGGTTATCGAACACGAAGCAGTCGCCGCGCCATTTGGTTTCTTCCTGAGGCACCTCTTCAAGGTACTTCAGGATGCCGCCCTTGAGGTGATAGACCTCGTCGAAACCCTGGCCGAGCATGTAGCTGGAAGCTTTTTCGCAGCGAATGCCACCGGTGCAGAACATCGCGACTTTCTTGTGCCTGGCCGGGTCGAAGTTGGCTTTGATGTACTCGGGGAACTCGCGAAAGCTGGTGGTCTTGGGGTCGATCGCGCCTTCAAAGGTGCCGATGGACACTTCGTAGTCGTTGCGCGTGTCGATCAGCAAGACTTCCGGATCGCTGATCAGTGCGTTCCAGTCCTGCGGTTCGACATAAGTGCCAACCTGTTTGTTGGGATCCACGCCTTCGACGCCGAGGGTGACGATTTCCTTCTTGAGCTTGACCTTGGTGCGATAGAACGGCTGCTCATCGCAGTACGACTCCTTGTGGTCGATGTCGATCATGCGCGGGTCGTTCTTGAGCCAGGCCAGCAATCCGTCGATGCCTTCGCGAGTGCCGGAAACGGTGCCGTTGATGCCTTCTTCGGCGATCAGCAGCGTGCCTTTGATGCCGTTGTCGAGCATGGCCTTGAGCAATGGCTCACGCAGCTCGACGTAATCTTCAAGGGTGACGAACTTATACAGTGCCGCCACGACAATGGATGGTGTCATGGGTATTTCTCCAGGTGGCTACCCTCGCAAAGGGTGAACCGGATGCGAAAAAAAACGCGCCCCGTGAGGCGCGTTGCGGATTCTAACAAAAAACAGAGGGGTTGCAGGAGTGCAGCGACAACAGCTACAACAGCAGTCATTCTCTGCAGATCAGTGCTTGCTGCCACCGGCACAAGTCGGCGAAGCCGGAGCTGTATCGATCTGCGCCCATTCCTCGGGGGTATAGGTGTGCAGCGCCAACGCATGGAACTCACCCATCAGCTCGCCCAGCGTGCCGTAGACCTTCTGATGACGCTTGACGCGATTGAGCCCCTCGAACTGGTGGCTGACCACCACGGCCTTGAAGTGGGTCTGTAACCCACGGCTGTGCATGTGGCTTTCATCCAGCACTTGCAGGTGTTCGGGCTGCAACAGCCCGAGCGTCGATTCGATGCGTTGTTGCATGCTCATACCGGGCTCCGCTTACGGCTTTTTCTTGGCAGGGGCGGCTTTGGGCTCAAGCTCGGCGGTCATGTCCGCCAGCAGCTTGTTGACCACCGGCACCGCGCTTTCCAGCTTGGCCTGGGTCAACTGGGCCGATTGCTGGGTCAGCTGGGGCATTTTTTCCAGGACTTTCTTACCCAGGGGCGAACGGTAGAAGGACACCAGTTCCTTGAGTTCCGGCTCGCTGAAGTTGGAGGTGTAAAGCTTGACCATGTCCGGCTTGAGCTTCTTCCAGCCGATGGCCTGATCCAGCGCGGCGTTGGCCTTGGCCTGGTAGGTTTCGAGGGTGGCTTTTTTCGACTCGGGAGCCTTGGTCTGTTCAAAGCGCTGGGCAAACATCTGCTGCACTTGCATGTACACCGGGGTACCCAGTTTGTCGGCGTGCGCCAGGGTCAGGAACTCTTCGGCACTGGCGTTGTGGCTGGCGGTATCGGCAAAAACAGGACTGCTGGCACACACCAGAGCAACTGCGGTACAGATGGCACGAAGACGGGTCATCGAGTTTCCTTTTCTACAGGCGAGGTAAAACCCCAAGGGCGATCATTCTGCGCCTAATAAACGCCGGCCCTCAACCCCATTGCTCTGCGCGTCCGATTGACGGGCCGAAACGATCGAAAAATGATTGAGGGAACCCGTGTCGCCCTTCAGGGCCTAAACTGTGCATTCAGACCTACAGGAGTTTGACCCGATGAGCCGTATCGAAACCGACAGCCTTGGCCAGGTTGAAGTCCCGGATGAAGCCTACTGGGGCGCCCAGACGCAGCGCTCCCTGATCAACTTTGCCATTGGCAACGAACGCATGCCGCTGTCGGTGCTGCACGCCCTGGCGCTGATCAAGAAAGCCGCCGCGCGGGTCAATGACCGCAATGGCGACTTGCCTGCCGACATCGCGCGCCTGATCGAACAGGCCGCCGACGAAGTCCTGGCCGGCCAGCATGACGACCAATTCCCCCTGGTGGTCTGGCAGACCGGCAGCGGAACCCAAAGCAACATGAACGTCAACGAAGTGATCGCCGGGCGCGCCAACGAGCTGGCGGGCAATCCCCGCGGCGGCAAGAGCCCGGTGCACCCGAACGATCACGTCAACCGCTCCCAGAGCTCCAACGACTGCTTCCCCACCGCCATGCACATCGCCGCCATCCAGGCGGTCCATCAGCAATTGCTGCCGGCGATCGCCGAGTTGTCCGGCGCACTGGCGGAATTGGCGGCGCGCCACATGAAACTGGTCAAGACCGGCCGCACCCACATGATGGATGCCACGCCGATCACCTTCGGCCAAGAGTTGTCAGCCTTCATCGCTCAACTCGATTACGCCGAACGGGCGATCCGTGCGGCACTGCCGGCGGTTTGCGAACTTGCCCAGGGCGGCACGGCAGTGGGCACCGGGCTCAACTCGCCCCACGGCTTCGGCGAGGCGATCGCCGCTGAACTGGCGGCGCTGTCCGGCCTGCCCTTCGTCACCGCGCCAAACAAGTTCGCGGCGTTGGCCGGCCATGAGCCCCTGACCACGTTGTCCGGCGCGCTGAAAACCCTGGCCGTGACCCTGATGAAGATTGCCAATGACCTGCGCCTGCTGGGTTCCGGGCCACGGGCCGGGTTCGCCGAAGTGAAGTTGCCAGCCAATGAACCGGGCAGCTCCATCATGCCCGGCAAGGTCAACCCCACCCAGTGTGAGGCCTTGTCGATGCTGGCCTGCCAGGTCATGGGCAACGACGTGACCATCGGTTTCGCCGCCAGCCAGGGTCATTTGCAATTGAACGTGTTCAAGCCGGTGATCATTCACAACCTGTTGCAGTCGATCCGTCTGCTGGCCGATGGCTGCAGCAATTTCCAGCAGCACTGCATCGCCGGGCTCGAACCGGATGCCGAGCAGATGGCGGCGCATCTGGAACGTGGCTTGATGCTGGTCACCGCCCTGAACACACACATCGGCTATGACAAATCCGCCGAAATCGCCAAGAAAGCCTACGGCGAAGGGCTGACCCTGCGCGAAGCGGCCTTGCAGTTGGGGTATCTGACCGACGAAGAGTTCGATGCCTGGGTGCGGCCGGAGAATATGCTGGAGGCCGGAAGCCAGGGCTGAGATGTGTGCTTGGTTGGACGCAAAGCGTGCGCTCAACACAACCCACCTGTGGGAGCGAGCCTGCTCGCGATGAGGCCGGTCGGCTCGACATCATTATCGACGACCAGACCGCTATCGCGAGCAGGCTCGCTCCCACAAAAAAGCGGTTCTTCTTGCAGTCGCGGTCTATCGCCCGACAGCCAGTCGCTCACGCCGGGCCCTGAGCCCGGCAATCAGCGACGGCCCCAGGGCAACCAATGCCGATCCCAACACCACCAGCACCGCCCCGCCATACCCCAACAGATTGATCTGCTCGGCATGCACGTAGTCAGGCCACCACCAGGCTGCCAACGCCACCGCAGCGAAGGTCACCAACGGCGTGATCGCCAGGGTCGCGCTGACCCGCGACGCCTCCCAGTGAGCCAGGGCCTCGGCAAAGGCGCCGTAGGCAATCAGGGTATTGAGGCAGCAAGCAAGCAGTAGCCAGCCTTGCAGCGGACTCAGTTGCAGCGCCTCCAGCGGATGCACCCAGGGCGTGAGCAGCAGTGCGCAGAACAGGTAGATCACCATCATCACCTGCAACGAATTCCACACCGTCAGCAGTTGCTTCTGGCCCAGGGCATAGAAGGTCCAGACCGTCGACGCCAGCAACACCATCAAGACCCCGGCAGTGTAGTCGCTCAGGGACGTCAGCAGCTCGCCAAGGCGCTGGTTGAAAAACAGCGTGAAGCCGATCAACAACACCAGCAGGCCGATGCCCTGTCCCACGCTGAAACGCTCCTTGAACACAAACAGGCTGGCCACCAGCAACATGATCGGCCCCATCTGCACCACCAGTTGCGCGGTGCCGGGGCTCAAGCGATTGAGGCCCATCAGGTACAGCACGTAGTTGCCGACCAGCCCCAACACCGCCATCGCCACCAGCCAGCCGCCCCGGGGGCCCAACACCTTGCGACTGGGCAAACGGCCAGTGGCCGTCAGGTAGATGAACAGCAAGCCACCGGACACCAGCAAGCGAAACCAGGTCACGGTGACCGGATCCATCACCTGCAGCACTTGCTTGAGCTTGATCGGCAGGATGCCCCACAGCAGGGCGGTCAGCAGGGCAAGGAACAGGCCGTAGACCCAGCGACCGGACGATATGTGCATGCAACCCTCGCAGCTCAAGACAAAGAGCTCCCATTCTAGGCGCGGATCGCTCCAGGACACAGGGACAGTTAGGCCGTGGACGTCCATGGGACTGTACGGGTCGTTGCCGTCGATCGCCTGGCCAGGCGCAAATCAAGGACTGCGCATAAGCTCAAATGACATTGCCCCGCTGCCTTTGGAGACCGCCATGTTTGGCAAACGCGCCCAGGATCCCGCCCCTACGACGATTTTTCGCAGCGACCGGATCTGCCGGGTAAACGGCGAGTTTTATTTCAATACCCGAGAAGGCACGCAGGAAGGCCCGTTCGCCAGCCGCGAGGCGGCAGAACGGGAGATAAAAGCGTATATCGCGCGGATGCAGCAACTGACCCAGGTTGCCAGCTAGCGCAGCTGACGCAGCCCCCCTTGTGGCGAGGGGATTTATCCCCGCTGGGCTGCAAAGCAGCCCCAAAGCAAACCACTCTGTCAGCCTGATATACCTCGGTTGTAGATTTTAGGGTTGCTGCGCAACCCAGCGGGGATAAATCCCCTCGCCACAAGTAATCATCTCGCTAACTGTCAGCGCCCGGTTATCTCACCGCCTCAAACAACCCCGTCGCCCCCATCCCGCCGCCCACGCACATGGTCACGATGCCGTAGCGCAGGCTGCGCCGTTGCAGTTCGCGCACCAGATGGCCGACCTGGCGCGAACCGGTCATGCCGAACGGGTGGCCAATGGAAATCGAACCGCCGTTGACGTTGTACTTCTCGTTATCGATTTCCAGCCGGTTACGACTGTAGAGACACTGGGATGCGAAGGCTTCGTTGAGTTCCCACAAGTCGATATCATCGATATGCAAGTCCTTGGACTTGAGCAGTTTGGGCACCGAAAACACCGGACCGATGCCCATTTCGTCCGGCGCGCAACCGGCCACGGTAAAGCCACGGAAAAACGCCTTGGGCGTGAGCCCCAGGGCCAGGGCTTTTTCCAGACTCATCACCAGGGTCATCGAAGCCCCGTCGGACAACTGTGACGAGTTGCCTGCTGTCACTGAGCCGTCTTCGGCGAACACCGGCTTCAAGCCCGCCAGACTTTCATAGGTGGTGTCGGGGCGGTTGCAATCGTCGCGATCAACCACGCCGTCGAGAATCTGCACCGCACCGGTGTTCTTGTCCTCGACCTTGTACTTGACCGCCATCGGCACGATCTCGTCGTCGAACAGCCCGGCCGCCTGGGCCTGGGCAGTGCGCTGCTGGCTCTGTAAGGCGTAGCGGTCCTGTTCTTCACGGCTGACCTGATAACGGCGGGCGACGATCTCGGCGGTCTGGCCCATGGGGAAATAAATCCCCGGCACTTGCTCCTTGAGCAGCGGGTTGATCAGGTGATCGGTATTGACGCTTTTCATTGTCAGGCTGATGGATTCCACGCCACCGGCAACAATGATCTCGCTGCAACCGGAGGCGATCTGGTTGGCGGCGATGGCGATGGCTTGCAGGCCCGAGGAGCAGAAGCGGTTGAGGGTCATGCCGGCGGTGCCGATGCCCAGTTGCGAAAGCACCGCCACGTTACGGCCGATGTTATAGCCCTGGGCGCCCTCGTTCGAACCGGCGCCGACGATACAGTCCTCGACGCTGGCCGGATCGATCCCGTTGCGTGCCAACAATGCATCGACACAATGGGCCGCCATGTCGTCCGGACGGGTCATGTTGAACTTGCCGCGAAAAGACTTGGCCAGGCCGGTCCGCACGCTGTCGACGATCACCACTTCACGCATGGCTGTACCTCAATTGTTATTGTCGGTTAGGAGTCAATTGAGCATAGATCCACTGCATAACCGACCGCGACGATCATTCACCCCGCGTATGCGTTCCCATCGGCCACTATTTGCCCTTGCTCGCCTTGCGAGCCTGCTTTGCTGAGCGCTCGAAGGCCTCCTCCAGCGCTTCATTAAGCGTGCGCAACACCTTGACCCGCGCCCAGCGCTTGTCGTTGGCCTCCACCAGGGTCCAGGGAGAAATCTCGGTGCTGGTGCGGTCAACCATGTCGCACACCGCCGCCCGGTAGGCATCCCATTTGTCACGGTTGCGCCAGTCGTCCTCGGTGATCTTGAAGCGCTTGAAAGGAATTTCCTCGCGTTCCTGGAAGCGCTCCAGTTGAGTCTCCTTGTCGATGGCCAGCCAGAACTTGACGACCACGACTCCGGCGTCGGCAATCTGCTCCTCGAAATCGTTGATCTCGCCGTAGGCCCGCAGCCAGTCGGCCTTGCTGCAAAAACCTTCGACCCGCTCCACCAGCACCCGGCCGTACCAGGAGCGATCGAACACGGTGAACTTGCCCCGCGCCGGGATATGCCGCCAGAACCGCCACATGTAGGGATGGGCGCGCTCTTCCTCGGTGGGTGCGGCAATCGGTACGATGCTGTACTGGCGCGGGTCGAGCGCTGCCGCGACCCGCCGGATCGCCCCACCCTTGCCCGCCGCATCATTGCCCTCGAACACCGCCACCAGGGCATGGCGGCGCATGCGTTTATCGCGCAACAGGCCGGAAAAACGCGCCTGCTCGGCGATCAGTTGTTCTTCGTAATCGGCCTTGTCCAGACGCAGGGTCATGTCCAGGCTGTCCAGCAGCGTGACCTGGTCGTCCAGCGGCGGCAGTGGCGCCACATTGACCTTTTCCGCTTTGATCCTCGAGCGGTGCAAGGCCTGGCGCATCCCGTCAAGCAGGATCCGTCCGACCGTAAGGCTTCGATAATAACTGTCCATGCCTTCGATCACATGCCACGGGGCGTAGTCTCGACTGGTGCGGCGCAGGACCCGCTCACCGTATTTGACGAACTTGTCGTAGGTCTGGGACTGCTGCCAGTCCAGCGGGCTGATGCGCCAGCTGTGCAGCGGGTCGTCCTTGAGCCCCTTGAGCCGGGCTTTCATCTGTTTCTTGGACAGGTGGAACCAGAACTTGAAGATCAGCGCGCCTTCATCGCAGAGCATTTTCTCCAACCGTTCAGCGCCATTGATGGCCTGATCGAGCCGTGGGTCCTTGATCTGGCCATGAACGCGCCCCTGCAGCATCTGGCTGTACCAGTTGCCAAAGAAAATCCCCATGCGTCCCTTGGCCGGCAGCATCCGCCAATAACGCCAGGCCGGTGGCCGCGCCAGCTCCTCGTCGGTCTGCTGATCGAAGGTACGCACTTCGATCAGCCGCGGGTCCATCCACTCATTGAGCAATTTCACCGTTTCGCCCTTGCCGGCGCCTTCGATGCCGTTGATCAGCACGATGACCGGAAAACGGCTCTGCTGGTGTAGCTCGTACTGGGCTTCGAGCAACGCTTCACGCAGTGCCGGCACTTCGGCGTCATAGGTGTCTTTATCGACGGCGTGACCGATTTCAGCGGATTCGAACATGGACAGCTCCTTCCAGGGAATGGGGCAAGACTAGCGGATTGGACGCGGGCCGGTGCAGCAGATTCCATCCAGACGAACGCTGTATTGCGATGGGTCAAGCAAGCCCATACCGATCGGCTAGAATGGCCTCCCAGTTTTGACCGAGCCTGCCATGACACCCGTACAGCACCACGCCCAACTCGACTGGGATGATCAGGGTCGCCCGCGCTCGCGGGTGTTCGACGATGTGTATTTTTCCGATCAGTCGGGCCTGGAAGAAACCCGCTATGTGTTCCTTGAACAGAACAACCTGACCGAGCGTTTTGCCGCGCTGCCGGACGACGGGCGGCTGGTGATCGGCGAGACCGGGTTTGGCACCGGGCTGAATTTTCTCTGCGCCTGGCAGTTGTTCGAGCAGTGCGCACCGGCCGGGGCGCGGCTGCATTTTGTCAGTGTCGAGAAATTCCCCTTGAGCCCCCCCGACCTGCGCCGGGCACTGGATTTGTGGCCGCAACTCAAGCTTCAGGCGGATCAATTGCTTGCGCAGTACGTCGCCATCCATCAGGGCTTCCAGCGCCTGACGCTGGGAGACGGCCGGGTGACCCTGACCTTGTTGATCGGCGACGCCCTGGAACAATTGCCACAGCTGGATGCGCAAATCGACGCCTGGTTCCTGGACGGTTTCGCGCCGGCGAAAAATCCCGAGATGTGGACCGCCGAGCTGTTTGCCGAACTGGCGCGCTTGGCTGCCCCCGGCGCGACCCTCAGCACCTTTACCAGCACCGGCTGGGTGCGACGGTTGTTGAACGCGGCCGGCTTCAAGATGAAGCGTACGCCGGGCATCGGCCATAAATGGGAAATCCTTCGCGGGGTGTTTCTCGGCTGGCCGCAACTGACACCCGCACCGCCCCCGGTAAAACCCTGGTACGCCCGCCCCACGGCGCACAGCGGCGAGCGTCGAGCCCTGGTGATCGGCGGCGGCCTGGCCGGTTGCGCCAGCGCGTCCAGCCTCGCGGCCCGTGGCTGGCAGGTGACACTGCTGGAACGGCATGCCGGGTTGGCCGAAGAAGCGTCCGGCAACCCGCAGGGCGTGTTGTATCTCAAGCTTTCGGCCCATGGTACGGCGCTGTCGCAGATGATCCTCAGCGGTTTCGGTTACACCCGGCGCCTGCTCGAACATCTGCAGCGAGGTGTGGACTGGGACGGCTGCGGTGTCTTGCAACTGGCCTTCAGCGCCAAGGAAGCCGAGCGCCAGGCGCAATTGTCCGAGGCCTTTGCCGAAGATTTGCTGCACGTCCTGGATCAGTCCCAGGCCGAGGCGCAGTCCGGTATCGGCCTGGCCTGTGGCGGTCTGTTTTACCCGCAAGGCGGTTGGGTGCATCCGCCCGCGCTGTGCCGCTGGCAGGCATCCGCCCCCAAGATTGAGGTGCAAAACCACCATGAAGTCCTCGAGCTGCGCCGCATCGACGGTCAGTGGCAGGCCTGGGACGGTGAACGTTGCCTGGCCAGCGCGCCGGTAGTGGTCCTCGCCAGCGCCGCCGAGATCAAACGCTTCGATGCGGCCGCCGACTTGCCCCTCAAGCGCATTCGCGGGCAAATCACCCGCCTGCCGCAAACCGCCCACAGCCAGGCACTGCGCACGGTGGTCTGCGCCGAAGGCTACGTGGCTCCGGCACGGTTGGGCGAGCACACCCTGGGGGCCAGTTTCGATTTCAAGAACGACGACCTGACCCCTACCGCCGCCGAGCACGCTGGCAACCTGCAGATGCTGGAGCAAATCTCCGCTGATCTGGTGGAACGCCTGGACGCCAGCACCCTGGACCCGGCACACCTCCAGGGCCGCGCAGCGTTCCGTTGCACCAGTCCGGACTATCTGCCGATTGTCGGCCCCTTGGCCGAGAGTCAGGCCTTCACCGAGGCATACTCGGCGCTGAGCAAGGACGCCCGCCAGGTGCCGGACTGCCCATGCCCCTGGCTCGATGGCTTGTACATCAACAGCGGCCACGGCTCCCGGGGCCTGATCACCGCGCCATTGTCGGGCGAGTTGATTGCCGCCTGGCTGGACAACGAACCTTTGCCCCTGCCCCGAAGCGTGGCCGAGGCCTGTCATCCGAACCGGTTTGCGTTGCGGGCGCTGGTTCGGGGCAAGGCCTAATGCAGATTGCCGGTATGCCACAAAAACCTGTGGGAGCGAGCCTGCTCGCGATTGCGCCAGATCATCTGGCATCCAAGTGACTGGCACACCGCGATCGCGAGCAGGCTCGCTCCCACAGGTTGATGTTTTGCCGTGGTTTTTCAGCCGCCCGAGCGCCCCTACTTCAGCTGCTTATAACGCATTGATCTAAAACTCACACCGATCCCACCGGTCAGTTTCAAAGTACCCGCCATTTTGGCGTATGGTGTTTGACCCTCCCCAACGGAAAAACCGGTAAGGACTTATGTGCGGATTAGCTGGAGAGTTACGTTTCGATCAACAACCTGCGGACCTTGCGGCCGTAGAGCGAATCACCCATCACCTGGCTCCTCGCGGCCCCGACGCGTGGGGTTTCCACAGTCAAGGCCCCATTGCCCTGGGCCATCGGCGCCTGAAAATCATGGACTTGTCCGACGGTTCGGCCCAGCCGATGATCGACAATCAACTGGGCCTGTCCCTGGCCTTCAACGGCGCGATCTACAACTACCCTGAATTGCGCGCCGAGCTGGAAGGCCTGGGCTACGCCTTCTATTCCGGTGGCGACACCGAAGTGCTGCTCAAGGGCTACCACGCCTGGGGCGAAGCACTGTTGCCCAAGCTCAACGGCATGTTCGCCTTCGCCATCTGGGAACGCGACGCCAAGCGGCTGTTCATCGCCCGCGACCGCCTCGGTGTCAAACCGCTGTACCTGTCGCGCACCGGCCAGCGCCTGCGCTTTGCCTCGGCGTTGCCGGCGCTGCTCAAGGGCGGCGACATCAGTCCGATGCTCGACCCGGTGGCGCTGAACCATTACCTGAATTTTCATGCCGTGGTCCCGGCGCCTCGCACCCTGCTGGCCGGCGTTGAAAAGCTGCCGCCTGCCACCTGGATGCGGGTCGAAGCCGACGGCACCACCGAGCAGAAAACCTGGTGGACCCTGCCCTACGGACCACGGGCCGACGAACAGCACCTGAATCTGCAAGACTGGATCGACCGCGTGCTCGACAGCACCCGTGAAGCGGTCGCCATTCGTCAGCGTGCCGCCGTGGATGTCGGCGTGCTGCTTTCCGGCGGCGTGGACTCCAGCATGCTGGTGGGCCTGCTGCGGGAGGTCGGTGTGGAAAACCTTTCCACATTCTCCATCGGCTTCCAGGATGCCGGTGGCGAGCGCGGTGACGAGTTCCAGTATTCGGACCTGATCGCCAAGCACTACGGCACTCATCACCACCAGTTACGCATCGACGAAAAAGAAATCATCGAGCAACTGCCGGCGGCGTTTCGAGCCATGAGCGAGCCGATGGTCAGTCACGACTGCATCGCCTTCTACCTGCTGTCGCGGGAAGTGTCCAAGCATTGCAAAGTGGTGCAAAGCGGCCAGGGCGCCGATGAACTGTTCGCCGGTTACCACTGGTATCCACAAGTGGACGGCGCCAGTGACCCATACGCGGCCTATCGCGCCGCATTCTTTGATCGCAGCTACGAAGAATATGCCGCTACCGTGCAGCCCAAATGGCTGACGGCCAATGACGCGGCCGGTGATTTCGTCAAGGAACACTTCGCCCAACCGGGCGCCGACGCAGCGGTGGACAAGGCCCTGCGTCTGGACAGCACGGTGATGTTGGTGGACGACCCGGTCAAGCGTGTCGATAACATGACCATGGCCTGGGGCCTGGAAGCGCGCACGCCATTCCTGGATTACCGATTGGTGGAACTCTCGGCACGGGTCCCGGCGAAATTCAAACTGCCCGACGGCGGCAAACAGGTCCTGAAGGAAGCCGCTCGACGGGTGATCCCCGGCGAGGTCATCGACCGCAAAAAAGGCTATTTCCCTGTACCCGGTCTCAAGCATCTGGAAGGCAACACCTTGGCCTGGGTCCGCGAACTGCTGCTGGACCCGAGCCAGGATCGCGGCCTGTTCAACCCGGCGATGCTTGATCGACTGCTGACCGACCCCAACGGCCAGCTCACCCCGTTGCGCGGCTCAAGGCTGTGGCAACTGGCGGCGCTGAACCTGTGGCTCAGCGAGCAAGGAATCTGATCGATGAAACCCCACAATCAACGCCTGCTGCGGGGCCAGGCGCCCTCCTATGAACGCCTGCAGGCGCGACTGGCCGAAGACGGCAGCGAACTGGGCGCCGACCCGATCGCGGTGCACTGCGGCTGGGGCCGATTGCTGATCGGCCACACCTTCCCCGACCCGGCAAGCCTGGCCCAAGAGTTGCTCAATGAGCAATCGGGTGAGCGCGACATTGCCTTGTACGTCGCCGCCCCCCAGCAAATACTCGGGCTGGAACCGGCGCAGCTGTTTCTCGATCCATCCGACACCTTGCGCCTGTGGTTCAGCGACTATCGCCAGGCCACCCGGGTATTTCGCGGTTTCCGGATTCGCCGGGCCCAGAGCGACGCCGACTGGCAGGCGATCAACCTGCTGTATCAGGCCCGGGGCATGTTGCCCATCGATCCGCAACGACTCACGCCGCGCCATGAGGGCGGGCCGGTCTACTGGCTGGCCGAAGATGATGACACCGGCGCGGTGATCGGCAGCGTCATGGGCCTGAATCACCAGAAAGCCTTCAACGACCCGGAAAACGGCAGCAGCCTCTGGTGCCTGGCCGTGGATCCGCAGTGCTCGCGGCCCGGTGTCGGGGAGGTCCTGGTGCGCCACCTCATCGAGCACTTCATGAGCCGGGGCCTGAGTTACCTGGACCTTTCGGTGCTGCACGACAATCGCCTGGCGAAAAGTCTCTACGCCAAGCTCGGCTTCCGCAATCTTTCGACGTTCGCCATCAAACGCAAGAACTGCATCAATCAGCCGTTGTTCCTGGGGCCGGGCCCCGAGGCGCAGTTCAATCCTTATGCGCGCATCATTGTCGAAGAGGCTCACCGCCGGGGCATCGAAGTCCAGGTGGACGACGCCGAAGGTGGATTGTTTACCCTGGTCCACGGCAGCCGCCGGATCAGGTGCCGTGAATCCCTCAGCGACCTGACCAGCGCTATCAGCATGACCCTGTGCCAGAACAAAAGCCTGACCCACAAAGTGCTGAAAAACGCCGGCTTGGACTTGCCGGCCCAACAGTTGGCTGGCAACGCCGATGACAACCTGGCCTTTCTCGATGAGCATGAACGGGTAGTGGTCAAGCCACTGGACGGTGAACAGGGCCAGGGTGTCGCGGTGGATCTACGCACGATTGAAGAGGTGCAGAGCGCGATTGAAACGGCCCGCCAGTTTGACAGCCGGGTGCTGCTGGAGAGCTTCCACGAGGGCCTGGACCTGCGCGTACTGGTGATTGGCTTTGAAGTGGTGGCGGCCGCGATCCGGCGGCCAGCGGAGGTGATCGGCGACGGTCGGCACACCATCGGCGCGCTGATCGAAGCCCAAAGCCGCCGCCGACAGGCGGCCACGGGGGGTGAAAGCAAGATTCCCATGGACGCCGAGACCCAACGCACATTGAGCGCGGCAGGCTATGACTACGACAGTGTGCTGCCCGCCGGCAAACACCTGTTCGTACGGCGTACGGCGAACCTTCATACGGGCGGCGTGCTGGAAGATGTCACGAGCATCCTCCATCCGACCCTGACTGAAGCTGCGATACGCGCCGCGCGGGCCTTGGATATTCCCATGGTTGGCCTCGACCTGTTAGTGCCGGCGGCCGATCAGCCCGAATACGTGTTCATTGAAGCCAACGAACGCGCCGGCCTGGCCAACCACGAACCGCAACCCACTGCCGAACGCTTTGTGGATTTATTGTTTCCCCATAGTCAGGCGGTGGCCCAATAGAGGTGTAGTGCCTGGGCGGGCCTCATCGCGAGCAGGCTCGCTCCCACCCGGTGGTATGCACCGCCGCAGAAACCTTGTGGGAGCGAACCTGTTCGCGATGGCGGCTTGAAGGACACCAACCTTTCATAGGTCAGACACATTCCCTTCCTCATCGAAACCATCGATGCGCTCAACTCATCAGGAGTTTCCATGATCAGCAAAATTCCCGAACCGGATCTCGAGTACCTGCAAAAAGTCCTGCTGGAAATGCTCGCCATTCCCAGCCCCACCGGCTTCACCGACACCATCGTGCGCTACGTCGCCGAGCGGCTCGAAGAGTTGGGTATCGAGTTTGAAATGACCCGGCGCGGCACGATCCGCGCCACCCTCAAGGGCCGCAAGAGCAGCCCCGATCGGGCCGTGTCGGCTCACCTGGACACCATCGGCGCCTCGGTGCGCGCCATCAAGGACAACGGGCGCCTGACCCTGGCTCCGGTGGGTTGCTGGTCCAGCCGCTTTGCCGAGGGCAGTCGCGTCAGCCTGTTTACGGACACGGGGGTGATCCGAGGCAGCGTACTGCCGCTGATGGCGTCCGGGCATGCATTCAACACCGCCGTGGACGAAATGCCCATCAGTTGGGATCACATCGAACTGCGCCTGGACGCCTACTGCACCACCCGCGCCGATTGCGAAACACTGGGGGTGGGCATTGGCGACTATGTGGCGTTCGATCCTTTGCCGGAGTTCACCGAGAGTGGCCATATCAGTGCTCGGCACCTGGACGATAAAGCCGGGGTCGCGGCGCTGCTGGCGGCGCTCAAGGCGATTGTCGACAGTGGCGAAGAACTGCTGATCGACTGCCACCCGCTGTTCACGATTACCGAAGAAACCGGCAGCGGCGCGGCGGCTGCGCTGCCTTGGGATGTCAGCGAGTTCGTCGGCATCGACATCGCGCCGGTCGCACCGGGCCAGCACTCGAGCGAACACGCAGTGAGCGTGGCGATGCAGGATTCCGGGGGCCCTTACGACTATCACCTGTCACGGCACTTGCTGAAGCTGGCCAGGGAAAACGAACTGCCGGCGCGCCGCGACCTGTTCCGTTATTACTTCAGCGATGCCCATTCCGCCGTCACCGCCGGCCACGATATCCGCACCGCCCTGCTGGCCTTCGGCTGCGACGCCACCCATGGCTACGAACGCACCCACATCGACAGCCTGGCCGCCCTGAGCCGTCTGCTGGGCGCCTACATCCTCAGCCCACCGGTATTCGCCAGCGACGCCCAACCGGCCCAGGGTTCGCTGGACCGCTTCAGCCATCAACTCGAACACGATGCGCAGATGGAAAGCGATACCCGGGTGCCGTCGGTGGATAGTTTGATTGGGCAGCGGTCGGATAACTGAGCACAGTTCCAGAATCTCAGTGCCCGTCATGACGCCATCGCGAGCAGGCTCGCTCCCACAAGGAGACCTTCGTTGAGCATAAAGTTCGTGCCCGACGCAGGCACACTGTGGGAGCGAGCCTGCTCGCGATAGCGCCGCAACAGACACCGCAAGCCCCAAGCCAGGCTAGCCGCAAAAGCCCTTTGGTCGTAGCATCGCGACATTGTCTAGCCGAGGTACCCCATGCTGATCCCTTACGACCAACTCGAAGTCGACACGCTCACTCGCCTGATCGAAGATTTCGTGACCCGCGACGGCACCGACAATGGCGATGACACGCCGCTGGAGACCCGCGTATTGCGGGTCCGGCAGGCCTTGACCAAAGGCCAGGCGATGATCGTCTTCGACCCGGAAAGCGAACAGTGCCAGTTGATGCTCAAGCACGACGTGCCCAAGCATCTATTCGACTGAGCAGACCTTGCGATTGGCCAGGGCCCTTTTTTTCTGAATCTTTTCGTATATCTCGGAGCGATGAACGTCGATGTGCCGTGGCGCTTCCACGCCAAAACGAACAGTGGTGCCGTTGACCGAGAGCACTCGGACGGAAATATCATCACCGATGGAAATCAGTTCACCCACAGCGCGGCTAAGTACGAGCATGGTTCTTGTCCTTAAGAATATCTGGACCTTGACCATGCCCGCCCCGCCTGAGGTTCTCAAGAGACCCTCAAGAATTCAGTAACGCCCTACAAGCAACACTCTGGCAACTGAAGGAAACGTCCTGCAAAACCCTGTCGGATAGCGGACTTATTCAAGAGGCGGAAACCCGCGGACCGAACAGAATCACACTCGCCCCCAACACGCAGAGCGCCACCCCCACCCAGTCGGAAGTCAGCGGCCGCGCTCGCTCCACCACGGCCAGCCAGCCGATCGAGGCGATGATATAGATACCGCCATAAGCGGCGTAGGCACGACCGGCGTAGGTCGCTTCGATGCGGGTCAGCAACAGGGCGAACAGCGTAAGACTCAACAGGGCCGGCACAATCCACCAGGCGCTCTTGCCCTGGCGTAGCCACATCCAGAACGCGTAACAGCCGGCGATTTCAAACAGCGCGGCGAGAAAGAACCAAAAATAGTTGAGCATGTGAGCGTCCATCAGGAGGGCCGAATGCGGCCATCCTGAGGACGCCGGACACTCAGGTCAACTCGGGTTCTGTCGAGCCTTGGCGCGCATCTTGTCGGCCATGACGGTCATTTCGTCGTACAGCAATTGCGGATTCTTCTGCTTGATGGCCCAGGCCATGCGCCCTTGCTCGTGGGGCAGGATCATGAACTGGCCCTGGGCGACCTGTTCATAGATGTAATCGGCAATCTCGGCAGCGCTGATCGGCGAGCTTTCCAGCAACTTGCCAACCTGGGCTTTCATCGCCGGAGTCGGGCCGCGGAAGGAGTCCAGCAGGTTGGTCTGGAAAAACGACGGGCACACCACATGCACACCGATTTCCTGCTGTGCCAGCTCGATCAACAGGCTTTCCGACAGCGCCACCACACCAGCCTTGGCCACGTTGTAGTTGCTCATGGCCGGGCCCTGCATCAGGGCGGCCATGGAGGCGATGTTGATGATCTTGCCGCGGCTTTTTTCCAGCAACGGCAAGAACGCCTTGCAACCCTTGACCACGCCCATCAGGTTGATCGCGATCTGCCAGTCCCAATCCTCCAGGGACAGTTCACTGAAGAACCCACCCGAGGCCACACCGGCATTGTTGACGATGATGTCGATGCCACCGAGCTTCTCTTCGCAGGCCTGGGCAAACGCCGTCAGTTGGCTGTAGTCGCGCACGTCGCAGCGCTGGACAAAACCGTCGCCGCCTGCGTCACGCACCAACCTGAGGGTTTCCTGAAGGCCCGGCTCACTGACATCCGACAAGGCCAGGCGCCAGCCTTCGCGGGCCCAGCGCAGCGCGATTTCGCGACCCAGGCCAGAACCGGCACCGGTAATCATCATGCGATTTTGCATAGGAAACAGCCTTGTTGTTCCGGGAGAGATGCGCCGAGTGTAGCGAAGGACCCCGCCGCACCCACGCTCCATCAGAGTGCTGAATGGCGAGGGCAAACCTTAATAGGTTTTGAGGGGAACAACCCAGTGGAACCGCCTGCGGGAGCAAAGCTTGCTCACGATCGGCGCGACGCAGTTCTGGAAGATGGTGTCGTTTGCAGCGCGAGCCCGCTTTGCTCCCGAAGACGGGTTCTTTCACGCCTCAAAAAGACTTTGAATTTTTTACAGGACGTTACGGTCGTACTTATTAAGCCGCCCGGATTTAACGCATGCGTGCTGGTAGTTGAAAGTTGCATCACTCCAGAACTGACCAATAAGGAAATCAACAATGGGCACAATACTCATCATTATCCTGATCCTCCTGCTGATCGGTGGCCTGCCGGTCTTCCCGCACTCTAGAAGTTGGGGTTACGGTCCGTCCGGAATCATCGGTGTCGTACTGGTAGTGCTGTTGATCCTGCTATTACTGGGCAAGATATGAACCACTAAGTGACAAAAAAAGAGGCCCGTTAAGGCCTCTTTTTTATGGGCGGAACTTCTCAGTCCGGAACACCTTGTGTCACGCCGGCGGTGTTATCCAGCAGGCTCTTGGTGGCGGTTTGCAGAAACGCCTCCAGCTTGAGTTTCATTTCGAGAGCCTGCGGCGCGTCGGAGATGACATCCGCGCGTGGCTGGGCACCCAGTTGGTAGCGGTACAGCTTCGGCGCCATTTCCTTTTCCCTTGGCAGTACCAGAATCTTGTCGTCGCGGATTATCGCCGTGGTCTGATCACTGCCCGACGGTTTGATCACGCCAAATCCGCTGTCGCCTGGCGGCAGGTTCAACAGATCGCGGCCCCAGCACTGGTTACGCACTTGCCCGCCGATCCGGCCCATGATGGTCGGGACGATATCGACCTGCGTGCCCACGGTGTGGTTGCGCTGGCCGAACTTTTCCTGGATACCCGGGCCGATCAACAGCATCGGTACGTTGAAACGGCCCAAGTCCATTTCGGTAATCTGGCGCTCGTTACCAAAGCCGTGGTCTCCGACGATGACAAACAGCGTCTCCTTGAAATAAGGCTCCTTGCGGGCCTTTTCGAAGAACTGACCCAGGGCCCAATCGGAATAGCGCATGGCAGTCAGGTGCGCATTCAGGCTGCCACGGTCAGTGACCGGTTCCACCGGCAACGGTGTCGGCAGCGCATACGGCGTGTGGTTGGACAGGGTCTGCAGCAACGCATAGAACGGCTTGCCGTTTTCCCGTGCCTTGAGTTCGATCAGGCTGCGGTCGAACATATCCTGGTCGGACACGCCCCAGGTGGGGTCGGAGAACACCGGGTTCACATAATCATTGCGCCCGATGAACGTGGTCATACCTTGGCCGCTGAAGAAACCCGACTGGTTGTCCCAGGCGAAATCACCGTTGTAGACATACACGTCGTCGTAGTTGCGGGCACTGAGCAGTTGCGGCAGCCCCGAAAACTTGTGGCTGCCTTCAGGTGTCTGCATCAGATACTCGAAGCCCGGCAGGTTCGGGAAGCAGGCCATGGTGGCGAACATGCCCTGATGGGTGTGAGTACCATTGGAGAAGAAGCGGTCAAACAGCAGACCTTCCTTGGACAGTTTGTCCAGATAAGGCGTGATATTGCCCGGCGCGCCCAAGGCACCTACCGAGTGCCCCGCCATGCTTTCCATGAGAATCACTACCACGTTCTTGATCGGCAAAGTCTTGTCGGCCGGTGGCGTGTAGTCGCGACGTACGGCGGCGGTGTCTGCATCGACCAGTTTGTCGTCGGGCATCACCAGCATGTCCCGCACCGTCTGCTGGGCCAGCGGTTGCTCGAGGGTGGCTTTCCAGATGTTGTCGCGGTGTTCGGACATCCGGCTCTTGGCCGCGGCCACCAGTGACAACGTGCCATTAAGGCCCAACTGGTTGGCAAAGTTCGAATCGGTGGTGTAGACGTCACCCCAGCGCAGCGGCGGCCCCTGGCGCAAGGTACCCCGGGCGGCGCCCACGGCCACGACCAAGCAGACCATGAACACCGCGACACGCCCGTACCACGGAGCCACCTGGCGTGTGCCAATGGTGCCGCCACTGAACGGCCCGCGCGGTCGAGTCGCGCGGTCGGCGCCCTTGAACGCCATCGTGAGGATCAGCGTGCCCACGACCCACGCCAACAGGTAGCGCACCACCGGGAACCCATACCAGAGCATGCTCATCACGGTTTTCGGGTCTTCCTGCACATACTGGAAGACCAGGCCGTTGAGACGCTGGTGAAACTCGCGGTAGAAGTCCATCTCCATCAGACCGAGGAACAGCGCGATGCTGGCGGTCACGGTCAGCCAGAAACGAAAAAAACCACGAGCCGCCATGGCCCGCGCGCTGAACAAGGCCAGCAGCAGCGGAATACACAGATAGACCACCAGACGCAGGTCAAAACGCAGACCGTTGACGAACGCCTCGACGAAGGTCGAGGCCGGGGTGTCGAGGATCATTTCGCGGTTGTAGACCAGTAGCGCAACGCGCAACAGGCTGAACATGATCATCATCACCAAGGCACAGAGCAACGTGTAGGCCAGGTGAGATTTGACGGTCGGTTGCAGCAGGCGATGCGTGGTGCGTTGCTGACTCAGGGCGTCCGGGATTGCCATGTCGTGTAAGGACCTAATGGGGTTGAGGGCGAATAGAACAACGGCGCGTCCTATGCCGACCATCACCCGGGTCCCTGGGTCTGCGCGAGTGCGCGAGCGTTGAATGAATGGCTGAGCATCGCCATTCATTCACCGACGGCAACAGGCGCCGGGATTGTCCGCAAGGTCCTGTGAAAATTTTGTTCAATGACTATTCGCAAACACAAAAAACTCCGGATTGCCCGATGAGTCTGTGTCGAACCTCTCTGTGGTCAGGGGATATAACCCCCGCCACAGCTTGTGAGTCCTGATCAGTCGTTGCTTGGCTTGTTGATCGCCCGCAAGACGTACTGCGGCATGGCGAACGCGCCGATGTGAACTTCAGGGTTGTAGTAGCGGGTAACAATGCCGCTGCCAATGAAGCGCTCACGCAGGGTCTCGCGGGTCAGCTTGCGATAGGCAGTATCCGTCGAGCCCCAGGCGAAAGTCATGGCGCCACCAATGTAGGTCGGCACGGCGGCCTGGTAGAAATGCCAGTCGGCAAACAGGCCACGCAGACGCCCGGCAGTGGTTTGTACTTCGCCCAGTTGCATGAACGGTGTGCCGTTCTGGGTCACCAGAATGCCGCCTTCGTTCAGGCAGCGATGACAGGCCTGGTAGAAGTTTTCCGAAAACAGCACTTCACCCGGGCCGATCGGGTCGGTGGAGTCGGAGATGATGACGTCGAACTTCTCCTGGGTGGTGGAGACGAAACGCATGCCGTCATCGATCACCAGGTTCAGGCGCGGGTCGTCGTAGGCGCCCTTGGAGTGGTTGGGCAGGAACGCCTTGCACATGTCCACCACGGTGCCGTCGATTTCCACCATGGTGATGTGCTCAACGCCCAGGTGCTTGGTCACTTCACGCAACATGCCGCCGTCGCCACCGCCGATGATCAGCACGCGTTTGGCCGCGCCGTGGGCGAGGATCGGTACATGGGTCAGCATTTCGTGGTAGATGAATTCATCGGCTTCGGTGGTCTGGATCACGCCATCCAGCGCCATCACCCGGCCCATGCGCGGGTTCTCGAAAATCACCAGGTGCTGGTGCTCGGTGCGCACTTCGTGCAGCAGCTTGTCCATCCGAAAACGCTGGCCGTAGCCTTCGTAGAGGGTTTCCAGATAGTCGCCGGTCGGGGTAGTCGTCATGGTCAGGTGCTCCGATAAATACGCGGTTGGCCGGTGAAGGCTCGCAAAGGCGCGCATTCTACGACGCCGGGCATGACAGGTCGAACCTTGAACTCATCACCGGCCAAACTGCGTAGCAGCTGTCGAGCCCAGCCGGGGCGAGCCGGTTCGCCACAGGCTGGTCTCTCTTAGTGGAATTGACGCCCCAACCCCGCCGGAACGCCTTCGATGGTGGTTTCTTCCCACGGCCCGTTCGGGCTGATGGAGCGGCTCCAGCCGTTGCTCCAGCGGTAATAGGTGCGCTGGCGATAGAAGGTGTTGGTGTGGTTGTCCAGCACATAGACCCCAAGTTTGGCGTCCCAGTGGCTATTGCCGCCGGGTGGTGGGGCGAAGCTGGCGGAAGTACGAGGCAACGGCTTGGCCGGTGTGTTCGGCGTGACGGGCTTGCTTGGGGCGGTCGACGGCCCCGGCTTGGTGGCCGGGCCTGAAGACGGGATGGGAGGCAGCGGCGCCGACGGCTGCGGCGGACGCTGGACCGCACAAGCACTCAGGCCCAGGACGAGCGTGAGCAGGGTGATACGAGCGATGGCGGTCATGGTGCGAATTCCTGTTATTTATCCGGGCTGTCGATAGTCAGTTGTTGCTGCGCCGTGGTGCTGCTCGCCAGAGGCTTGCTGCGGCCGATCCATTCACCGGCGGTCGGTTGACCGGCCCGGGAAATGCGCGCCACCAGTTGGACTTCAGGGAAGTTCGACAGTTTCAGTTGCGGCATCATGGCGTCCGCGTCGCCCAGTTCCACGGTAACAGGCAGATCAGCGACGGTCAGGCGCTTGGCCGCCAGCGGCGCCGGCGGGCCGGAAGCGGCGCGGGCAAAGATGAACACGCTGTCGCCCGGCTGCACCTTGGCCTTGAGCGCTGGCGCCAGCTCGACGCGCACCTTGAGCAATGCCGCAGCCTTGCTCACTGGCGCTTGGGCGACCTTGCCGCCGCTGGCCTCAAGCTTCTCGGTGGCGCGGTTGATACCGCCCTGCAGCGCCTCACGGGACTTGTCGCCTTCCGGCAGTTGCGCGAGCAGGCGGCCCCAATAATCAATGGCTTGCTGATAGCGCTCGCCTTCGAACGCGGCGATTCCCAGTAGGCCCAGGCTGGTGACTTCCTTGGGATCGAGCTTGAGCGCTTCGTCGGTCAGGGCCTGGACCTTGTCCGACCATTTCTTGCCATCGGCGAAATACTGCGCCTGAGCCCACTGCCCAAGCAGCTCGGGTTGCCGGCCGGCCACCACCACGGTGCGCTCGAAGATCTTCGCCGCATCCGCCGGTCGGTCCTGGGCCATGTAGGTGCGACCGAGGAAATACAAGCCCTCGGCGTTATCCGGTTGCGCGGCCACCGCGCGCTCCAGGCGCAGGGTCATTTCTTCCATCGACTGCGGTGCCTGGGCGAACTCACGGGTCAGCTCGACCTTGTCGCTGGCGCCGAAATGCAGATACAGCCCCAGGCCCAACACCGGCACCAGCACGGCGGCGAGTAACGGCAACGGTTTCCCCAAGCGAGACTCGCGCGGCGCATCGGCGCCTTCGGTGTCGGCGAGCAGTTCACGCGCGGCTTCGGCGCGGCCGGTGTCCAGTTGCGCGGCGTTCAGCACGCCCTCTTCCTGCTCGGCCTGCAACTCGGCGACGCGCTCCTGGTACAGCGCCACGTTGAGCGCGGTGCGGTCCTCTTCGCGCTGGGCGCGGCGACCGCGCAATACAGGGATCAACAGAAAACTCAGGGCAACCAGGAGAAGCAGACCTGCGGCGAGCCAGAAATCAATCATGCTTGGTTTTATCCAACAGTTGGTCGAGGCGCTGGCGCTCTTCGACAGAAAGCGTGTCCGGGGCAGCCGTGCGCTGGACCCGGCGGCGGCGCACAATCACCGCGATGACAACGAAACCACCGAACAACAGCCCGGCGGGGCCAAACCAGAGCAGCGCGGTCTTGGAGGTCAAGGCCGGGTTGTAGCGCACGAACTCCCCATAGCGGTCCACCATGAAATCGATGATCTGCTGGTTGTCCTTGCCTTCGCCGAGCATGCGGAAAATTTCCTTGCGCAGGTCGGCGGCAATCGGTGCGTTGGAATCGGCGATGTCCTGGTTCTGACACTTGGGGCAGCGCAGCTCCTTGGTCAATTCACGAAACCGCTCGCGCTCGCCCTCGTTGGCGAATTCATAGGTATCGATGGCGGCGTGGGCCACGCCAGCCAGGCTCACCCCGAGGATGAGGGCTGCTAACCAGCGCTTCATGGCTTGGCCTCGTCGACCAGCGCCTGATACTTGGCGGCCAGCTTCTCGCGCCAGACCTGTTCGTCGATCACGCCGACGAACTTGTCGCGGATGACACCCTTGGCGTCGATGAAAAAAGTTTCCGGCGCCCCGTAGACGCCCAGGTTCAGGCCCAGGGAGCCCTCTTCATCGCGGATATCCAGTTGATACGGGTTATGGAATTCGGCCAGCCACTTCAAAGCATCGGCGTTGACGTCCTTGTAATTGACGCCGTAGATCACCACGCCGTTCTGGGCCAGTTTGTTCAATACCGGATGTTCAACCCGGCAGGAAATGCACCAGGTGCCCCAGACATTGACCAGTGCCGGTTTACCCAGCAGGTCCGCCCGCGTCAGTGTCTTGTCGCCCTGCACCGACGGCAGGGAAAACTCAGGGAACGGCTTGCCGATCATCGCCGAGGGCAATTCGGCCGGGTTCAGGTAGAGCCCCCGGTACAAAAACACCGCCATCAACAAAAACAGCGCCAGCGGCAACAGCATCAACCAACGTTTCATGCAGGGGCTCCCGTCATGCCCAGGGTTTCACGCACCCGGGTTTTTACCTTGACCCGATAACGACGATCCAAGGCCGCCAGCACGCCACCCAGGCCGGTCAGCAAGCCGCCGAACCAGATCCAGCGCACGAACGGCTTGACGTGGACCCGCACCGCCCACGCGCCATCGCCCAGGGACTCACCCAGCGCTACGTAGAGGTCGCGGGTGAAACCGGCATCGATCCCAGCTTCGGTCATCACCGAATTCTGCACGGTGTAGAGGCGCTTTTCCGGATGCAGCACGGTCACTTCCTGGCCGTCGCGGAGCACCCGCACGGTGCCTTTGTCGGAAGTGAAGTTCGGGCCTTCGTAATGTTTGGCACCCTCGAAGACAAACTGATAGCCACCCAGATCCATGGACTCTCCGGGCGCCAGGCGCAGGTCGCGCTCGGCGCTGTTCTGGCTGGACAGCACCACGCCCAAGGCGCAGACCGCGATACCCAGGTGGGCGAGCTGCATGCCCCAGTAGCTGCGGGTCAGGGTTGGCAGGCCCTTGATCAAGCCCTTGTGGCGGGTCTTGTCGAAGATATCCCTGACCCCGGCCAGCAATACCCAGGCCGCCAGCACGAAGGTCGCCAGCACCGCCCAGTTGAAATCGCCATACGCGATCCCGGCGATGACGGCCAGGGCAGCAGTGCCCAGCAGCACGGGCGTCAGCATGCCCATCAGCCATTTGACCGGTGTGTCTTTCCAGCGCACTAGCATGCCGACAGCCATCACCACCATCAGGATCGCCATCAGCGGAATGAACAAGGCATTGAAGTACGGCGGGCCGACCGACAGCTTGGCGCCGGTCAGCGCGTCGAGCACCAACGGGTACAACGTGCCCAGCAGGATCATCGACGCGGCAACCACCAGTACCAGGTTGTTGCCCAGCAGCAGGGTTTCCCGGGACCAGAGGTTGAAGCCGACCTGGCTTTTCACCACCGGCGCGCGCACAGCGAACAGCGTCAGCGAGCCGCCGACCACGAACAGCAGGAACATCAGGATGAACACGCCACGCTCAGGGTCAGAGGCAAAGGCATGCACCGAAGTCAGTACGCCGGAACGCACCAGGAAGGTTCCCAGCAGGCTCAGGGAGAATGCGGCGATGGCCAGCAGCACCGTCCAGCTCTTGAACACGCCGCGTTTTTCCGTGACGGCCAAGGAGTGGATCAGCGCGGTGCCCACCAGCCAGGGCATGAAGGAGGCGTTTTCCACCGGGTCCCAGAACCACCAGCCACCCCAGCCCAGTTCGTAGTAGGCCCACCACGAACCCAGGGTGATGCCAATGCCCAGGAAGGCCCAGGCGACGATGGTCCAGGGACGCGACCAGCGCGCCCAGGCGGCATCGAGACGACCGCCCAGCAACGCGGCGATGGCGAAGGCGAAGGCCACGGAGAATCCAACGTAGCCCATGTAGAGCATCGGTGGGTGAACGATCAGGCCGATGTCCTGCAGCAATGGGTTGAGGTCGCGACCGTCCATCGGCACCTGGGGCAGGATGCGCTCGAACGGATTGGAGGTAACGATCAGGAACAACAGGAAACCGATGCTGATCATCCCCATCACCGCCAGCACCCGGGCCAGCATTACCTGGGGCAACTGCCGGGAGAACACCGAGACCGCGAAGGTCCAGCCGGCGAGGATCAACGCCCAGAGCAACAGAGACCCTTCATGGGCGCCCCACACCGCGCTGAACTTGTAGTACCAAGGCAAGGCGCTGTTGGAGTTACCGGCAACGTAGGCCACGGAGAAATCATCAGCCATGAACGCGTAGGTCAGGCAACCAAAGGCGAACAACATGAAGGCGAACTGCCCCCAAGCCGCCGGCTGGGCCAGGCTCATCCACAAACGATCACCGCGCCAGGCACCGAGTAAAGGCACCACCGCCTGAACGATGGAGAAACACAACGCCAGGATCATCGCCAGGTGACCCAGCTCAGGAATAAACAGACCGGTCATCGATCAACCCTCCTTCACGGGAGCGGGCGCCGACTGGCCGCTGTCTTTCAAAGCCTTGGTCACTTCCGGCGGCATGTATTTTTCGTCGTGCTTGGCCAGGACTTCATCGGCCACCACCACGCCTTCGGCATTGAGCTTACCCAGGGCGACGATGCCCTGCCCTTCGCGAAACAGGTCCGGCAGGATGCCACGATAGGTGATGGTCACGGTCTTGTTGAAATCGGTGACGTTGAATTTCACGTCCAGCGAGTCCCCGGAACGCACCAGAGACCCCTCCTCCACCATGCCGCCGGCACGAATGCGCGTGTCCTTGGGCGCTTCGCCGTTGGCAATCTGGGTCGGGGTGTAGAACAGGTTGATGTTCTGTTGCAAGGCGCTCAGGGCCAAGCCGACTGCGGCGCCGACCCCCACCAGGATGGCAAGAATGATGACAAGACGTTTTTTGCGCAGCGGATTCACTGACCATTCTCCCGGCGCAGACGACGCGCCTCTTGTTGCAGATACCGCTTGCGGGCCAGGATCGGCGCCGCCACGTTGAGGGCCAGCACCGCCAGGCAGATGCCATAGGCGGACCAGACATACAGGCCGTGATGGCCCATGGCGAGAAAATCGCCGAATGATGCAAAACTCATCGAGCGGCCTCCAGGCTGTTCTGTACTTCGGCCTTCACCCAACTGGCCCGGGACTCGCGCTTGAGCACTTCCAGGCGCATGCGCAGCAGCAGCACCGCGCCGAAGAAACAGTAGAAACCCAGCACGGTGAGCAACAGCGGCAGCCACATTTGCACAGGCATCGCCGGTTTTTCGGTGAGGGTGAAGGTCGCGCCCTGGTGCAGGGTGTTCCACCAGTCCACCGAGTACTTGATGATCGGGATGTTGATCACGCCGACAATCGCCAGTACCGCGCAGGCCTTGGCGGCGCTGTCACGATTGCTGATGGCGTTGCCCAGCGCAATAAGACCGAAGTACAGAAACAGCAGGATCAGCATCGACGTCAGTCGGGCATCCCAGACCCACCATGAGCCCCAGGTCGGCTTGCCCCAGATCGCCCCGGTGACCAGCGCTACGGCGGTCATCCAGGCACCGATCGGCGCGGCGCATTGCAGGGCCACGTCCGCCAGTTTCATCTTCCACACCAGCCCGACCACGCCACACACCGCCAGCATCACGTAGATGGACTGGGCCAACAGCGCCGTGGGAACGTGAATGTAGATGATGCGAAAGCTGTTGCCCTGCTGGTAGTCCGGCGGTGCGAAGGCCAGGCCCCAGACCACGCCGATGCCTATCAGCAGCAGTGCGGCGATGCTCAACCAGGGCAGCAGTTTGCCGCTGATGCCGTAGAACCACTTGGGTGAGCCGAGCTTATGAAACCAGGTCCAGTTCATTGCTGTTTCCATCACGGTTGCGACTCGTCATTACGAGTCGCCAGGTCTGCCTTTACTTCAAAAGAAGTGGTCAGTTCTTGACCAGGCCTCATTATTATTCGCCGACGCTGATTTTCAGGCCAGCGGCTATTGCAAAGGGTGTCAGGGTTATCGCCAGGGCGGTCAGGCTCCCAAGCCACAGCAGATAACCGGTTGCCGGCATGCCTTGCAGCGCGGCTTGCAAGGCGCCACTGCCGAGGATCAACACCGGGATATACAGCGGCAGGATCAGCAGCGCCAGCAACAGGCCGCCGCGCTTCAACCCCACCGTCAATGCCGCGCCGACTGCGCCGAGTAGGCTCAACACCGGCGTGCCCAGCAACAGCGATACCAACAATACCGGCATGCAGGCAGCGGGCAAGCCCAGCATCATTGCCAGCAGCGGCGAGAGCAGCACCAGTGCCAGGCCGGAAAAAACCCAGTGTGCCAGTACCTTGGCCAAAACCAGAAGGGCCAGGGGGTGCGACGAAAGGACCCACTGTTCCAGGGATCCGTCCTCGAAATCACTGCGGAAAAGCCCGTCCAGCGAGAGCAGGACCGATAAAAGGGCCGCCACCCAGACCAGCCCCGGCGACAAGGTTTGCAACAATTGAGTCCCGGGACCGACCGCCAGCGGGAACAGTGCGATGACAATCGCGAAGAACACCAGCGGATTGGCCAGTTCGGCCGGACGGCGGAACAACAGGCGCGCCTCGCGGGCAAGCAGCAGGCCAAACACACTCATACAGCCCAGTTCCCAAGATCGATGTTGCGATAACCGGATGGCATCCGCGCCAATGTGTGGTGAGTGGTCAACAGCACCATGCCGCCACGCTCGCAGTGCCCGGCCAGGTGCTCCTCGAGCTGCGCCACGCCCTGCTTGTCCAGGGCGGTGAACGGCTCGTCGAGAATCCACAGCGGCGGGCTGTCGAGATATAACCGGGCCAGGGCCACGCGGCGCTGCTGGCCGGCGGACAGGGTGTGGCACGGCACGTCTTCGAAGCCGCGCAGGCCCACCGTCGCCAGCGCCTGCCAGATCGCCTCGCGCCCGGCCGGTCGATGCAGCGCGCAGAGCCAACTGAGGTTTTCTTCAGGCGTCAGCAAATCCTTGATGCCAGCGGCATGGCCGATCCAGAGCAGATTGCGGGCCAGTTCGCTGCGCTGGCTGTGCAACGGCTGGCCATTGAGCAGCACTTGGCCGGCAGTCGGCTGCATCAACCCGGCCAACAGGCGCAACAGGCTGGTCTTGCCACTGCCGTTGGGACCGCTGATCTGCACCATATCGCCAGGCGAGAGTCTCAATTGGAGATTCTCGAAAAGCAGCCGCAAATCTCGCTCACAGGCGAGGCCAACGGTTTGCAGGAGAGGACTGGTCAAGGGATAGCGGGCCTTATACGGTTCAAGTCGGCAATGCAGCGGCCGTTAAAGAGGTGCAGCATAGATGCTTTGGCGGCCGGTTCCACAGAGCTGCGTCAAACAATTGCAAGGTTTTCGCCACTCCCTGAAAGACCGGCGGCATTATACATGTCATGCCCCAGGGGGCGTGCTCAATTAGTTTCCCAAGGTAAGACCGCAGATGACAGGCGACATGAACATCCCGCCGTTGCCTCAGGCCTCGGCAACAACCCGTATGCCGGCGGTCACGGGCGAGCTGCTCAAATTGCTGACGCCGGTCGAAGGCCTGATCGGTGCGGGCCAGACCGCCAAGGCCGAGGTGTTGTCGCTCAAGCAGGCGGAACAGACCTTCCAGCTGTTGCTCAAGGTCACCCTGGAGAGCGGTCGCCAAACCACCGTGCAAGCCACCAGCACCCAGCCATTGCCCCAAGGCACCAGCCTGGCCGTGACTCAGCCGTCCGCCAGCAACCTGGCGATTACCGTGCAGCAGGCCATCGCCTCGAGCGTCGCCACCCTGACCCGTATCGACACGGCACAGATGCCGGTCGGCACGCTGCTGCAAGGCAAGGTACTGACCAGCCAGGCGTTGCCGCAGTTGCCGGGGCAACCCGCGGTGTACCGGTCGCTGGTGAGCCTGCTCAACACCGCCCAGGCCGGAAGTACCCTGGACATCGACAGCCCGCAACCGCTGCGCATCGGCACGCTATTGAGCGCTCAGGTACAAGACGCCCAAACCTTGAAATTTGTCCCCTTGAGCAACCGCCAGGAACAACTGGCGGTGAGCCAGCAACTGGTCACGCAGATGAGCCGCCAGGGCTCGTTGGACAGCCTGGTCACCGCGCTGCAAAACACCGCGCTGCAAAAGCTTCCGGCCAGCGACGACACTGGCGCCGAGTTGCGCGCTGCGGTGACACGCCTGTTGGCGGGCCTGCCCGACATCCAGCAACTGAGCACACCCAAGGGCCTGGCCCAGGCCATGGCCGCCAGCGGCGCGTTCCTGGAAAGCAAACTGCTGGCCGGGCAAGTACCGAGCCTGGCGCCAGACATGAAGGGCGATCTGCTGAAACTGATCGCCCAACTGACCCCGGCCCTGCCCGCCTCAACCAACCTCGCCGCCATCATCGCCGCCAACACCTTGGCCCAGGCGCTACCCAGCTTCGTGCGTAACGCCCTCGGCACCCTCGGCCAGGTCAGCGTCAAGCCGCAACCCACCAGTTTCCCCCTGCCTTCGCGCCTGTTGAAAGGCCAGGACGATGAAGGCGACCTGGAACATTTGTTGCGCCTGGCCGCCGCCGCCGTGTCGCGCCTGCAAAGCCATCAATTGTCGAGCCTGGAACAGACGGGCCTGACCGACGACGGTCGATTGATGAGCACCTGGCAGTTGGAAATCCCCATGCGCAACCTGCAGGACATCGTGCCGCTGCAGGTCAAGTTCCAGCGCGAGGAAACCCCGCCCCGGGAGGAGTCACCGGAACGCCGTGAAGAACGCGAGCCGAAACAGCAGCTCTGGCGGGTCGAGCTGGCGTTCGACATGGAGCCACTGGGGCCGCTGCAGATTCAGGCCCAGTTGCTCAGCGGCAGCCTGTCGAGCCAGCTATGGGCAGAGCGGCCGTATACCGCCAACCTGATCGAAAACAATCTGACCGCGCTGCGTGAACGCCTGGTGACCTGCGGCCTGAACGTTGGCGACCTGGATTGCCACCTCGGCACCCCGCCCCAAGGCCCCAAGACGCGACTGGAACAACGCTGGGTGGACGAAACCGCATGACAACCGACACCGCACCACGCCAGGCCATCGCCCTCAAGTACGACGGCCTCCACGCCCCGACCCTCACCGCCAAGGGCGACGAAGCCCTGGCCGAGGAAATCCTGCGGATCGCCCGCGAAAGCGAAGTGCCGATCTATGAAAACGCTGAATTGGTGAAGCTGTTGGCGCGGATGGAACTGGGCGACAGCATCCCGGAAGAGTTGTATCGCACCATTGCCGAAATCATTGCCTTTGCCTGGAACTTGAAAGGCAAATTCCCCCAGGGCTATGACCCGAACGCGCCAAGTGTCGAGAAGGATGTGACCGATCGCGGCGACGATTATTGATCACTGCGATGCTGTTCCTGTGGCGAGGGGATTTATCCCCGCTGGGTTGCGTAGCAACCCCAAAAAAAGCGACTCATTTTCTCTGACTCGCCGGATCGCCCAGATTCAGGACCGCTTCGCGATCCAGCGGGGATAAATCCCCTCGCCACAAAAGCGCACCCCAAAAAAAATCGCAGCCTTCAGCAACGCCTACAGGGGAATGTGAACCCTGTAGGCGCTGCCAAAGGCTGCGATCTCTTGATCTTTCTTGCAGCTTGCCGCTTGAAACTATCAGCCGCCCTTATGCAACTTGCTCATCAACTCCGCCTCGGCCTGGGTCAGGCCGCAGGCTTGGGTCAGTTCGTCGACGCTGGCGCCCATGCCCACCAGGCGAGCGGCCTGGGCGAAGGACAGGCTGGAGGGGTCGCGCTGCTCCAACTGGGCCAGTTTGTCCGGCAACGGAGCGACCACGGCGCGTAGCTCGTGCAGGGCTTCGCCCATGCGCACGGTGCCGTTCTGGTAATCGTCGACGCGTTTGGCCAGGTCCCGGATGCGTTGATCACGCAACGCATCGCCCTGGGCCTGCTGAGCGGCGATCTGCCGCTGGCCGCGTATGTACGCGACAAACATCGCCAGCGTGCCTGCCCAGAAAAGGAACAGGACAATGACTGCTACCTCAAGAATCAAATCAGATACTCTCCAGTTCCGACCATTCCTCTTCGCTCATCATCTTCTCCAGCTCGACCAGGATCAGCAACTCGTTGTTCTTGTTGCACACGCCCTGGATGAACTTGGCCGACTCTTCGTTACCGACGTTAGGCGCGGTTTCGATTTCCGACTGACGCAAGTAAACCACTTCAGCGACGCTGTCGACGAGGATGCCGACCACTTGCTTGTCGGCCTCGATGATCACGATACGGGTGTTGTCGTTGACCTCGGTGGAGTTCAAGCCAAACCGCTGGCGAGTGTCGATCACCGTGACCACGTTACCGCGCAGGTTGATGATGCCCAGCACGTAGCTTGGCGCACCGGGAACCGGGGCGATCTCGGTATAGCGCAGCACTTCCTGAACGCGCATCACGTTGATGCCGTAGGTTTCGTTATCGAGCTTGAAGGTTACCCATTGCAAAATCGGATCTTCGGAACCCTTGAGAGACGACGCCTTATCATTCATACCCTGACCCCTCGAAAAACCGCCTGTGGCGGTGTGTGTTCTGCCCCGTGACGTGGTGCGCCACGGGTTGTCTTATTTCGGTTTCTGAACCGGCTTGGCGCCGCCCAGGTGTTTTGCCCCGCCACTGGCGATCAATTCGGCCAGCTCGGAAACGTCCAGCAAGGCGCACATGTGCTCGATCACCGTACCGGCCAGCCATGGCCGTTGGCCTCGATGGCTGCGCCACTTGATCTCGTTCGGGTCCAGGCGCAGCGAGCGACTGACCTGATGCACCGCCAAACCCCATTCATACCCTTGCACCGAAATCACGTATTGCAGGCCCTGGCGAAAATCATCGCGATAACGGTCCGGCATCACCCAGCGCGCGGTATCCAGCACCTTCAGGTTGCCGGCCTGGCTCGGCAGGATCCCCAGGAACCATTCCGGCTGACCGAACAACGGCGTCAGTTCCTGCCCGGCCAGGGAATATATCGATCCCAGGCATACCAGCGGCACCGCCAGGGTCAACCCGGCCACATCGAACAACAAACACTCGAACGGCTCGGCGGCCCAGGCCGGACGGTCGTCGGTCGGCACCGGCGGCGGGGGGCTGCTTGGTGGCAGATGGACTTCCACCACCGGCGTCACCAGGCCCTGCAGCAACGGTGCAACGGTCGAGACCGGCGCCAGGATCGGCGCAGGCGCTTGCATCACTGCCACCTGAGGCTTGATGAACGGAGCCTCGACTGCCGCGGCAATCACTGTTTTGTGTGCATCACGGGCCTGCTCTTCGAGCACGGCCGCCTGAAATTCATCCAGTCCACCTTCGGCTTCGACGGTCTCGGGCAACGCCTCGATCACGCTCGGTTGCGGTGGCAGTTCTTCGGTTGCTTCCTGCAACAGCCCATCCAGATAAGACTGCAGGGCCAGTTGCGGACGCGAGGTTGTCTTTATCGGGCGGCTCATGGGAACAGTGCGCCACTTGAAAAGGTTATCGGCATGTATGCGCCTGGACTTGAGCGCTCACAAGCGAGTGCAATGCCTTTGGTAAGCCTCGTCACCTTAAGCCACCTGCTGCGAAACGAGCTGCTGGGCCAGCAGGTGCTTGAGCAGCGCCCGGTAGGCCAGCACGCCGCGGCTCTTGCCATCGAATTGCGAAGGGGTCACACCGGCACGGCTGGCGTCACGCAAACGCGTGTCGACCGGAATGTAGCCTTGCCAGATGTCATCCGGGTACATGTCCCGTAGCACGCGCAGGGTGCCCAGGGACGCCTGGGTGCGACGATCAAACAGGGTCGGCACGATGTTGAAGGCCAACGATTGCTTGCGTGAGCGGTTGATCATCGCCAGGGTATTGACCATGCGCTCCAGGCCCTTGACTGCCAGATGCTCGGTCTGCACCGGGATAACTAGTTGCTGGCTGGCCGCCAAGGCGTTGACCATCAGCACGCCAAGCAGCGGCGGGCTGTCGATGATCGCGTAATCGAAATCCTGCCACAGTTGCGCCAGACTCTTGGCGATCACCAAGCCCAGACCGCTTTGTCCCGGGGACTGCCGTTCCAGGGTCGCCAGGGCGGTGCTGGATGGCAACAGGGAAATCCGCTCATCGCTGGTGGACAGCAGCAACTGCCCCGGCAAGCCTTCGGGCACACCGCCCTTGTGCAGGAACAGGTCGTAGTTGCTGTGCTCCAGACTGTCGGGATCGTAACCAAAGTAGCTGGTCATCGAGCCGTGGGGGTCCAGATCGACCATGACCACGCGCTTGCCCGCCTCGGCCAGCAATCCGGCTAAAGCGATGGAAGATGTGGTTTTACCCACACCACCTTTTTGATTGGCGACTGCCCAGACTCTCATTCGGATTGTTCCTCCCGGTCGATAAAGGCTCGACCGAGAAATAGCTCGGTTATAAAGCGGGTGACGGAGAATTGACGGCGCTCTGTCTTCCCGGCGACTTGGGCTGGGTCGGTGCAGTTTGTGTGCCAGCACGCTTCAATGCCGCATCCGGTGTTGCATGGGCCGTGCCGGTCCCGGTCAGGCTGCGGCGCACCTCAAGGTTGCGCGACACCACCAACACCACTCGCCGGTTGCGCGCCCTCCCCTCGGCGGTGGCATTGTTGGCCACCGGCTGGAATTCACCATAGCCCACCGACGCCAGCCGACCGGGGTTTACGCCCTGCATCGCGAGCATGCGCACGATGCTCGCCGAACGCGCCGAGGACAGTTCCCAGTTGGTCGGGTACTGCGCAGTGCGAATCGGCTGGTCGTCAGTGAAGCCTTCTACGTGGATCGGGTTGTCGAAAGGCCTGAGGATCGCGGCCACTTTATCGATGATGTTGAACGCCATGTCGCTGGGCATGGCATCGCCGCTGCCAAACAACAGGCTGGAATTGAGTTCGATCTCAACCCACAACTCGTTGCCGCGCACGGTCATCTGATTGGAGCTGATCAGATCACCAAACGCCGCGCTGATATCATCGGCAATGCTTTTCAACGGATCGCTGCCGCCAGCGATACCGGCATCGACCTGCTCGGAGTCCCTGACCAGCGGTTTGGCAGGCGTGGTGGTCTTGGGCCGCTCATCACCAATGGGGATGGGCTTGAGGGCGCGGTCGGAGTCGGTAAACACGCCGATCAGCGCCTCGGAAATAACCTTGTACTTGCCTTCGTTGACCGAAGAGATCGAATACATGACCACGAAAAAAGCGAACAGCAGCGTGATGAAGTCGGCGTAAGAGACGAGCCAGCGTTCATGGTTGACGTGTTCTTCACGATGCCTGCGACGTGCCATTTTCCATGTCTCCCATCAGTCCATGAAGCCCTGAAGCTTCAACTCAATGGAACGCGGGTTTTCACCTTCGGCGATCGACAGGATCCCTTCCAGCAACATTTCGCGATAACGCGACTGGCGCAAAGCAATGGACTTGAGCTTGGCGGCGATCGGCAGCAGCACCAGGTTGGCACTGGCCACACCATAAATGGTCGCGACGAAAGCCACGGCGATACCACTGCCCAGTTGCGACGGATCGGCCAGGTTGCCCATCACGTGGATCAGGCCCATCACCGCACCGATGATGCCGATGGTCGGCGCATAGCCACCCATGCTTTCAAAGACTTTGGCTGCTTCGATGTCACGGCTTTCCTGGGTGTAGAAATCCACTTCCAGGATGCTGCGGATGGCTTCCGGCTCAGCGCCGTCCACCAACAGTTGCAGGCCTTTGCGCGAGTAGTTGTCGGGCTCGGCGTCGGCCACCCCTTCCAGACCCAGCAAACCTTCCTTGCGGGCGGTCAGGCTCCAGTTCACCACGCGGTCGATGCCCCCGGCCAGGTCGACGCGCGGCGGGAACAGAATCCAGATGAGCACCTGCATGGCGCGCTTGAAGGCGCTCATGGGCGACTGCAACAGCGCCGCGCCCACGGTGCCGCCGATCACGATCAACGCCGCCGGGCCGTTGGCCAAGGCCCCCAGGTGACCGCCTTCCAGGTAATTGCCACCAATAATGGCGACGAACGCCATGATGATGCCGATCAGGCTGAGCACATCCATTACAGGCACGCCTCGACCAGGTGTCTACCGATGTCGTCCAGCCCGTACACCGCGTCGGCCAGATCCGCTTTGACAATCGCCATCGGCATGCCATAGATCACGCAACTGGCTTCATCCTGGGCCCAAATGGCGCTGCCGCCCTGCTTGAGCAGGCGCGCGCCTTCGCGACCGTCGGCGCCCATGCCGGTGAGCACCACCGCCAGAACTTTGTCGCCGTAGGATTTAGCGGCGGAGCCGAAAGTGATGTCCACGCACGGTTTGTAATTGAGCCGCTCATCGCCGGGCAGGATTTTCACCGCGCCGCGACCATCGATCATCATCTGCTTGCCGCCTGGCGCCAACAGCGCCAGGCCCGGACGCAGGATGTCGCCATCCTCGGCCTCCTTGACGCTGATACGACACAGCTTGTCCAGACGCTCGGCGAACGCCTTGGTGAAGGCCGCGGGCATATGCTGGATCAGCACGATCGGCGCCGGAAAGTTGGCCGGCAACTGGGTCAGGACCCGCTGCAACGCCACCGGGCCGCCGGTGGACGTACCAATAGCGACCAGTTTGTAGGCTTTGCGCTTGGGGGCCGGCGACGATGACGTACTGGCGGGCGCGGAACGAGCTGGCGCTGGGGCCGGGGCACTGCGCGCTGGGGCCGGATTGAAGCTGCCCGATGAAGCCGGGGCTGGTGCAGGCGCTGGCGCAGGTATGCTATAGGCACCGACACGCCGGTTGCTGCGGGAAATACTGTGGACCTTCTCACACAGCAACTGCCGAACCTTGTCGGGGTTGCGCGAAATGTCTTCGAAATTTTTCGGCAGGAAATCCACCGCCCCGGCGTCCAGCGCATCGAGGGTCACCCGGGCGCCTTCATGGGTCAGGGAGGAGAACATCAATACTGGGGTCGGGCAGCGCTGCATGATATGCCGCACCGCCGTGATGCCATCCATCATCGGCATCTCGTAGTCCATGGTGATCACGTCCGGCTTGAGCGCCAGCGCCTGATCGATTGCCTCTTTGCCGTTGGTCGCCGTACCGACGACCTGAATACTCGGGTCCGCCGAGAGAATTTCCGAGACGCGGCGGCGGAAAAACCCCGAATCGTCCACCACCAGGACTTTAACTACCATAAACACTCCGTTAGACGAGACGCGGCTGCGGGCCGCGCCCCTCCAGAATCAAATACGCCGTGCGGCGTAACGCTTGAGCATGCTTGGCACATCGAGAATCAACGCGATGCGACCGTCGCCGGTGATGGTGGCGCCGGACATGCCCGGGGTGCCCTGGAGCATCTTGCCTAGCGGCTTGATGACCACTTCTTCCTGGCCCACCAACTGATCGACGACGAAGCCGATCCGCTGGGTGCCCACCGAAAGGATCACCACATGGCCTTCACCCTGCTCGACATGAGCGGCGGAGCTGACCAGCCAGCGCTTGAGGTAGAACAGCGGCAGTGCCTTGTCCCGCACGATCACCACTTCCTGGCCGTCCACCACGTTGGTGCGCGACAGGTCGAGGTGGAAGATTTCGTTGACATTGACCAGCGGGAAGGCGAATGCCTGGTTGCCCAGCATCACCATCAGGGTCGGCATGATCGCCAGGGTCAGCGGGACCTTGATGACGATTTTCGAGCCCTGGCCCTTGGTCGAGTAGATGTTGATCGAACCGTTGAGCTGGGAAATCTTGGTTTTCACCACGTCCATGCCCACGCCACGGCCCGACACGTCGGAAATCTCGGTCTTGGTCGAGAACCCCGGGGCGAAGATCAGGTTGTAGCACTCGGTGTCGCTCAGGCGGTCGGCGGCATCCTTGTCCATCACACCGCGCTTCACCGCGATGGAGCGCAGTACGTTCGGGTCCATGCCTTTGCCGTCGTCGGAGATCGACAGCAGGATGTGGTCGCCTTCCTGCTCGGCGGCCAATACCACCTTGCCGCTGCGGGGCTTGCCTGACTCTTCGCGCTCTTGCGGCGACTCGATACCGTGGTCGACCGCGTTGCGCACCAAGTGGACCAGTGGATCGGCCAGAGCCTCGACCAGGTTCTTGTCCAGGTCGGTCTCTTCGCCCACTAGTTCCAGGTTGATTTCTTTCTTGAGCTGGCGTGCCAGGTCGCGAACCAGGCGCGGGAAGCGCCCGAAGACTTTCTTGATCGGCTGCATCCGGGTCTTCATGACCGCCGTCTGCAAGTCAGCCGTGACCACGTCCAGGTTCGACACGGCCTTGGCCATGGCTTCGTCCTGGCTGTTGAGGCCCAGGCGCACCAGGCGGTTACGCACCAGCACCAGTTCGCCGACCATGTTCATGATCTCGTCCAGGCGAGCGGTGTCGACCCGTACAGTGGTCTCGGCTTCGCTGGCCGGCTTTTCCGCCGGCGCGGCCGCCGGTGCGCGGGCTGGCGCCGGGGCAGCGGCAGCAGGCTTGGGTGTCTCAGCCTTCGGTTCCGGTGCCTTGGCGGCGGGTTTGGCCGCGGCCTTCTCCGCTGGCGCAGCCGCTGTGGCAGTGGCGGCAGGCGCAGTGGCTGTTGAGGCGGTGCCGACTTCGCTGAACTTGCCCTTGCCGTGCAGTTCGTCGAGCAGTGATTCGAATTCGTGATCGCTGATCAGGTCGCTGCCCGCTGCTGCGGCGGCAGGCTTGGCTGGGGTCGGCGCGGAGGCGATAGCCGAATCCAGTGCGTCCACGGCGAAGTTACCCTTGCCGTGCAACTGATCGAGCAAAGCCTCGAACTCATCGTCGGTGATATCGGAGTTGTCGCCCGCCGCTTTCGGGGCGGCCGGGGCACTCGGGGGGGCGACGGCATCCACGGCGAACTGGCCCTTGCCGTGAAGCTGATCGAGCAGCGACTCGAACTCGGCGTCGGTGATTTCATCGCTGGCGGCGGCATCGGCGGCCGGCGCAGCCGGGGCAGCAGGCGCTGCCGGAGCCTGGGCTTGAGCCTTGACGGCGTTCAGCGAGTCCAGCAGTTGTTCGAATTCGTTATCGGTGATGTCGCCTGATTCCTCGGCGACCGGTTCCTCAACCACTGGCGCGGCTACCGGTGCAGCTTCGTCAGCCGACTGCGGCTCGGCCAGGCGCGACAGCGCGGCGAGCAGCTCAGGCGTAGCAGCGGTGATCGGCGAGCGCTCGCGCACTTCACTGAACATGCTGTTGACCGCATCCAGCGCTTCGAGCACCACGTCCATCAATTCCGAGTCAACGCGACGCTCACCCTTGCGCAGGATGTCGAACACGTTTTCGGCAATGTGACAGCACTCCACCAGCTCATTGAGCTGGAGGAAGCCGGCGCCTCCTTTTACAGTGTGGAAACCGCGAAAAATTGCATTGAGCAGATCCGCATCATCAGGTCGGCTTTCCAGCTCGACCAGCTGTTCGGACAGTTGCTCTAGAATCTCGCCGGCCTCAACCAGGAAATCCTGAAGGATCTCTTCATCGGCGCCGAAGCTCATTAATGGGTGCTCCTAGAGGTCTAAAACCTAAAATCCAAGGCTGGACAGCAAATCGTCCACATCGTCCTGACCGGACACAACGTCTTCTCTTTTATCGGCATGAATTTGCGGACCTTCACCCTGAGAGAGATGTTTTTGTGGATCTTTTTCAGCGAGCATCGCTTCACGGTCGTGTTCGATGCCTGCAAAGCGGTCTACCTGGCTGGCCATCAACACCAGTTTGAGCAGGTTGCTTTCCACTTCGGTGACCAGTTGGGTCACCCGCTTGATCACCTGGCCGGTCAGGTCTTGATAGTCCTGAGCCAGCAGAATGTCGTTGAGGTTGCTCGCCACGGCGCGGTTCTCGGCGCTACTGCGCGTCAGGAAACCGTCGACCCGACGGGCCAGCTCGCGAAACTCTTCAGCCCCGACTTCGCGCCGCATGAAGCGACCCCAGTCGGTGCTCAAGGCCTGGGCTTCATCGCTCAGGCCATTGACCAGCGGCGTTGCGTTCTCCACCAGGTCCATGGTGCGGTTGGCCGCGGCCTCGGTCAGCTTGACCACATAACCCAGACGCTCGGTCGCGTCGGTGATCTGCGAGACCTCCTCGGCCTGCGGCATGTTCGGATCGATCTGAAAATTGACAATCGCGCTGTGCAGTTCACGCGTGAGCTTGCCCACTTCCTGATACAGACCGCGGTCACGGGTCTGGTTGAGCTCATGGATCATTTGAACCGCATCGCCAAAGCGGCCTTTCTCAAGGCTGTCGACCAGTTCGCGGGCATGTTTTTTCAGGGTCGATTCGAAATCACCCATTGAAGATTCGTTATCCATAGCTCCCCCGTGGCGCCGTTAACCGATGCGTTCGAAGATTTTTTCGATCTTCTCTTTCAACGCCTGGGCCGTGAAGGGTTTGACCACGTAGCCGTTCACACCGGCCTGGGCCGCTTCGATGATCTGCTCGCGCTTGGCTTCGGCAGTGACCATCAGCACCGGAAGGTGCTTGAGTTTTTCGTCGGCGCGCACATGGCGCAGCAAGTCGATACCGGTCATGCCGGGCATGTTCCAGTCAGTCACCAGAAAGTCGATGCTTCCGCTGTTGAGAACCGGAATGGCAGTGGTGCCATCGTCGGCCTCGACCGTGTTGGTGAACCCAAGGTCACGCAACAGGTTTTTTATGATCCGCCGCATCGTTGAGAAGTCATCAACGATGAGGATTTTCATGTTCTTGTCCAATTCGACCTCCAAGCAGTCTTAAACGCGCCCAGCACCTGAACGCGCCATTTCAATCAATCCGGCACAACACTCGACAACGGTCTGGAGGACAACAGAGAAAGACTGGCTCAGCACATGCCAGGCCAGCCTCGTTCGCAGTGTCCCCACACTGCTGTCAGCGCGCTCGCCACTCCCCCAAACGCCCCCGCAAACGGGCCGCGCACTGGCTGTGTAACTGGCTGACCCGCGATTCGCTGACACCCAGGACCTCACCGATTTCCTTGAGGTTCAGCTCTTCGTCGTAGTACAGCGCCAAGACCAGTCGCTCACGCTCCGGCAAATTGGCAATCGCATCCGCCAGCGCGCTCTGGAAACGCTCATCTTCCAGGTCACGCGATGGCTCCATGTGAGCACTCGCGCCGTCCTCGTGCAGCCCTTCGTGTTCGCCGTCCTGCAGCAGGTCGTCGAAACTGAACAGGCGACTGCCCAAGGTATCGTTCAAAATCCCGTAATAATCATCGAGACTCAATTGGAGTTCGGCCGCAACCTCGTGATCTTTAGCGTCACGCCCGGTTTTAGCTTCAATGGCGCGAATGGCGTCACTGACCATGCGGGTATTGCGATGCACCGAACGCGGCGCCCAATCACCCTTACGGACTTCATCGAGCATCGCCCCGCGAATGCGAATACCGGCATAGGTCTCGAAACTGGCGCCCTTGCTCGCGTCGTATTTGTTCGACACTTCGAGCAGGCCGATCATGCCCGCCTGGATCAGGTCTTCAACCTGGACACTGGCCGGCAACCGCGCCAGCAAGTGATAGGCGATACGCTTGACCAGAGGCGCGTATCGCTCAATCAATTCGTACTGGGCGTCCCGTGCCGATTTCTTGTAGAGATGGTTGTAACCGCTGGCTGTCATAACACGGGCCCTGCTGTTTGTTGCACGAGACGCTCGACGAAAAACTCCAGATGCCCGCGAGGGTTGGCTGGCAGTGGCCAGGTATCAACCTTCTGGGCAATAGCCTTGAACGCCAGTGCGCATTTGGAACGGGGAAAGGCTTCATAAACCGCACGTTGCTTCTGGACGGCCTTGCGTACGCTTTCGTCGTAGGGCACAGCGCCGACGTATTGTAGGGCGACGTCCAGGAAACGATCCGTGACCTTTGTCAACTTGGCGAACAGGTTGCGACCTTCCTGCGGGCTCTGGGCCATGTTGGCCAGGACGCGGAAGCGGTTCATGCCGTAGTCACGGTTCAATAACTTGATCAGGGCATAGGCGTCGGTGATGGACGTCGGTTCGTCGCAGACCACCAGCAAGACTTCCTGGGCAGCGCGTACGAAACTGACGACCGAATCACCGATACCGGCAGCGGTGTCGATCACCAGCACATCGAGGTTGTCACCGATGTCGCTGAAGGCCTGGATCAGGCCGGCGTGTTGAGCCGGGGTCAGGTGAACCATGCTCTGGGTGCCCGAGGCAGCCGGCACGATGCGAATCCCGCCCGGCCCTTGCAGCAGCACGTCGCGCAGTTCGCAGCGGCCCTCTATCACGTCCGCCAGCGTGCGCTTGGGCGTGAGCCCCAGCAGCACGTCGACGTTCGCCAGGCCCAGGTCGGCGTCCAGCAGCATGACTCGTCGGCCAAGCTCTGCCAGAGCCAGGGACAAGTTCACTGACACGTTAGTCTTGCCGACGCCACCTTTGCCGCCGGTCACCGCGATCACCTGTACGGGATGCATGCTGCCCATGTTCGTTCTTTACCTTGTCTTACTTAGACGGAGGCCACATTACTGGCTGCGCGCTCGCATGAAGGAACAATGCATGGCAGACCATCGATGTAGGTACAAAAAATATTCATGATTACCTCAGCCGACCTGCTTGGTCGGGCTGTGGTAGATATCAGCGAACATATCAGCCATGGCTTCTTCGCTGGGTTCTTCCTGCATTTGCACACTCACGGCACGACTGACCAGTTGATGACGGCGCGGCAGATGCAAATCATCCGGGATCCGCGGCCCGTCGGTCAGGTAGGCCACCGGTAAATCATGACCGATCGCCAGGCTCAACACCTCGCCCAGGCTTGCCGTTTCGTCCAGCTTAGTCAGGATGCAGCCGGCCAGCCCGCAGCGTTTGTAGCTGTGGTATGCGGCGGTTAGAACCTGTTTTTGGCTGGTGGTTGCCAACACGAGATAATTTTTTGACCGGATCCCACGCCCGGCCAGGCTTTCAAGCTGCATGCGCAGGGCCGGATCGCTGGCTTGCAGGCCGGCGGTATCGATCAGCACGACGCGCTTGCGCAGCAGCGGTTCCAGCGCCTGGGCCAGGGACTGGCCCGGATCCACATGGGTCACCGACACATTGAGGATCCGGCCCAAGGTCTTGAGTTGTTCCTGGGCACCGATACGGAAACTGTCCATGCTCACCAGGGCGATGCTCTGGGCGCCGTACTTGAGTACATAACGCGCCGCGAGCTTGGCCAGGGTGGTGGTCTTGCCCATGCCGGCCGGGCCGACCATGGCAATGACGCCACCTTCTTCGAGAGGCTCGACTTCCGGTGTGGCGATCATCCGCGCCAGGTGCGCCAGCAACATGCGCCAGGCCTGACGAGGTTCTTCGATATCGTTGATCAGCGCCAGCAGGTCGCGGGACAACGGACCGGACAGGCCGATACGTTGCAGGCGACGCCACAGGTTTGCCTGGGCCGGACGGTTGCCTTGCAACTGGTTCCAGGCCAGGGAGCCGAGCTGAACTTCCATCAGTTCACGCAGGCTGTTGAGTTCGAAGCGCATCGAGTCCAGGGCGCGCGGGTCGACGCCACCGCCTGAGGCAGCCTGAACCGGCGCCGGACGACGCGGCTCGGCCTTGGCCTGCTCGACCAGTGGCTCGGCCGCGGTCAACGGCAATCCGGCGGTCAGAGGCTGGCCGGCGAACAATTGACGATTGGTGCCCGCGCTGGCTTCGCCGTCACTGCTGCGCAAGCTCAATTCGGCCTGGGCACTGGCGATGCGCGACTGGGTCTTGCGCAGCTCATCCTCGAGCTCCACGTTGGGAACCCGCGGGGCCAGCGCCGACAATTTGTAATCCAGAGCCGCCGTCAGCTCGACACCGCCGGCGATCCGACGGTTGCCGATGATGGCGGCTTCAGCGCCCAGCTCGTCACGAACCAGCTTCATGGCCTGACGCATATCGGCGGCGAAAAAACGCTTCACTTGCATAAACCACTACCTCAGCCGTTGGGCCCTACTGTCGCAACGATGGTCACTTGCTTGTTGTCCGGTATTTCCTGGTACGCCAGCACATGCAGCCCCGGGACCGCGAGGCGCCCGAATCGCGAAAGCATCGCGCGAATCGGACCGGCCACCAGCAGGATCACCGGTTGGCCTTGCATCTCCTGCCGCTGGGCTGCATCGATCAGCGAACGCTGCAGCTTCTCGGCCATGCTTGGCTCCAGCAGAACGCCCTCTTCCGAGCCTTGTCCTGCCTTCTGCAGACTATTGAGCAATATCTGTTCCAACCTTGGCTCCAACGTGATCACAGGCAGCTCCGACTCAGTGCCTACAATGCTTTGGACGATTGCGCGGGATACGCCAACCCGCACCGCAGCCACCAGAGCGGCGGTATCTTGACTCTTGGAAGCGTTGTTGGCGATAGCCTCGGCAATGCTGCGAATGTCGCGCACCGGCACCTGCTCGGCCAACAGCGCTTGCAACACCTTGAGCAATTGCGACAACGAAACCACGCCAGGCACCAGCTCTTCGGCCAGCTTCGGCGAGCCTTTGGCCAGCACTTGCAGCAATTGCTGGACTTCTTCGTGACCGATCAGCTCGCTGGAGTGCTTGTACAGAATCTGGTTCAAGTGGGTCGCGACCACGGTACTGGCGTCCACCACGGTATAGCCAAGGGACTGGGCCTGGGCCCGCTGGCTGATTTCGATCCATACCGCTTCCAGGCCAAAAGCCGGATCCTTGGCGGTAATGCCGTTGAGCGAACCGTAGACCTGTCCCGGGTTGATCGCCAGTTCACGGTCCGGGTAAATCTCGGCTTCGGCCAGGATCACCCCCATCAGCGTCAAGCGATAGGCACTTGGCGCCAGATCGAGGTTGTCACGAATATGTACGGTGGGCATCAGAAAGCCCAGGTCCTGGGACAGCTTCTTGCGCACACCCTTGATCCGCGCGAGCAATTGACCACCCTGATTGCGGTCCACCAAGGGGATCAGACGGTAACCGACTTCCAGGCCGATCATGTCGATCGGCGTCACGTCGTCCCAGCCCAGCTCCTTGGTTTCCATGGCACGAGCCGGCGACGGCAACAGTTCCTGCTGACGCTTGACCTCCTGCAGGGCCTGAACCTTTTGTACGTTCTGTTTCTTCCAGAACAGGTAGGCGCCACCCGCCGCCAATGCGGCCATGCTCAGAAACGAGAAATGGGGCATCCCGGGGACCAGGCCCATCACGGCCATCAGTCCGGCTGCAACGGCCAACGCCTTGGGCGATGCAAACATCTGCCGGCCGATCTGCTTACCCATGTCTTCGGAGCCGGACGCACGGGTCACCATGATCGCGGCAGCTGTAGATAACAACAGTGATGGCAATTGCGCCACCAAACCGTCACCAATGGTTAACAGCGCGTAAACCTTGCCGGCATCGCCGAATGTCATGCCGTGCTGGAAGATACCGACAGCCATACCGCCGATCAGGTTGATGAAAAGGATCAGCAGGCCGGCGATGGCATCGCCGCGCACGAATTTGCTGGCACCGTCCATGGAGCCATAGAACTCGGCTTCCTGGGCCACTTCCAGACGACGGGCCTTGGCCTGGCCCTGATCGATCAGGCCAGCGTTGAGGTCGGCGTCGATTGCCATTTGCTTGCCGGGCATTGCATCGAGGGTGAAACGCGCACTCACCTCGGAAATCCGTCCGGCACCCTTGGTCACCACGACAAAGTTGATGATCATCAAAATGGCGAAGACGACGATACCCACCACGTAGTTTCCGCCGATCACCACTTCACCGAAGGCCTGGATCACCTTACCGGCAGCGGCGTGGCCTTCATGCCCGTGGATCATCACCACCCGGGTGGACGCCACGTTGAGCGCCAGGCGCATCAGCGTCGCCACCAGCAGAATGGTCGGGAACACCGCGAAATCCAGTGGCCGCAATGCGTACACACACACCAGCAGTACAACGATGGACAAAGCGATGTTGAACGTGAAGAACACGTCCAGCAGAAACGGTGGCACCGGCAGCATCATCATGGCGAGCATGACCAGCAGCAACAACGGCACGCCCAGATTACCCCGGCTGAGGTCGGCTACGTTGTTGCGCGCGGTGTTGAATAACTGAGAGCGATCCACCAATAATCCCCGTTCCTGTGAAGCAAACTTTTGACGCCCGAAACGGGCGCAGACGGGGTATTGCAAGAAGCCTTCCAACTTTTGTCAGAGGCTGAAATAGAGGCGCTAGCCAAGGCGCTGAATGCAATCGAGGCTCGCTCCCACTGGTTCTGCATCCGAGCGCAATCAGCGCAGGCCCGAATCAGGAGTCGCGGCGCAAATCCGGTGGAATCGGCAAATCCTTGAGAGGCTCGGGGCGCTTGCCCTTGCCGGCGCGGTGTTGACGGATCTGATAGACGTAGGCCAACACCTGGGCCACGGCCAGGTACAGGCCTCCGGGGATTTCCTGGTCGAGTTCGGTGGAGTAGTAAATCGATCGCGCCAACGCGGGGGACTCGAGCAGCATCACTTCGTTGGCTACGGCAATCTCGCGGATTTTCAGCGCCAGGAAATCACTGCCCTTGGCCAGCAACACCGGAGCATTGCCTTTATCGGGGTCGTACTTGAGTGCCACGGCGTAGTGAGTCGGGTTGGTGATGACCACGTCGGCGTCCGGGATCGCCGCCATCATCCGGCGCTGGGACACTTCACGCTGCAACTGGCGAATCCGTTGCTTGACCTCCGGCTTGCCCTCCTGGTCCTTATGCTCGTCGCGGATCTCCTGCTTGGTCATCATCAGCTTCTGCTTGCTCTGATACAGCTGGATCGGCACGTCGATGGCGGCGATCAGAATCAAGCCGCAAGCCATCCACAAGGTACTCCAGCCCACCAGCTGCACGCTGTGGATAATCGCCTGCTCCAAGGGCTCATGGGCGATGCGCAGCAAGTCGTCGATATCGGCCTGCAGTACCGTCAGCGCGACAAACAGGATCAGGAAAAACTTCCCAAGCGCCTTGAGCAACTCCATCAGCGCCGTGCTGGAAAACATTCGCTTGAGGCCGTTGGCCGGGTTCATCCGACTGAACTTGGGCGCCAGGCTCTTACCGGCAAACAGCCAGCCCCCCAGGGAAATCGGGCCAATAATGGCCGCCAACAGCAGAAAGATCAGGACCGGTTGCACGGCCAGGATCGCGATCTTGCCGGAGTGCAGCAGGTATTGCCCCATGGCACCGGGACTGAGCAGTACCTCGCGGGGCAAGGAAAAATTCAGGCGCATGATTTCCAGCAGATCCAGGGCCAGCCCGCCGCCATAAATCAACAGACCGCCCGCCCCGGCCAACATCACCGCCAGGGTATTGAGCTCCTTGGAGCGCGCAATCTCGCCCTTGTCCCGAGACTCCTTCTTGCGCTTCTCCGTGGGGTCTTCTGTCTTGTCCTGCCCACTCTCGCTTTCGGCCATGGTTCAGCGCGCCTGTGCCATGTCGCGTAACAGCTGCAGGGCCTGGGTCGCCAGCGGCTGGTACTGATTGAGAATATCCCCCAGGCTGATCCAGAAAATCACCAGGCCCAGCACCAGGGTCAACGGAAAACCGATGGAGAAAATGTTCAACTGCGGCGCCGCCCGGGTCATCACGCCAAAGGCAATATTGACCACCAGCAACGCGGTAATCGCGGGCAATACCAACACCATCGCCGCTCCTAAAACCCAGCCAAGCTTGCCGGCGATGTCCCAGAAATGATTGACCAGCATCGCGCTGCCCACCGGCAATGTGGTGAAGCTCTCGGTCAACACCTCAAACACCACCAGGTGCCCGTTCATGGCCAGAAACAGCAGGGTCACCAGCATCGTCAGGAACTGCCCGATCACTGCGCTGTTCACACCGTTGGTGGGGTCGACCATGGAGGCGAACGCCATGCCCATCTGGATCGAAATGATTTGCCCGGCCACCACAAACGCCTGGAAAAACAGCTGCAGCGAAAAGCCCATCAAGACGCCAATCAGAATCTGCTCGGCCACCAGCATCAATGCACTGAGGTCCAGAGCGTTGACCGGCGGCATAGGTGGCAACCCTGGTGCGATGACCACCGTAATCGCCAGAGCGAAATACAGCCGTACGCGGGTTGGCACAAGGGTAGTGCCAAACACCGGCATGCTCATCAGCACCGCGGTGACACGAAACAACGGCAGGATAAATGACGCCACCCAGGTACTGATCTGGGTATCCGTCAGTTCGAGCATCGACATCAGGTCAGCCGATCAACTGCGGAATACTGCCGTAAAGCTGCAGGATGTATTCCATGAAAGTTTGCACCAGCCAGGGACCGGCGACGATCAACGTCACCAGCATCACCAGCAGGCGCGGCAGGAAGCTGAGGGTCTGTTCGTTGATCTGGGTCGCGGCCTGGAACATCGCCACCAGCAAGCCCACCAGCAGGCTGGGTATCACCAGCACGGCGACCATCATGGTCGTCAGCCAGAGCGCTTCGCGGAACAGGTCTACCGCTACTTCAGGCGTCATATTCTTGCTACCCGCACAAATGGCCTAAACACCGCCGAAACTGCCCGCCAGGGTGCCGATGATCAGGGCCCAGCCGTCCACGAGCACGAACAGCATGATCTTGAACGGCAGGGAAATGATCAATGGCGACAGCATCATCATACCCATGGCCATGAGCACACTGGCGACCACCAGGTCGATGATCAGGAACGGGATGAAAATCATAAAACCAATCTGGAACGCGGTCTTGAGCTCGGACGTCACGAACGCCGGCACCAGGATGGTCAGCGGCGCTTGATCCGGGCTGGCAATGTCAGTGCGCTTGGACAGGCGCATGAACAGTTCCAGGTCGCTGGTGCGGGTCTGGGCCAGCATGAAATCCTTGATCGGCACTTCAGCCTTGGCCACCGCGTCTTGGGCGGTGATGGTTTCCGCCAGATAGGGCTGCAGCGCATCCTGGTTCACCCGGTCGAAGACCGGTGCCATGATGAACATCGTCAAGAACAGCGCCATGCCGGTAAGAATCTGATTCGACGGCGTCTGCTGCAAGCCCAGGGCCTGGCGCAGGATCGAAAAGACGATAATGATCCGAGTGAAACTGGTCATCAGCATGACGAACGCCGGGATGAAACTCAGCGCGGTCATGATCAGCAGGATCTGCAGGCTGACCGAATACTCCTGAGCTCCTTCGGCGTTGGTGCCCAAGGTAATTGCCGGGATCGACAGCGGATCGGCGGCAAGCACCAACGGCGCGGCCAGCATCAGGACCACCGCCAACAGAATGCGCAATGGCATTACTTTTTATCCTTCTGATCTTTACCCAACAGTTCCATGAGACGCTGGGCAAACTCGGGGGTGGCCTGGTCGGTGGCAGGCACCTGCACCGGCTCCTTGAGAACATGCAATGCAGTAATGGTACCCGGGCTCAGCCCCAGCAGAATCTGCTCGTTGCCAACCTGAACCAGCACCAGCCGGTCCCGCGGGCCAAGCGCGCGGGAACCGACGATGTCGATGACCTGCCCCTTGCCGGCTGGCCCCGCCTGCTGCACACGCCGCAGCAACCAGGCCAGGAAGAAGATCAACCCCAGCACCAGCAGCAGACCGAGCACCAATTGCGCCAGTTGCCCGGCGATCCCGCTACCCGCCGCCGGCGCAGCCGCTACGGTGGCTACCGGTTCGGCCGCCAGCACGCTGAATGGCAGCATCAAGGCTGCGGCGAAAAAACCTTTCACTCAGCGCAACTTCTTGATGCGTTCGCTCGGGCTGATCACGTCCGTCAGGCGAATGCCGAACTTCTCGTTGACCACCACTACCTCGCCATGGGCGATCAGCGTGCCGTTGACCAGTACATCCAACGGCTCGCCAGCCAGGCGATCCAGCTCGATCACCGAGCCCTGGTTAAGCTGCAGCAGATTGCGGATGTTGATGTCGGTGCTGCCCACTTCCATGGAAATCGACACCGGGATGTCGAGAATCACGTCCAGGTTCGGCCCGTCCAGCGTCACCTGTTCGTTGCTTCTGGGCACGCTGCCAAACTCTTCCATCGGCAGGCGGTTGGAGGCGTGAGCGCCAGTGTCGGCCGCCAGCAAAGCGTCAATGTCGGCCTGCCCGGCGTCGCCGGTTTCTTCCAGGGCCGCAGCCCACTCGTCGGCCAGCGCCTGGTCATCCTGGGTGTTCATATCGTCAGCCATCATTTGTCCTCGGCGGGCAAAAATTCAGTTAAAAACGTAAGGATTCGACACCGCTCAGCGGCGTTCGATCGGCTCGATCACCTGCAACGCCAGGTTGCCTTTGTGAGAGCCCATCTTGACCTTGAAGGCCGGTACACCGTTGGCGCGCATGATCATGTCTTCAGGCATCTCGACAGGAATAATGTCCCCCGGCTGCATATGCAGGATGTCCCGCAGGCGCAGCTGACGCCGGGCAACCGTCGCGCCGATCGGCACGTCGACATCCAGCACATCCTGACGCAAAGCATTGATCCAGCGCTCGTCCTGATCGTCGAGATCCGACTGGAAGCCGGCGTCGAGCATTTCCCGTACCGGCTCGATCATCGAGTACGGCATGGTCACGTGCAGATCGCCACCACCGCCATCGAGCTCGATGTGGAAGGTCGAAACCACAATGGCTTCGCTCGGGCCGACGATGTTGGCCATGGCCGGGTTCACTTCCGAGTTGATGTACTCGAAGTTCACTTCCATGATCGCCTGCCAGGCCTCCTTCAGATCGACAAAGGCCTGCTCCAGCACCATGCGCACTACCCGCAGCTCGGTCGGGGTGAATTCACGCCCTTCGATCTTGGCGTGACGACCGTCACCGCCGAAGAAGTTGTCCACCAGCTTGAACACCAGTTTGGCGTCAAGGATGAACAGCGCTGTGCCGCGCAACGGCTTGATCTTCACCAGGTTGAGGCTGGTGGGTACATATAGCGAGTGCACGTATTCACCGAACTTCATCACCTGCACGCCACCGACGGCTACATCGGCCGAACGGCGCAGCATGTTGAACATACTGATGCGGGTGTATCGGGCGAAACGCTCGTTGATCATTTCCAGGGTCGGCATCCGTCCGCGAACGATGCGATCCTGGCTGGTCAGGTCGTAGCTTTTGACGCTGCCCGGCTCAGCAGCGTTTTCGGTCTGCACCAGGCCATCGTCGACACCATGCAACAGCGCGTCGATTTCATCCTGGGACAACAGGTCCTGCACGGCCATGTCGGGTTCCTACTGCAATACGAAGTTAGTGAAGAGCAACTGTTCGATCACCACTTTGCCGAGCTCTTTCTGAGCCACTTCCTGCACGCTGGCCGTGGCTTTCTGACGCAGCATTTCCTGGCCGACGGGCGTGGCCAGGGTGTCGAAATTCTGTCCGGAAAAGAGCATCACCAGGTTATTGCGGATCAGTGGCATGTGCACCCGCAGCGCTTCCAGATCAGCCTGGTTGCGGCCCAACAGGGTGATACTGACCTGCATGTAGCGTTGGCGGCCGTTCTGGGTGTAGTTGGCCACGAAAGCGGGCGCCATCGGCTCGAAAATCGCCGGCTGCTTGCCCACCGGCGCGGCCTCGACCGCCACGGCCGGCTTGCTTTGAGCGTTGTGCATGAAATACCAGGTCGCCCCCACAGAGACCCCAATGGCCAGGAGCAAGCCCACCACGATCAAGATGATCAGCTTGATTTTGCCCTTGGTTGCCGGGTCCTTTACAGCTGCTGCTTCGCTCTTCGCCATGCCAATAATCCGTCACTAATCGGGGTTTTCACTGTTGCACGGCAAGGCAGGAGCAAGTGTTATGCCAGAAGTGTCGGGGCACAAGGATCACGATTGGGATGCAATCTGCAGAACGCCATAAAACCAATGTGGGAGCGAGCCTGCTCGCGATAGCGGAGTGTCAGTCACCCATTTTGGGACTGATTCACCTCTATCGCGAGCAGGCTCGCTCCCACAGGGGGGGACATCTTGGGGTCAGGCGTAGAAATCGACCGCGCTGGTGCCGATCACGCTGGTGGCAGTGGCTGCTACTTCAGCAATGCTGGCTGGCAGGTCTTCCTCTACCGAATCCACCCGACCGCCGGACGATGTTGTGCGCCCAGCCTGGGCCTGTTGCTGCGCTTGCTGTTCCTGCCCTTGGGAGCCACGGGATTGGTCGGACACGCTGACGTCGACCTGGCCCATGCCCTGCTGGGCAAAACTGTCGCGCAGGCGATGCATCTGACCTTCGAGCGCTTCGCGAACGCCGGAATGAGCGCTCATGAACGTCACCTGGGTCTGCTGATCCGGAACCATGTTCACCCGAATATCCAGACGACCGAGTTCGGCCGGCTGCAACTGGATATCGGCCGCCTTGAGGTTGACACTCGACAGGTACATCACCCGGTTGACCACTTCTTCGGTCCAGCCGCTCTGATTCATGGCGATAGGCTGGTTGACCGGTATCGCATTGGCGGTTTTTGGCGTGGCGGCCTGGGTTAGCGCTGCCAGACGGTTGGCGAAGTCATCCACGCGAGTATCGCTGGAGGCGGCGGTCAGATCCTTGAGGCCCTCATTGATCAAGCCGCCAAATGCCTTTTCACCGCCTTGGCTGCCGGGGCCAGTACTGTTCTGGTCAGCCTGGACGGTGAGCATGCTTGCCATGCCGGCGGCAAAGGTTTGGACCGATGTCGGCTCACCGTCAAGCGATGCAGGGGCAGGTGTCTTGGACTGCGCCTGGCTGGCAGCGGAAACATGGCCGCTCTGCTCCATCGCCAGACGCAAGGCAGGCAATGCATCGAGCGGATCGGCCGCCGGATCGAACTCAGGATCGACCGCCACCGAAGCCTGGGCCGCTGCGGCCAATGGAGCAACCGGCGCCGCCACCGCAGCCGCGACTTGAGGCATCGTCGTGGCCACCACGGGGGCGGGTTCTGCCTCGGTTGCGACAACCGTTGCGATCATATCCGGCAGCAGCGCGGGGTCCACAGCCGGATCGCCAGAAGCAACTTCCGCCACTGGGGTTTCAGTCGTGTCGGCACCGTCATCACTGGCCACCTTGTCATCGGCCGTTGACGGCTTGTCGGCGGGCAAGGATTTGCCGCTATCGGCAACCGTCGTCTCGGAGGCGGCAGCCGTTTCGTTGCCATCGTCTTTTTTGACGGTGTTATCAGAAGCCTGGTCGCGCACCTGTTTAACCGATGGCTCGGGGGCGGTCGACGACTTCGCGGGGGCCTGGCGGGCGAAGACCTGGGCGAAGCTGGAGGCTTTATTCCCGAACTCAGGGGCCGCTGCCGGTGAATTGACGGCGGCCTGAGGCTTGGCCTGCGGGGTGGCCTGAAGCAGTGTATTGGGCGTTACGGGCATAAAAAGGTCTCCGCTGCACTGGAATCATAGGTACAGTCGAGAGAGGACAATGCAAGGGACGGGCCAACCTATTGGCAATGCTCGAATCTCAGCAGTGGAACCCTTCACGCTCTTCCCTGCAAAGCTTGCGGACATGGGCGAATTCACTGTCGATTTCGCTGACCAGCTTTTCAATCCCGCTCAACGACGGCTGTTTGGCACGTTGCTCCAGTTCGCCACACAGTTCTGCCAGGCGGATGGCACCCATGTTGCTGCTGCTGCCCTTGAAACTGTGGGCCGTGGCACTGAGCTTTTCCGCATCCCGCACCTCATGCAGCACACGCAGGCGTGCTTCGGAATCGTTAAGAAAGGTATCCAGCAACTCCAGATACCCGTCCTCCATGACTTCCTTCAACGTACTCAGTACGTCGCGGTCCAGATGAATCTCACTCACTTGTTCGCTCCCTGATCAAGAATGGCGCCGATTATGCCAGAGCCTCCCAGAAAAACTCCACGCGCGCACTACGACCATCGTCGGACCAGCAGGCCTGATGGCTCAACTGACGCACCAGGCTCACGCCGCGCCCCGACAACCGGTTACTGTCCGCAGGTCGTGCCAACACCCGGGCGACATCGAAGCCCTGGCCACTGTCTTCGACTTCAATGACCAGACGACCACCGTCACCGTGAGGCGTGACGTGCACATGAACCCGGACGTGACCGCTGTTCAATTCATCCAGGCGCTGGTTGCGCTCGCTGTAGTAACGGGCGAAACCCGACGCGTCGCGCTTGAGACTCGAATCGAGCCCCAATACGCCATGGTCCAGCGCATTGGAGTAGAGCTCCGACAGCACGCTGTAAAGAGCGCCACTCTGAGCCCTGAGCCCATGAACCTCAAGCAACAGCTGCAACAGGTACGGCATCGGGTTGAACCGCCTGAGCGTCTGCGCGCGAAACTCGAAACTCATCGACCAGTCCAGGGGACTGGACTGGCCGCTATCGGAATAGACCGGCGGTGGCGGGTTGAGTTGCGTCGGCGCGACCAAGCGCACCTCGACCATGCTGAAGTCGTCCCGCGGCTCGCCGCGAAAGTCCCGCAAGGCTTGCTGGATGTCTTCGAAAAGACAGTCGGGCTCACGATTGGCCGAAAAGACCTGTTGCAAACGCTCCACGCCAAACAGCTGCTCATTGTCGTCAGCGGTGTCGATCACGCCATCGGACAGCAGGAATACCCGGTCACCCAGCGACATGGGGTGTACTTCAGTGCGGTCATCGAACAACTGGGGAGTGAGCACGCCCAGCGGCAGGTGCCGCGCCGGCAATGGCGTGCGCACACCGCTGAGGCTGTCATGCAGGTAACCATCGGGCATGCCGCCGTTCCAGACTTCCACCGTGCAGCGCTGGAAACTCAGGCATAACAGGGTCGCGCAACAGAACATGTCCACCGGCAGGATGCGCTTGAGCTTGGCATTCATCTCCCGCAGGATCTGCGCCAGGCCATAACCTTTGGCGGTCATGCCGTAGAACACCTCCGCCAGCGGCATCGCGCCGACAGCGGCCGGCAAACCGTGTCCGGTGAAATCCCCCAGCAGGATGTGCATATCGCCCGCCGGGTTGAATGCGGCCAGCAGCAGATCGCCGTTGAACAGGGCGTAAGGGGATTGCAGGTAACGGATGTTCGGTGCGCTCAGACAGCCGGAATGGGCGATCTTGTCGAACACGGCCTTGGCCACGCGCTGCTCGTTGAGCAGGTAGTCATGGTGCCGGGATATCTGGTCACGCTGTTCCACGACAGTGGCCTGCAACCGACGCAAGCGGTCCATGGCCTTGATCTTGGCGGCCAGGATGACCTGGTTATACGGCTTGGCCAGAAAATCGTCCCCCCCGGCTTCCAGACATCGGGCCAAGGCTTCGCTTTCGGTCAACGAGGTGAGAAAGATGATCGGAACCAACTGCTCCCCGGCCAGTTGCTTGATCTTTTGCGCCGCCTCGAAACCATCCATCACCGGCATCATCGCATCCATCAGCACCAGGTGCGGACGCTGCTGGATATAGATGTCCACCGCTTCGGCACCGTCAGCCGCAGTGAGCACGTGATGGCCCTGACGACGGACAATAGTCGACAGCAGCAGTCGGTCAGCGGCACTGTCTTCGGCAATCAGGACCGTCAGCGGTTCGAGGTCGGACAACATGGCTGCCGGTCAAGCTTTTCCGGGATGAAGTTTGTCCTGGAGATGGCCTGCCTGTGGCTTGTCTTTTTCTCCCGAGCTGTCTTTCCCGGCTTCTTCTTTCGGATAGATATCGAACAGCTTGTCGAAGTTGGAGATCGCGAGGATTTTCTTGACGTCACTGTTGCTGTTCACGATCCGGATATCCGAATCTTCGCCGCCGGCATGATCGCGTAGCAACAGGAGCATGCCCAAGGCGGAACTGTCGAGATAAGTGGCTTCTTTCAAGTCCACCACAATGGATTCGGGCTTTTTGTTGAGCCGCTCGTAAGACTCGCGAAACTCCTGATGCCGCCCAAAATCGAAACGACCCTTGATCGAGATCGTCAGCTTTTGCCCATCGGGGGATACTTCGGTAACGACTGACATGTTCGGCTTCCTTGTCATGGACATACGTGTACAAGGTTTAGCACCTGGTAGAAGTCTGAGCAAGGTTTGGAACACTTCCCTCTCAAAATCCCGGCCCGATGATCAATACGGATCCTGACGCGGCAGACGCTGGGACAATTCATCCAGCAGTTTTTGCTCGCGCCTGTCCTCCAATCGCCGCGCTTCGTCGATATAACGCTGTACGAGTTTGCGCAGCCCTTCGACCCGGGCGAAAGCCTCCTGCCAACTCTGGCGAGCCTTTTCCAGGTTGTTCTGGTGCCAGACCAGACTCTGGCGCTGCTGGTCAATGGCGGTGCCCAATTGCGCAAGAAAGCCCTGGTAACCCAGCAACCATTGGCCGGAAACCCCATGGCTGCCACGGGCGATCCACTGCTCCTGGTATTCGAGACGGAAGTTTTCCAGGTCCGCCAGTTTGCTTTCGGCGACGGCCACCTGCCCCTGGAAATATGCCAGACGCTGGACGGCGGTTTTTTCGGCTTTTTCCGCCATCTCCACCACGGGCGCCAGACGCGCCGCACGACTCGTGGCCATGGCCGGTTATCCGCCGGCGACCGGAGTGAAGATGCTCTGCAGGTGCGCCTCGCTGGCGCCCATGCCGATGTTGTCGTTCAGGCTCTGGCGCAGATAGACCGCCATTGCCGGATAGAGATTGATGGCGGTATCGGTCTCACGATCACCGCCGGGCACGTAGGCACCGACGCTGATCAGATCGCGGCTTTGCTGATAGCGCGACCAGTATTGCTTGAACTGTTGGGCACGCTTGAGGTGCTCGGCGCTGATGACCGACGGCATGACCCGACTAATGGACGCCTCGATGTCGATGGCCGGATAGTGCCCTTCTTCGGCCAGACGCCGGGACAACACGATGTGACCGTCGAGCACGCCACGGGCCGAGTCGGCAATGGGATCCTGCTGATCGTCGCCTTCGGACAGCACGGTATAGAACGCCGTGATCGAACCGCCGCCCTTTTCCGCATTACCGGCGCGCTCAACCAGCTTGGGCAACTTGGCGAATACCGAGGGTGGATAGCCCTTGGTGGCCGGCGGTTCGCCGATGGCCAGGGCGATTTCCCGCTGGGCCTGGGCGAAACGGGTCAACGAGTCCATCAGCAGCAGGACATTCTTACCCTTGTCGCGGAAATACTCGGCGATTCGCGTGCAGTACATGGCGGCCCGCAGGCGCATCAACGGTGCATCATCGGCTGGCGAAGCCACGACCACTGATCGCTTGAGGCCCTCTTCGCCGAGGATGTGCTCGATGAACTCCTTCACCTCGCGGCCCCGCTCGCCGATCAGCCCGACCACGATAATGTCCGCCTCGGTGAATCGGGTCATCATGCCCAGCAGCACACTCTTGCCCACCCCCGTACCGGCAAACAGGCCCAGACGCTGACCGCGCCCGACCGTCAACAAACCGTTGATGCAACGAATGCCCACGTCCAGCGGCACGCTGATGGGGTCGCGCTTGAGGGGGTTGATCGTCGGGCCGTCCATCGGCACCCAATCCTCGGCCTTCATGCCGCCCTTGCCGTCCAGGGCACGCCCGGCGCCGTCCAGCACCCGTCCGAGCATGCTCATGCCCATGGGCAGCCGACCGGTGTCAGCCAAAGGCACAACCCGCGCGCCAGGTGCGATGCCGGCTACGCTGCCCACCGGCATCAGAAAGACCTTGCTGCCGGAGAAGCCCATGACTTCGGCTTCGACCTGGACCGGGTGATAACTGTCGTCGTTGATCACCATGCAGCGACTGCCCATGGCGGCACGCAGGCCCTCGGCTTCGAGGGTCAGGCCAACCATGCGCAGCAAGCGCCCTTCCAGGATCGGCTGCCCGGCCAGCTCGGTGGCCTCGGCGTAGCTGCCCAGGCGCTTGCCGAAGCTGGTTCGCTCAAGGCGCATCGCGGCCGTCCAGTTCAGGGGTACTGAGTTCAAGAGCATCCGACTCTGCGGCGTCTGGATCAATAGGGGTGTCAACCTGGGGCTCGTCCGGCAATTCCAGGCTCAGGTCGGCAGCAGCCGGGTGCAGTGCCTGTTCGTGCAACTGGTCGAAGAGCTTGGCCATGATCTGGCTGATGCGGGTTTCGATGGTCGCATCAATGCGGCTGTGCTCGGTTTCCACACGGCAACCGCCCGGCAGCAGGGATTCGTCCTCGACGATGCGCCAGGTTTCTTCATGACGCTCACGCAGCGCCTTGACCAGTTCGAAATCCTGAGGATTGATGTACAGCCGCACATTGCCCACGCCCAACGGCAAAAGCTTGAGGGCTTCGCGCATGACGTGTTCGATCTGGCTCGAATCAATGGCCAGTTCCCGCTGGATCACTTGTCGAGTGATGTGCTGCACCAGCCCGACCAGGGACTTCTCGATCTGAGTGTCCTGCTCGGCGATGGGCTCGAACAGGTTGAGCATCAGCGATTCCAGCGCGCGGAGCTTGGCTGTCAGCGCTACGTCGGCTTCCTGGCGAACCTTGAGCGTGGTGCTATGGAAACCTTCTTTTTCACCAATGGCGAAGCCTTCGTTGTAGGCCTCCTGACGAATGCTTTCGACTTCTTCGAGGGTCAGTGGCTGGACTTCTTCCAGCGGCACCTCCTCCATTTCCGGCAGTTCTTCCTCGGGCTCAGGCTCAGGCTCGGGCACGTGGGGATCGAAGCTGGGCAGCGACCAGACGTCAAAACCACCGACGTCCCGAGCGCGGATCAGGTCGCTGGGTGAACCATCACTCTTGGCAGACATAACGACCTTAGATCATCTCTTCGCCGCCCTTGCCACCGAGCACGATCTCTCCGGCTTCGGCCATACGGCGGGCGATGGTGAGGATTTCCTTTTGTGCGGTTTCCACGTCGCTGACACGTACCGGGCCCTTGGCCTCGAGATCGTCGCGCAACAGTTCGGCCGCCCGTTTGGACATGTTCTTGAAGATCTTTTCCTTGACGCCTTCGTCCGACCCCTTGAGGGCCAGTACCAGGACGTCGGAGGACACTTCGCGCAACAGCGCCTGAATGCCGCGATCGTCGACATCGGACAGGTTGTTGAACACGAACATGAGGTCTTCGATCTGACCGGACAGGTCTTCGTCGAACTCGCGGATCGAGTCCATGAGCTGGCCTTCGATCGAACTGTCGAGGAAGTTCATGATGTCCGCCGCGCGCTTGATGCCACCCAGAGTGGTGCGCGAGGCATTGGAGTTACCCGAGAACTGCTTCTCGAGAATCTGGTTCAATTCTTTCAGGGCCGCCGGCTGCACGGTATTGAGCGACGATACCCGCAGGATGATGTCCAGGCGCACCTTATGATCGAAGTTGCCCAGCACTTCACCGGCCTGGTCCGGGTCGAGGTAAGCCACCACGATCGCCTGGATCTGCGGGTGCTCGTAACGAATCACGTCAGCCACCGCGCGCGGCTCCATCCACTTGAGGCTGTCCAGGCCGCTGGTATTGCCGCCCAGCAGAATCCGGTCGATCAGGCCATTGGCCTTGTCCTCGCCCAGGGCCTGGGTGAGCATTTTGCGCACGTAGTCGTCAGATCCGACGCCCAGGCTGGTCTGGTCGCCGACGATGTCGACGAACTCGCTCATCACCTGTTCGACCTGCTCACGGTGCACGTTGCCCATCTGCGCCATGGCCACGCCCACGCGCTGGACCTCCTTGGGCCCCATGTGACGCAACACTTGGGCGGCGTCGGTCGATCCCAGGGACAGCAGCAAAATCGCGGCTTTGTCGACCCGGGACAATTTGGCAACAGCGGCTCGATTATCACTCATCTGCGTTAATCCACTCTTTCACGACCTGGGCCACACGACCCGGATCTTCTGCCACCAGACTCTTGATAGCGTTCAACTGAGCGTCATAGCCTTCGCTCGGGCTTGGCAACAGAATGCTCTGCGGCCCGCCGAGGCTGACGCGATCATTGGCCAACTCGCCATCCAGGCCGCCCATGCCTCCCAGCTCTACATCACCCAAGCCAGCCAACTGCTTGTTCTTGCCGCCACCGGTAATGTTGTTGAGCACCGGACGCAGCACGCCGAACACCAGGATCAGGATGAACAGCACACCCAATACTTGCTTGACCACATCCCAGAACCAGGGTTGCGAATAAAATGGAATGTCGGCGATTTCTTCGCCGCGCTCCTGGGAGAACGGCACGTTGATCACGCTCACGCTGTCGCCACGGCTGGCGTCGAAACCGACCGCGTCCTGCACCAGGCGAGTGAACCGCGCCAGTTCGTCGGCACTCCACGGCGCACGGCTGGTTTCGCCATTGGCCGGGTTGATCTTGACCTGATCGTCCACCACCACCGCGACCGACAGGCGATTCAAACGGCCCTGCTGCTGCTTGGTGTGGCTGATGGAACGGTCGAGCTCGAAGTTCTTGGTCGATTGTTGGCGCTTGTCGGCCGGGTACGGCGCCAGCATCGGCTGACCGGTGGCCGGATCCATGATCTGTTGGCCGTTGGCGTCGATCAGCGGCTGGCCCGGTTGCACCATGCCAGCGGCCGCAGTGGCACCACCGGTGGTCTGGGGCGCGCTGGCCGGCGACGGCGGTTGGTTGCTAAGCGCACCAGGCACGCCTTGCGGGCCATTGCTGGCGGTGCGTTGCTCGTTCACCGACTGTTCGCTGCGCAACGCCGGTTGATCAGGGTTGAACTGTTCGGACGTCGATTCGACGGAGCTGAAATCCACATCGGCCGACACCTCGGCCTTGTAGCGGTCGTTACCCAGGATCGGTTGCAGGATGTTGTGCACCCGCTGAGTCAGCATGCCTTCCATGCGACGGCTGTAGTCGAATTGCTTGCCGGCCATGGTCAGAGCAGAGTTCTCCGCCTGATCGGACAACAGGTTGCCCTTCTGGTCGACCACGGTGATCTGGGACTTGCTCAACTCGGGAACACTGGTAGCCACCAGATTGACGATGGCCACGACCTGGCTGGGCTCCAAAGAGCGACCGGAATACAGTTCAACCAGTACCGAGGCGCTTGGCTTGCGCTCATCGCGCACAAACACCGAGCTTTTTGGAATCGCCAGGTGCACACGGGCACCCTTGACGTTGTTCAGACTGGCAATGGTGCGCGCCAATTCGCCTTCAAGGCCGCGACGATAACGGGTCGCCTCCATGAACTGGCTGGTACCCAGGCCCTGGTCCTTGTCGAGGATCTCGAAACCGATATTGCCATCGGTGGGCGTTACGCCAGCAGCGGCGAGCTTGAGGCGCGCGCGCGCCACGTCGTCGGCCTTGACCAGCAAGGCGCCGGAATTGGGTTCGACGGTATAAGGAATGTCGGCGGCAGCCAGGGTTTCCATGACTTGCTTGGCGTCCATGCCCTCCAGACTGCCGTACAAAGGACGGTAGTCTGGCTGCTGGGACCACAGCACCACGGCAAACCCGATCGCCACGCTGGCAGCCAGGCCGACCAACAGGCCCACCTGACGCAGCATGGTCATCTCGGAGAGGTTTTCCAGGAAGGACAGACCGAACAGCGGCGGTTTGCCGTCGGGCGGAGTGGCCTTGGCCGGAACGTTATCAGCGACTGCTTCTGCCATGACTCAATAATTTCCTTAGACCGGCATCTGCATGATGTCTTGGTAGGCTTGAACCAGCTTGTTACGAACCTGGGTCAACGCCTGAAACGAGACACTGGCTTTCTGCGAAGAGATCATCACGTCCGTCAGATCGACGCCACTTTTGCCAATCTCGAAAGCACTGGCCAACTGACTCGATGCCTGCTGGGTATCGTTCACTTTATTGACGGCCTGACCGAGCATGTCGGAAAAACTGCTGGCGCCCACTTCCGGGACCGCGACCGACTTAGGCTGTGCCATGGCGTCCATTTGCATGGCCCGCATGTCCAGCATCAACCGATTAAATTCAATACCTTGGCTCATGGTCTACTCTCTCTGGCGGCCCGCATTTTTTTGACACTTACTCAGCGGGTACACAGGTATTAGCAACAAGGGTGCCAGCTCCGTGACCGTAAAAAACAAATGCATGTGGGAGCGGGCTTGCTCGCGAAGGCGGTGGTTCAGTCAATGCAACGGCGACTGGTAAATCGCTTTCGCGAGCAAGCCCGCTCCCACAAGGGATATTCGGTGCACATCACTCAACTGGCGAACAGGTAGGCCTCGACGTCCATGCCGGCGTCACGCATTTGCGCCAGCTTGTAGCGCAGGGTGCGCGGGCTGATCCCCAAGCGCTCGGCCGCTTCCTTGCGACGCCCGCGCTCGGCGCGCAGGGTGTCGATGATCATCTGGAATTCGCGACGACGCAGGTCGTCTCCCAAAGCACCGGCCGATTCGCCCTCCACTTCCGCCGGAGGGGCGAACGCCGGGACCGCTGACACGGCCGGCAATGGCGCGCAGGCCACCGGACCGCTCAGGCAAAAATCTTCCGGCTGGATCAGACCGCCCTGCTGCAGAATCAATGCCCGCTGAATCGCGTTATCCAGCTCCCGTACGTTGCCAGGCCAAGGGTAGGCGATCAGAAACGCCTGGGCCTCGGGGGACAGCCTGGCTGCCGCATGCTTCATTTTATTGACGTGTTTGGTCAGCAGACGCTCGGCCAGCGGCAGGATATCGGCGGTGCGCTCGCGCAACGGTCGCCAGGCCAGCGGAAATACTGATAGACGGTAGTAAAGGTCTTCGCGAAAACGCCCTGCCGCCACTTCGCCAGCCAGGTCGCGGTTGGTGGTCGCCACCACGCGGATATCCAGGCTGATAGGCTTGCGCGCACCCACCCGCTCCACTTCCCGCTCCTGCAACACGCGCAACAGCTTGGCTTGCAGGCCAAGGGGCATTTCGGAAATTTCATCGAGCAGAATGGTGCCACCGTCAGCCTGCTCGAACTTGCCGGCCTGGGCCGAGATGGCGCCAGTAAACGAGCCCTTCTCGTGACCGAACAGCGTCGCCTCCAACATATTGTCGGGAATCGCCGCACAGTTAATGGCAATGAACGGTTCGCTGGCACGCCGGGATTGCTGGTGAATGTAGCGCGCCAGCACCTCCTTGCCGGTGCCGGATTCGCCGGAAATCAAAACAGTGGAGTCGCTGCGAGCCACCCGCGCGGCCAACGCCAGCAACTGCGCACTGGCCGGTTCGATCGCGACCGGGCCTTCACCCTCGACGGCAGGGCTGCCCAAGGCATGGCGGGCCACCAGGTCCAACAGCGCCTTGGGCTCGAACGGCTTGACCAGATAATCCGCAGCCCCCTGGCGCATGGCATCCACGGCACGCTCGACGGCACCGTGGGCAGTCATCAGCAGGACCGGCAATTGAGGTTGGCGGGCGCGCAACAAACCAAGCAGCTGGTGCCCATCCATGCCCGGCATGTTGACGTCACTGACCACCAGGCCGAAGGTCTCTTGAGCCACGGCCAGCAAAGCATCTTCCGCCGAACCGACGGCGGTGTAATCGTGCCCGGCCAGCACCAGGGTATCGGCCAGCGCCTCACGCAGGGCCCGGTCATCCTCAACCAGTAACACCTTGATCGCCATGACCTTCACTCCACTCCCGGCGTACTGGAAAACAATGGCAAAAGCACCAGTGCACAGGTGCCACGCCCCAGACGCGAGCGCAGTTGCAATTCTCCCTGATGGGCACGCGCCACTGCCTTGACTACGGTCAGGCCCAAGCCCGTGCCTGTGGTCTTGGTGGTAAAAAAGGGTTCGCCCAAACGCGCCAGCACCGCTGGCTCGATGCCGCTACCACTGTCACTGACACACAAGCGCAAGGTGTTGCCCCGTGTGAACAAGTGCACTTTGAGCCGGACGTCGCCGCCGCTGGCCTGGACCGCGTTTTCGATCAGGTTCAACACTGCGCCCACCAGGGTGTCGCGATTACACAACACCTCGCCATCATGGCTGTCGCATTGCCAGCGAATTGGCAGGTCCTGCACGTGAGTCAATGCGGCGGCTTGCAAGGATTGCAGCAAGACCTTGGGGGTGACGCGATCGGTCAATGGCAACTCGCCACGAGCGAACACCAGCATGTCGCGCACCTGATGCTCCAGCTCGTGCAGCCGCTCTTTCAGGCGTCCGGCGAAGCGTTGCTGGGTTTCCACCGGCAGTTGCTGCTCGGTCAGATGACTGGCGTACAGCAAAGCGGCCGACAGCGGCGTACGAATCTGATGAGCCAGCGAGGCCACCATCCGCCCCAGGGAAGACAGGCGTTCGTGGCGGGCCAGTTGATCTTGCAGGTGACGGGTTTCGGTCAGGTCATTGAGCAACACGAGCTGCCCGGGCTCGGCGTCCAGCGAACGAGTGGAGATGGACAGGCGCCGACCGTCCTTGAGCGACACTTCATGGCCGTCGTCTTCACGCGGGGCGAAGCAGCGGGCGATGACGTGCCGCCACAACTCGCCCTCCAATGGCAGGCCAAGCAGCTCGCAGGCCGCCGGATTGGCTTCGCGCACGCGCCCATGGGCATCGATGACGATAACGCCACCGGGCAACAGGTCGAGGAGATTTTGCAGCCGATTAGCCAGCCGTTCCTTTTCCGCCAGCTCCTGCATGCGCTGGGCACTGACCACTGCCAGCTCGCCCTTGAGCTCAGTGACGCGAGCTTCGAGCAGGCTGTAGGAATCGGTCAACCGGCTGGACATCTGGTCGAACAGCGAAAAGGCCTGCTCAAGTCCAACCCGGCTTGCCTGCTCGGCGGACGGCATGATCCCCGGCTCGGGGACAGGTGAGATCTGGGCGGCTTGGGTCATCGTGCTCTCTCGCTTGGCTGACCGTCAGTTAAACGGAACGTTGCGAGGGATGTAGCAATACCCGTGCCGAAAAAAAACCGCCTGAAAAATCAGGCGGTTGGAAAACAGGCGTCAATCATCCGCCTGTTCATCTCCTTCGCGACGGCTCATGCCGTACTTGCGCATCTTCTCCACCAGGGTGGTACGACGGATGCGCAGGCGTTCGGCGGCGCGGGCCACGATACCGTTGGCATCGTCCAGGGCCTGCTGGATAAGGCCTTGTTCCAGGCCTCCCAGATAATCCTTGAGGTCAAGGCCTTCTGGTGGCAGCAAGGCATTGGCGGTGAAGTCGGGCGTATGGCCGTTGATCGCCACGCGCTCTTCCAGATCGCTGCGCAGGCTATCGACCATTTGCTCGTCTTCATCGTCGACATAACGGAATTTCTTCGGCAACTCGACCACGCCGATCACACCGTAGGGATGCATGATCGCCATGCGCTCGACCAGATTGGCCAGCTCACGGACGTTACCCGGCCAACCGTGGCGGCACAGGGACATGATTGCCGCCGAGTTGAAACGGATCGAGCCGCGCTTCTCGTGCTCCATGCGCGAAATCAGTTCGTTCATCAGCAGCGGGATGTCTTCGACCCGCTCACGCAGCGGTGCCATTTCAATCGGGAAAACATTGAGGCGGTAATAGAGGTCTTCGCGGAAACTGCCCACCTCGATCATGCTCTCGAGGTTCTTGTGGGTCGCGGCGATGATTCGTACATCGACGCTCTGGGTCTTGTTGCTGCCCACGCGCTCGAAGGTGCGTTCCTGCAAGACTCGCAGCAACTTGACCTGCATCGGCAACGGCATATCACCGATTTCATCGAGAAACAGCGTGCCGCCGTTGGCCAGCTCGAACCGCCCGGCCCGGCTGGTGATGGCGCCGGTGAAGGCGCCCTTCTCGTGTCCGAACAGTTCGCTCTCGAGCAACTCGGCCGGGATCGCACCGCAGTTGACCGGCACGAACGGCGCTTCGCGACGCTTGGAATGGTAGTGCAGGTTACGCGCAACCACTTCCTTGCCGGTGCCCGACTCACCCAGGATCAACACGCTGGCGTCGGTATCGGCGACCTGCTGCATCATCTGGCGCACATGCTGGATCGCCCGACTGGTGCCAACAAGACTACGGAAAAGGTTGGGCTCGCGATGCCGGCCGCGCTCGCGCGCCTGGTCGTACATCTCGCGATAAACCTGGGCGCGGTGCAGCGAATCGAGCAACTTGCTGTAGCTGGGAGGCATTTCCAAGGTGGAAAGTACCCGGCGGCGCTGGTCCTCAGGCAAGTCAACGGAAGAATTTTCGCCCATTAACAAAACCGGAAGGAACTCATCCCAGGTTGAGAGTGTCTTTAGCAAGCCCAAAAGCGTTGCGGGTGCATTTACGGTTCCGATCAGAACGCAAATGACCTCACGACTGGACGACAAAGAGCCGACGGCCTGCTGCCAGTCATGGCTTCCGCAGGGTAAATTTTCTTCACCAAGAAAATTTAGGATCACCGCCAAATCGCGGCGGCGGACGCTATCGTCATCGATCAGGAGAATTTTGGTTTCACGCCACATGCAATAGCAACTTCCCTAGTCAACTCAATGCCCGGAATTTGGGGGCAAGCTAGACGCTTGCAGACTTGTCATGCCTGTAGACGCCTGAAATCTGTAAACAGCCACTAGTTAAGTCAAAAAACCGTGCACAGTCAAATTTATGGCGCACTTTGTTCGGATTAACTGAGCGTTAACCGAACAGATGGTAAACCTTTGCCGCGTTCTGCGCTTGATGGATCTGCGACATCTCGTCGACAATCGCCTGACGCTCGCCAGTGGCCGCCTCCAGCAGCTGCCGATAGACCCCCAGCAACTCCTCAAGATTGCTCCGCAACGCCGCCTCGTCTACCTCAGGCTCGCTCAGAACGTCTTCCATGCAGGAACGGCAAGCCAGGTCCAATTGACCGATTGCCTCCCAGTTGCGCTCGGCCAGGGCACCGACCAGGGCATCACGGGTTTGTTCGATTCGCTGCAAGACAAGACTCATGAGCGTGCTCCTTAGAATTGCGGACCCGGTACGGCGATGGCATCCCAACCTTCCTTGACCGTGCTCAGCAGATCGGCGACTTCGTCGAGGATCTTCGGATCAGTCTTGGCGTTGGCTTCGGCAAGGCGCTTCATCATGTAGGTATAGAGGCTATCCAGCTCGGTGACCGACGCGGCCTGGTTTTCCAGGTCCAGGCCTTCACGCAAACCGCCAATGATGCCGATGGCCTTACTGATCAGTACGCCTTTATTGGCGATATCCTTGCGCTCCATCGCACCCTTGGCCTGGGCAATGCGGTCCAGCCCGCCCTCCATCAGCATCTGCACCAGACGATGGGGACTTGCTTCGGAGGTTTGCGCCTGGGCGCCAATCTTCTGGTATTGGCGAAGGGCTAACATCGGATTCATGTTCTACCTCATCAAAAAAAAACTTCGGTTCGTATAAACAGCGTATCGACGCCGCGTCAAAAAACTTTAGATCGAAAAAGCCGAAAGCCCGGAGCGTCCTGAGACGCTACCGGGCTTTTGTGTATCGACCAGAATCAGCTGTTTTTCTGCTGTGCCGTCATGGCTTCGAACATCGAGGTGATGTTACTGGCAGTGGCTTTCAGCCTGCCCACCAGGGTATCCATGTCGTTGTACTTTTTGGTCAGCACCGCGGTGAGGGTCTCGATTCGGCGATCAAGGGCCAACTGATCTTCGCTCAGTTTCGCCTTGAGAACTTCCAGGTTCTTGGATCGAGCCGTCAGGATGTTATCCACGGTCTTCCCGTTGGAGTCCTTCTTACTGGTCTCCGTGTAGGGATTGAGTGCATTCTGCATGCGCTCGATCAGGCCATTCTCCCCAGTGAACAGGGTCTGGATTTCCCCACCCAATTGCTTTTCGTTCACAGCGGTTGCGAACTTTGTACTGTCAAAATCCAGGGCACCAGTCGTCTGATTGGTGGTAATTCCCAGCTGCGACAACACGGTCAGCTTATCGCCAGCACCGGTTTCGGACAAAGGCGCGCGAATAGCCGCCAAAAGCGAACGAGGCAATGAGTCGCCGGTCAATGCTGCCGGAACCGAGTTACCTTCGGCATCTGTCGATGGCTTGGTCAGGGAAGTCACGGCCTTCGCGATCGCGTTATAAGCATCGACAAATTTCTGGATCGAAGCTTTCAGACCGTCGGTATTGGCAGCAACGGTGACGGTCGTCGGGCCGGTATCGGCAACGACTAACGTCATACTCAAGCCTGAGACCACGTTATCCAACTTGTTGGTCGGACTGGTCATCGCCAGGCCGTCGACGCTGAACTCGGCATCCTGTGCGAACACCAGAGAACCTGAAGAAGTCGCGGTGGGGGGGGTAGCCATCGCTACAGAGCCGTCAGCCGCAAGACTGGCAACACCGCTGAGGGAAATATCGTTACCCGCACCAGTTTTAGTCGAGCCCACCACAAGACGTGAACCAAAACTGTCGGTCACGATGTTGGCGGTCAGACCGCTGGAGGAGTATTTGCTGTTGATAGCGTCCCGAACCGACTGCAGCGTCGAATCAGCAGGGATATCAAGGGTGTAATCCGTACCGCCCTGGCTGATGGTCAGCGTACCGGTCTCCACCGCACTGGAAGCGCCACCGGCGAAAGCAGCCGTGGCAACTTTTGAGGAGGTTGCCAGCTGAGTGACTTTGACCGAGTAGATACCACTTACCGCCGAATTCCCGGCTGTCACCGTCAGCGCACTGGTATTGGCCGAAGTAGCGGAAACACCGGTGAATTGAGGCGTGGTGGTGCTGCCCAGGCTTTCAAGCGCGGACTGGAAGGTAGCCAACAGTGACTTCAGGGTGCCGATCCCCGAAATATTGGCGGTATTGGTCTTGGTGGCACGGTCAATCTGACCTTGCTTGGCTGCTTTGTCAGAATCCACCAATGCCTTGACGATAGCACCGGTATCAAGGCCAGAGCCTAAACCCAAGCCAGGTAGAATTGGACTTGCCATGTGGGACTCCCTTCAGTGTGCCGCCGGTCTTTTGACCTTTAAAACGTCAAAAGAACCAAACAACAAAATTCGTGCCAGCTATCAGGCTTGTGCGCTGAACAACAGGCTGCTTGCATCATTCAAACTGTTCGCCAGTTTGAGCACTTCTTCGTTAGGGATCTGGCGAATCACTTCACCGGAACCACTGGCAATCACTTTGACGACCACTTTGCCTGAAGGCTCATCGATTGAGAACTCCAGGTTGCGCTTGACCGACTGAACAAAGGTTTCGATCTCCTGAACCGCTCTCTTCAGCTTTTCCTGCTCGGCCTCAGCGTCTTTTGGCTCATCCTTGACCGGTACCACGGTGGCAGCATCGGCTCGAGGCTTCTCCACTGGCTTGTCGGCAAATGTCGTCGCCGGCTTCGCAGCTGGATAAGACAAGTTCAGCTTCACGCTCATATCCATGTCCATCACCTCTTGAACGGAAAAAGCGAGAGAGTACGCAAGCGCACTCCCCCGCTAAAACTCATCCGACTATTACTGAAGCAGCTTCAGTACAGCGGATGGCAGTTGGTTGGCCTGGGCCAGAACCGAAGTGGAAGCCTGTTGCAGAGTCTGCTGCTTGGTCAGCTGGGCAGTTTCAGCAGCGAAGTCGGTGTCTTGTACACGACCCAGTGCAGCGGCGGCGTTTTCGTTGACGTTCTGCAGGTTGGAGATGGTGCTGGTCAGACGGTTTTGTGCAGCACCGAGGTCAGCACGGCTGGAGTTGATGGTTGCCAGAGCAGCGTCGATTGCATCGATTGCAGCAGCGGTGCTGGCTTCGGCCGTGGCGCTGTCGTTACCGGTAATGGCGATGGCAGCAGAGTCAACGCTCAAGGTTGCAGCGTCGAAGCCGCTATCCAGGGTCAGAGTGATCTGGTTGGTAGCACCAGTGTTGGAGCCGACCTGGAAAGTCATGGTGCCAGCGGAACCGTCGATCAGGTTCTTGCCGTTCAGGTTGGTCGACTCGGCGATACGGGTCAGTTCGTCCGACATCTGAGCAAATTCTTTGTTCAGAGCGTCACGGTCAGCAGTACCGTTGGAGTCGTTTCGAGCCTGGACAGCCAGTTCACGCATACGCTGCAGGATGTTGGTGGATTCCTGCAGAGCGCCTTCAGCGGTCTGAGCGATGGAGATACCGTCGTTGGCGTTTTTGATCGCAACAGTCTGACCGCGGATTTGCGAAGTCATACGGGTAGCGATCTGCAGGCCGGCGGCGTCATCTTTGGCGCTGTTGATTTTCAGGCCGGAAGACAGACGGGTCATCGAAGTGGAGAGAGCATCGGAAGCCCGGTTCAGGTTCTTCTGAACGTTCAACGATGTGACGTTGGTGTTTACTGTTAAAGCCATGACGAATTCCTCGTTGGTTGGGTACTGCGGCTTCCGGCCCTGGCAACCGCCGGGTGTGGCCTAGAGAACCTTCGTAATAGTTATCGTCGTAATCGGAACTTGCTTTAGCTGTTTTTTCAAATAATTTGCCATCAGGGTGCCACCCCTCGTAAATCAAGGACTTGGCAGCGCTTAGAAGGTAAAAAAATGACGTCAGGGAATTGCCGGAGCCGCTATTCGTCCAGACAGCGGTCCTAGCGGAGGGGAAAAAGACTTAAACCGCCTGACCAGCGGTCAATAGCTCAACCAACTCGAACTCCAGATAATCCGCCAGCGAAAGCCAGTTCTGAGCCTGCTGATCGTTGAACATCAAGCCAAGCAAACCGCCCCACGCTGACTGGACATCGCCAGGCATAAGCGCGACAAAAGGCTGGGCCGCCTCGACCACTGCAACCATCGCCAGTCCCGCCTCGACATCGCGGCCAAGACGAAACAGCCGAGCACACCCGCGCGCGTCTTCGATGACCACCTCAAGGCCGCTCATCGCACAAACTCCGGATGAAAAGCAGTGCCCACGATCATCGCTCCGTCTCGACTGCTGTTATAGAAGCGCACCTGAGGGTGCCCGGCGACAAATCGCTCCAGCTCACACAAATAGCTACGGAAGTTGAGCTGAGTCTTGACCCGCTGGCCATGGCCATCAAGCACCCAGTGCCTGGATGCGTCCAACTGTGGCCCCAGGTCGCCGTCGCCCCAACCCGCATGGGTCTTGTCATGGGGAAAAGCGAAATCGGCTCCGAACAAAGTGACCTGCTCTGCGCCCATCCTGACGGCCAGGTCCACGGCCGGATGAATCACGCTGCCACCTACGTACAACTCGCCCCGAGGCAGTTGCTGGCGCATTTGATGATAGACAGGGCTGGCGGAATAACCGGCATAACGGCGGCCCTGCCAGGCTTCAATCACCGATGGGTCCGCCATTGGCAGGTAAACCAGTGCAATGGCACCGGTGTCTTCGGGCGGAAGGTGGCGCGCCGAAATGCGTTGATCAATGCTGACCACGATATCCGGTCGGATGCCCTGGATGATCAAGGGCCGATAGGCCGTATCGACACAGATCAATAGCGGCCGCTCGGCTTGGCTATTCAAGCCGCGCAACCGCTCGAAGTGCTGTTCGAGACTTGGCCCGGTGGCGATGACAAAAACTTCGCGTCCATTGAGGGTGCCAAACAGCTCGGCGACATCGCGATCCCTTTGCACGAGACCGAAGGTGGATTGCAGACGCTCGATGATCTCCGGAGCCCGTGGGTCGAATTCCCGGTTGTTGAAGGCCAGATGCGTTTCACTGATCAGCCGGTCGCGTATCTTCGCGTTGAAATCGTCGGCCAGCACCAGTTCGGCGGGCAGGGCGAAAAACGGCAACTGGAGTTCCGCCAGATCGCCGGCGTAAAGCATTTCGACACGCGGGTCAGCAAGCCATGACGACTGGTCCAGCAACTGCAACACAAGGGCGAACACTGAGCCATTGAGGATATGCACGTACAGATGTTCAACCTCTGCCTGCTCCAGCAGCCGGTTTTGCAGATCCCCCAGCCCGGTGCCATAGACATGCACCGCAGTGGCGTCTGGCGGCAGGCTGCCGGCTTGCAGGTCGGCTTCGGCGAGACGGTCATGCCGGCTGGTCAGCTGGATGCCGTTGATGCTAAGGGTCGAACCCAGGCCCTCCACCAGATCGGCCTGCAACTCACCGGCATTCTCCAGCAGCAGCCGCTGGGCCACGGCCGGCCAACGTTGCTCGATCACCTGGAAATTGCGCTCAAAGAACTCGCTCATGGCGTCTCGCTTTTCCATCAGGCAAAAAAATAGCGTTCAAGGTTACACCTTGGACGCTATTTTTTGTGCTCGGGCTTTAACGGCTCAAGGACGATAAATGATCGCCGAGCCCCAGGACAGGCCCACGCCAAAACCACTTAACGCCACGCGTTTCCAGTCGGAATCGAGCACGTGCTTTTCCAGCAGCAATGGAATGCTCGACGACACGGTGTTCCCGGTCTCGACCATATCCTTGATGAACTTCTCCGGCTCGCCTTCGAAACGCCGCGCCACCGCATCGACAATCGCCGCACTGCCCTGGTGAATGCAGAACGCATCGATGTCGCTGGCCTGCAGATCGGACTCGGCGAGCAACTCATGCAAATGAGCCGGAACCTTGATCAAGGCGAAATTGAACACTTGGCGACCGTTCATGAAGAACACCCCGTCGCTGACCTTCAGGTGCGGCGCACCGGAACCGTCGGTGCCGAACTTGGCCTTGCCCAGGTGCCACGGTGCATCCTCGCCCATCCAGGTAGCGGTGGCGGCGTCTCCAAACAACATCGTGGTGTTGCGATCTTCCGGATCAACGATTTTCGAATACGGGTCCGCCGTTATCAGCAGGCCATTCTTCAGGCCGGCGGCTTCCATGAAGCCCTTGATGGCGTAGATGCCATAGACATAACCCGAGCAGCCCAGGGAGATATCAAACGCTGCGACAGTGGTCGGCAAACCCAGCTTGTCCTGAACGATGGCCGCCGTGTGAGGCAAGCCTTCTTCGTCGCCGTTCTGGGTAACGACGATCAGTACATCGACAGATTCACGTTTCAGGCCGGGATTGTTGGCAAACAGCGCATTGGCCGCTTCTACACACAGGTCCGAGGTTTCCTGCCCGTCATCCTTGCGCGGCAAGAAGGCGGAACCGATCTTGCCTAGGATGAACTCTTCATCCTTGTCGAACTTCGCACCTTGTGCGTAATTATCCACGCCGGCTACAGGAACGTAGCTCGCAATGCCTTTTATGCCAATCATTACGGCTTCCCAATTAAAAACAGCCCAATACCACCGCTCGCAAGGATTCGAGGGGCGCCGACAAACGGGAAGTGTAAAGGGCTATCACTGGGCCTGATAAGGGCCAGGCGCCATCTTCCCGGTCAATACAATACAGTGAAGATGCGCGTTATGACTCACAGGTCACGCGATTTTACTGATTAGCTCGATCACAAAGCTATTCAACCAGTGCCCAACCCAGGGGAGTACCCCGCGCGATCGCCTGGCGAGCGCGCCGGCCCATCACGGCGTCCACATGTTTGGGAGCCAGTCCCAGGCCCGGGCGGATGGCCCGCAGGTTCTGCGGTGTAAACGCCTCACCAGGGTTCATGTCTTGCGTCACGTACAGCGACCGGCGATAGACCAGCGACTTGCGCTCAGCCTCCGTCACGCCATAGTGCACCTGCCCAAGCGCCTGCCAGGCGCGCTCGGTTTCGATCACCAGCGCCGCGAGTTCCGCCGGTTCCAGCGAGAAACTGGCGTCCACTCCGCCAGCGGCGCGGTCAAGAGTGAAATGTTTTTCCACCACGGTCGCGCCCAACGCGACGGCGGCGACAGACACCCCGACGCCCATGGAATGGTCCGACAAGCCCACCTCACAACCGAACAATTCTCGCAAATGAGCAATGGTGCGCACGTTGCTGTTGGCCGGCGTGGCCGGATAGGTGCTGGTGCATTTGAGCAGCACCAGATCCTTGCAGCCGGCTTGGCGGGCGGCACGCACGGTTTCGTCGAGTTCTGCGATGCTGGCCATGCCGGTGGAAATGATCAACGGCTTGCCGGTGGCGGCGACCCGGCGGATCAGCGGCAGATCCGTGTTTTCGAAACTGGCGATCTTGTAGGCCGGCACGTCCAGACTCTCGAGGAAATCCACGGCTGTCTCGTCAAACGGCGTCGAGAACGCCAGCATGCCCAGCGCCTTGGCCCGGGCGAAAATTGGCGCATGCCATTCCCACGGTGTATGAGCCTTTTCGTACAAGTCATAAAGCGAGGTCCCGGCCCACAGGCTGTTGGGGTCCTTGATGAAGAACTCACCTTCGCTCAAATCCAGCGTCATGGTATCGGCGGTGTAGGTTTGAAGCTTCAAGGCGTGGGCACCGGCCCGGGCGGCGGCCTCGACGATCTGCAACGCCACCTCCAGGGACTGGTTATGGTTGCCGCTCATTTCGGCAATGATGAACGGTGGCACCTGCGCCCCGATGCTGCGGTGGCCGATCTTGAAACTATTCATGGGGGTGATCCTTCAATACACGCGTAAACACGCAGGTACTTTGAATAAAACCGGCCTGCCGAAACAGGTTCAGAGATGCTTGGTTAACGGGCAGTATTTGCGCGGTGAGAGTCCGCAGTTGAGGCCAATGGGCGCTGGCAAAGGCTTCGCCATGGGTCAGCAGCGCCTTGCCCCACCCCAGCCCCAGACGACTTTCGAACAGATAAATCGACACCAGCGCCTCGGCGCCTTGCAAGTCATAACGTAACGCGCCCACGGGCCCGTCCGTGGTTTCACCGATCAGCAACAGGCGCTGTGCGTTCACCAGACTTGCTTGCAGCCATTGACAATGACGGTCCCAGTCAATGATCGACGTATCCAGCGATACGCGGCGTACGGCCTCGGCGTTACGACCGTCATAAAGCAGCTGGGCATCAGCTTGCGTGGCCGGGCGAATCCGCAGCAAAGCACCGGCCAGCGTCGCTGCGACCCTTTTCGCGCCCAAGCCATCGACCAGTTGCCGTGAGCGCTGGGACAAGCTACAGCGCATGCCGTGATTGTCCGCAACGAACCCGATGGCCTGGCGCAACTGCTCGACGCTGACCGTCTCCCGAGGTCCGAGATAAACGTGTGCGCCGAGCGTCGCCATAACCTCGCCATTGGCCTGCTGATTGTTCGACACCGCAATGCAAATCGTAGGCAGGCCCATCGCGGCGCGTTCCCAACTGGTACCTCCACCGGCGCCGACGAACAGGTCCGCCTCGAACATGAGCTGATGAAAGTTGCGCACGAAACTGTGCAACCGCCAGCGCGGCCGAGTCGCCACTATCGCCTGCATCTGAGCCCAGGCCGGGTTGTCGGCACCGGCGACAAAATCGACGTCAAGATCATCAAAATCCGCCAGCGCTTGCATGGCGTGATGGGTTTGCATCGCGGCATCAAACCCGCCGAAGTTAACCAGTACCCGTCTGACCTTGGGTTTTGGCTCAATCGCCCGACCACAAAACTCATCACGCAACAACGCGTACCGCGGCCCGAGCAGTGTCTGGCAGTGCTCGGGTAATAGCCCTGCGTACGCGGCCCGGGTGCCGGACAGGTTCTGATTGAGCAGTAGATCGACGCTATAGGTACGTGTTGCCAGGTCGTCCAGGGCCATGATCCGGGGCGTAAAGCGCCGTGCGGCGGTTTGCCAATGATGGTCCAGGCCATAATGGTCGACGATGATCCAGTCGAAACGCTGCTGAGCGCGCAAGGCCTGTTCCAACGCAGTGATATCCGCCTGCCAGGGCAGCAACGACTCGATCGCCTGCAGCGGGTCCTCGCCGGGATAAAGATCCGGCAAGGCAAATGTTTCGAAGCCCTCGGTTTCTAGTGCCTGTAATCGATGCCCTGACAGCGAGCGACAGGCAAACGCGACGTGCGCTCCCTGCCCACGCAACACGCGAGCCAGCGTCAGACAGCGAGCAATGTGCCCGCTGCCAATGGTTGGCGAGGCGTCCGCGCGAATCAGCACCCTCATTGCAGTTCCCCGCCTGCTTTCAAGGCGGCGTAGAGGTATTCGGCCCGCTTCCAGTCTTCAGGGGTATCGATGTCCTGCACCAGATGGCGGGGCAGAATCACCGGCAGGCTGTTGGGGGAAAACAGCACGTCCCCCCGCAACCAGGCCTCCCGACGCCCCCAATAAAACTGGCCGGCATCCTGGAAAGCTTCCGGCAGGTCCTGAGAGCGAGTGTCGCGAAACTGCGGATAAAGCGGGGTCAGCGCGCCCTGCTCATCCAGGGTCAAGGCCCGTTGGACGGGAAAACCAAAACCGGTCACTGAAAACGCGAACGACTTGTCAGGGTGCTCGCGCAACAACTCAAATCCCTCACACAGGAACCGCGCCTGCAACAGCGGCGCAGTGGCATAAATACAACAGGCGAAATCGAACGACCGCTCGCGCAACTCGCCCACCGCATGGGCAATCACCGCTGCCGTTCCGGTGAAATCATCAGCCAGCGCGGCCGGACGCATGAACGGTACCCGCGCGCCATGAACCTGCGCCAGCTCGGCGATTTCTTCGTCATCGGTGCTGACAATCACCTCAGCGAACAGCCCCGAGGCCAGAGCCGTGCGAATCGAGTGGACAATGATGGGTACGCCAGCGAACAGCTTCAGGTTTTTGCGTGCAATCCGCTTGCTGCCGCCCCGGGCGGGAATGATCGCGATGGCGTTCACCTCGTTACTCCTCAAGCAATCGGCGCAGCTGCTCGACCACATAGTCCTGCTGTTCATCACTGAGGGAAGGAAACATGGGCAAGCTGATGGCTTCGCTGTAATAACGTTCGGCCTGGGGAAAATCACCTGTGGCGAATCCCAGGTCACGGTAATACGGTTGCAAATGAACTGGAATGTAATGCAGGTTTACGCCAATCCCGGCCGCACGCAAGCCCTCGAATACCTGAAGGTGGCTCAGGGTGATGCCATCGAGTTGCAGGCGCACCACATACAAATGCCAGGCCGACTCCGCCTCGGGCTGTAAGCCGGGCAAGGTCAATGGCAAACCGCCCAGCAAACGATGGTATCGCGCTGCCAGCTCACGGCGCCGTGCGATGAACCCGTCCAGCTTGTTCAACTGCGAGAGTCCCAGCGCGGCCTGCAGATCTGTCATGCGGTAATTGAAACCCAACTCGACTTGCTGGTAATACCACGGTCCATGGCTGGGCTCGGTCATTTGGCCGACCTCGCGGGTCATTCCATGGCTGCGCAGGCGTTGCAGGCGCTGTGCCAGGTCCGGGCGATTGGTCAGGACCATGCCGCCTTCGGCGCTGGTGATGATTTTCACCGGGTGGAAACTGAACACCGTCATGTCCGCGAATTCACCACAGCCCACCGGCCGGCCCGCATAAGACGCCCCCACTGCATGGGAAGCATCCTCGATCACTGTGAAGCCGTATCGCTCCGATAGCTGGCCGATTCTACGCATGTCACAGCTTTGCCCCGAGAACGCCACCGCCACCAACACCTTGGGCAGCGTTCCATCGCGCTCGGCCTCTTCAAGCTTTGTGGTAAGGGCATCGGCATCGAGATTCCAGGTCAGCAGATCGATATCGACAAAATCGACCTGCGCACCGCAATAACGCCCGCAGTTGGCCGAGGCCAAGAACGTATTGGGGGTGGTCCATAAACAATCACCTGGCCCCAGCCCCGCCGCCACGCAGGCAATGTGCAGCGCGGCGGTCGCATTGCACACCGCAACGGCGTGATCGGCCTGGCAACGAAGGGCCATGGCCTGTTCGAAACGCTCAAGCGCCGGCCCCTGGGTCAGCCAATCGGAGCGCAATACCGCGACCACCGCATCGATGTCAGCTTGATCGAGGCTTTGCCGCCCGTAGGGAATCATGTCGGCAACCGGGCATGAAGGTCGGCAATCTGATCAACCGACAAAAAGTGCGGATTGGTGTCGGAGCGATATTCGAAGTCCTCCGCCACAGGCTTGCCGCACTCCCCCAAATTGTCCAGCGCGAAATCCACATCCACGCTGGTGAAGCGAATCGACGGCTGGATGGTGTAGTGATCGGCAAACTCGATGGTCATGCGCGCGTCATCGAGCGGCACCATGAGCTCATGGAGTTTTTCGCCAGGACGAATTCCAACGTTCTTGTGAGGCAAATGCCCAGCCATGCCCGACGCCAGATCGACGATACGAATCGACGGAATCTTTGGCACGAATACTTCACCGCCGTGCATGCGGGCAAAGCTGTCGAGCACAAACTGCACGCCGTGGTCGAGGGTGATCCAGAAGCGGGTCATGCGTTCATCGGTGATCGGCAGCTCCGTCGCACCCTCTGCGATCAACTTGCTGAAGAACGGCACCACCGAGCCTCGCGAACCGGCGACATTGCCATAGCGCACCACGGCAAACCGGGTCTGCTGTTCACCCGCGATATTGTTGGCCGCCACGAACAGTTTGTCCGACAGCAACTTGGTCGCGCCGTACAGGTTGATTGGACTGGCCGCTTTGTCGGTGGACAGCGCAACGACTTTTTTCACACCGTTATCGATGGCCGCCGCAATGATGTTCTCGGCGCCATTGACGTTGGTGCGAATGCATTCGGTGGGATTGTATTCCGCCGCCGGCACCTGTTTGAGGGCGGCCGCGTGCACCACGTAGTCAATCCCACGCATAGCCTGGCGCAAACGGTCGGCGTCACGCACGTCCCCCAGGAAATAACGCATGCACGGGGCATTGAAGGTTTGTTGCATCTCGTACTGCTTGAGTTCGTCACGAGAAAACACCACCACCCGCTTGGGCTGGTACTGCTCCAGCAACCGGCGGATGAAATTGCGCCCGAACGAACCGGTGCCGCCTGAGATGAAAATCGATTTGCCGTTGAACATACCTGATTCCTTTTGCCTGGCAGGCTTATGCGAGCAACCGCGACCAATCGACAGCCGTAGCGGTGCCCAGCGCAAAGCCGGTGCCGGTCAAGGCCAGGTTGGGGTTACGGGCCGGGTCGTGTTCAAAGCGCGCCCGCCATTTGTCCTGCAGAGCGCCGGCAGCCTGTGGCGCTTGGGCGAATGTGCCGGGGTGCAGCATCTGGGCCTGAGGGGTCCAGACGGTGAGATAACCCGCATCGGACGCTTTCAGGCACAGATCGACATCGGCAAACGCCTCAGCGAAGTGTTCCTCGTCCAGGCCGTCCACGGCTTCGAACAGCTCCTTGCGGATCATCAGGCAAGCGCCCGACACCGCCGAGTAGCTCTGCTCCACCTGATGACCGTTGAGGTAGCCCTTGGCGTCCTTGCGTTCGCCAACAAACACCGAGCCCACCTGGCCGTCGGGCTTAAGCACCAGCCCGGCCTGGGTGGTGACACCGCGGTTGTCCATCTGTTTGCTGCCGACGATCCCCACTTCAGGCCGCTGGGCCTGGTTGAGCAGACTGTCTAGCCAGTTGGCATTGACCACTTGCACCTGGGCCGACAGCAGCACCAGATAGTCACCTTTGGCCTGGCCGCTGGCCCAGTTGTACAACGCCGAAGTGCTCAAGCGGCGGTCGCTGCGCAGGATGCTAATCCGGTCGCCCTTGCCTTCCAGGCTATCCAGCCACTGGATCAGGTCTTCGGATTGGCTGTGGTTGTCGGCAATCACGATTTCATGACGATGGTAGCGGGTACGCTGCAGCACGCTGACCAACGCCTGTTGGATGTGTTCGAAGTTGTCGCGGCTCTCAAGGATGATCGACACCAGTGGCCGTTCGGCGTGCTGGTAATCGATCTGGTAGGTCAGCGGCTGGGCCGAAGTGACCTGGGCGCGATAGCCCCGGGCAGTCAAGTGACGGGTCAACACCTGACGCTCTTGAGGGTTTTCTTCCTGCGTCGGGGCGTTGCAGATCAACAACGGCTCGGCCAGATGCGCCAGGCCGCTGAGCCCTTCGTCCTCGATCAGGCGCAACAGCAGGTCCAGTTCCAGGGCCTGGGTGTATTGCGCGGTAAAGCCACGGGCCTGGGTCAGCACCTCACGGTGAATCAGCCAGTGCCGCGCCATCAACGAAGGCACCGATTGCAACAGATCGAGGTTGACCCCCGGGCGGAATACGTCGGTGAGGCCGCCATCGGCCTTGCGCTGGATTTCATCCATGGCCACCGCGCGCACGCCCTCGGCACCGATCAGTTCGAGACTGGCGCGCAGCAGGCCGCTTTGGGTGAACTGGTCACCGGCTTCGGCCAGCAACAGCCAGTCGGCGGTGGATTGCCCGACGATCTGATTGATGCGCTCGACGTAATTGGTGGTGCTGACTTTGACGAAGTGCACGGTGTCACGCGCGGTGGTGGTCGCCGGCAAGTCACCCGTGGTGAACACCACGACGTTGAATGCTTTGCAATGGCCGTTGACCAGGCTGTCGAAGGTAGCCTGCAACTTGAACATGTCAGCGTCCAGATCCAGCAACAGGATGCCAAACCGCGGCCCGCCCTGATGCTCGGCCAGGTGGGCGGCGATGGACTTGAGTTGCTGTTCATCGGGGTTACGTGCTTCAAGCCAGCTCAACAAGCGACCGGAGTGCATGTTCTCCAGTAACCGGCGATCCTGCTGCCCCGGCACCGAGTCCAGACGCTCGAGCCAGGCCTGCAACTTCACCGATTCTTCAGGCTCGTCGCTGTTCTTCAACGACTCGGCCAGGCGCTTGACCACGGTACGGTTGAACGCATAAAGACCTTGGGCTTCCCACAAGCGGCTGCGTATCGTGCGTTCGTTGTCGTTGGGTTGCACCTGCATCAGTTCGTGCTGGCGCAGCAGGATGCCTTCCAGTTGCTGAAGCTGAAGGCGACCGGCCGGCATTGCATGCAGCAGGAATTCAAACTGGGTCAGCAGATCGAAAACCCGCTGATTATAAAATGGCATTTCGACAAACTGCTGGGGGCCAAACGAACGCATCGGCTCGCCCCCTGCTTCCAGCCAGGCCGAACGAATGATCTGTGTACCTTTGAGTGAGCGCCCCTGCTGCAAGCAGTCAGCCATGGCCGCAAAACTGTCCAAAGCAATCTGTTTGATACGCTCCGGAGCCTGCTCGGTAAGCTGGGTAGGCACGGATGCCAGAAACTCGGCGAACTGTTCACGCTCGGCAACGCTTTTGGCATCCTTGAAGGTGAGCACGGTCAACACATTGGTGTTGTGTTCGGAACCGCCGTAGTTGAGTTCGCGCACGGCGAACGGAATCGGCAAGATCCGCGCCTTGGCGCACGCCAACAAGTAAAAGGTATGACCGATTTCCTGCCATTCGAAACTGGTGCCTGGCGGCAGCATGCCGTACCACTGCTGCAGCAGGTCGGTGCGGGTCACGGCGTAGAACGGCGGAAGGAACTGATCCATGAAACGGATCACACGGTCCTCGGCCAGTTCGCTGTTGTAGTCCTCATGCACCTTGCGATCACGACGGAAGTAGCAGACTTCTGTGGCGCAGGACAAATACATGATCCCGTAGCCATGGCACAGGCCATAGTCAGGATTGGCTTCGAGGAACTCCACCGATTCGGTCAAGGCATCGTGCAGCAGGAAATCGTCATCGGCGGCGAACACCATGTAGGGCGTCGTGACCTGATTGACGCCGTACACCAGCTTGTCTTGCAGCCCCTTGTAAGTGAACTGAGGCAAGTGCCGGTAATCGACCGAGGGAAAGTCCCGGGCAATTTGCTCATCGCGCTCGACCGATGAATCAAGCACCAGCACCGAACACGGATAGCCGCTGTAGTAATGCAATGTCCGGCGCAGGAACGCACTGCGGTTGTGGGAGATCACCACCACTGTGAACCGCTCGTTCAGCGGTGCCACGTTGCTTTGAGCATTGTTTCGAACCTGCATATTTCCTGTCCCCACAACCTGCCAGACGCCAATGATTTGATACGGATGAATTAACGAACCCGGCGCAGATAGCCATCCGGTGCAACGGTGATCAGCAGCTTGTTCTGCAACTGCCGGTCAATTTCGAAATCGCCATTTTCCTCGAGGTATTTCCACACCGCGGTTTTCGGGTTGTCGCCCGGGCCCCATGGACGATCCGGGAAAAAGTCCGCCGGCATGTCCTCGACCACCGTGTCCATCACCACGCAATAGCTGCCTACCGAAACCAGCGGCGCGTACAGACGCAGTTCTTCGAGCACATGGTCGTGGGTGTGGTTGGAATCGAGCACCAGGATGACTTTCTTGCCTTTGGCCGCTGCATGGACCTGCTCGGCGATAGCCGCATCGATGCTCGAACCCTCGATCATCGAGATGCGTTTGCTCATCGGGTGGTTTTCGATGGCTTCACGGTTATGCGGGCGGATATCCAGGTCGATGCCCAGCACTTCACCGTGGCCTTGCAGTTCCAGCAACGAGGCGTAGTAGATGATCGAACCGCCGTGGGCGATGCCGCACTCGATGATCAGGTCAGGCTTGATCTGCCAGATCAGTTCCTGCATGGCCATCATGTCCTGCGGCAACTGGATGATCGGCCGGCCCATCCATGAAAAATGGTAGCTGTACTTGTGGCGGGCCGATTCGTTGAAGAACTCCTTGGCCAGCGCAACGACTTTCTCGTCTTGGCCTTGAGCTGAGATTTCAGCCTGGCATTGGGCTTCGAAAGTTTTATGAAGAGTATTGTCGGTCATGTTCGAATCTCGCGGTTATTGGAACGAAGCGCTGTCAACGGCGTGATAGACGTATCGCCCACCGGTCATCCGCTTGATCTCTTCGAAGTAATTGGAATTCATCACAAACAGATTGGCGCCTTCAGGCAAGGTGTCCATCGCCTCCTGGGGGGAGGACACTCGCACACCACTCAGAGGCAAGTAGCGCCCCTGCTTGGTTGGATTGATATCCACCACGCGATCCACTGCCACGCCTGCACGTTGCAGCGCTAATGAATAGATCACGCCTTTGGAGGAAGCGCCCCAGATCGCCGAACCTTGCTCAGGCGCGCCCCGGATGATCTGCACGGCACGGTCGAGGCTGGCGGTGAAGTTTTCAGGCAGCATCAGCGGCTGTGGTGCCTCGGCGGGTGTGCTGCGCAAAGTGGAAAGATCCGCAACGATGTAAAGGTATTGGCCGCCGAATAAATGACCCGCCTCGTGCACCGTCCCGAACATTGCGCGCAAATCGGCGAGGCGGAAGTAATTCACGTGCTCGTAGAACACATCGAACCAGGCTCTGTGCTCCACAATCCAGTCGAAACACGGCACTTCGATATAAATCTGTCCGTTCTGGTTGGCAGCGGCGATTTCAGTCAGAAAACCGACCGGATTGCTGATGTGCTCCAGCACATGGCGCAACACAATGGCATCAGCCGCCATCCCCAACTCCCGACTGAAGGGAGCCTTGATCACATCAGGGTTATCACCTTCATAGGAAGGATCGATCCCGGTGATGGCGTAGCCCATGCCTCGCAGCATCTCGAGGAAATAACCTTTTCCGCAGCCAACTTCAATCAGGCTTTTGTCTTTGAAATGTCGCGCCAGGATCGCTTCGACGTCATTCAGGTGCTGTTGAAACTGCACTGAGTGAGCCTGCTCGTTTTGATAGTCGACGTCATAACTGAGTTTGCTCGCGTCGAATGCCTGATTGAAGATCAGACCGCTCTGGCTGTCCTGCACCAGCACGATATCCGCGCTGGCCGACGCCTGAGCCTGTTCGGCAGTGGCAAATGTGCGGTTCTGCAGAATCGGCAGTCCGCTAGCCCGATACAGTTCATGCTGCATGTTCTTCTCTCCTGAGCTGAGAAATCCGCTGAGCATCACCCCAAAACGCCATGGGCTCATGACCCGAGTACCCGTAGTGCCCCAGGTTCAAGGCGATGGCCGACTGGCGCTCACGCACTCGCTGTTCAACCAGAGCCCGCACCGACACCGGATGACCACTGCAACAGTTGATCACCCCCTCGACATCGCGCCGCGCAATCAGCGAGGCCAATTGAGAAGCGGCTTGTCCGATTTCCAGGTAATCGCGTAACTGGTCGCCCGCAGACATGTTGAACTGCGCATCACCTTCGTCGATCGCCCGATCGAGACTGGCCAACAGACTGTTAGGGCTCTGTCCCTCGCCGTGCAAATAAAACAGGCGTGCCCACTGCAACGTAAAGGCGCGCTCGCGCTGCAAGGCTTCAAGAAACTGATGCAATGTATGTTTCGCCAGGCCATACGGCGTGCAAGGCTGTGCGATCACCGTCTCGTTCAATGGGCCACTTTGCAGCCCGTATTCAAAACAGGTACCGGTGACCAGCACATGGCTGACACCAGCCTCGATCACGCGCTTGAGAAACGCGTAGTCCAAAGGCAAGGTTCGCTCGAAATGGAACAGCGCCTGATAGTTCGGCAGGCCTGGCCAAGCCAGATGCGCGATGGCCTCGACCCCGTCAGTCAGAGCGGCCACGTCCAGGTCCGGTGCGTGGATGTCTGCCGTGCAAAACTCCACATCATCAAACCATGGCATGGCACGCGCGATTTCGACGTTTCGGCCAGAAGCTCGAACCTTGAAGCCTTTAGCGAGTAAAGCACTGACCAGATGCCGACCGACAAAACCGGTGGCTCCCGTAACCAGTACGGTCGAGGAATGCCCCATTACAGCTCAACTCCACTGAAGTCTTTGTCCAGCAACGGATGACTCGCGTCTTTGACCGACAGGTTTTTAACCGGCAACGGCCAGGGTATAGACAGTGCAGGGTCAATCACCGAAAGGCCGGCTTCATGATCCGGAGCGTAGTCAGCATCAGTCAGGTACAGCACTTCAGCGTCATCAGTGAGGGCTTGGAAACCATGAGCGAAACCGGCAGGAATCAGCAAACTGCGGCCGTCATCGGCTTGCAGCTCCTCGGCATGCCACTGCAGGTAGGTTGGGGATTGCGGCCGCAAGTCGACCACCACGTCCCATACCGCGCCCCGGACGCAAGTAATCAGCTTGGACTCTGCATATCCCGGCTTTTGGTAGTGCAGACCGCGAACGCTACCTTTTTCGACCGTACGTGAATGGTTGATCTGGCGAATAGCGAATGGACGCCCCTGAAGCGTGAGGCGGGACTGACAGAACAATCGGGCAAAACGGCCCCGATCATCGCAGAAGACTTTTTGCCGGATCAGATACAAGCCTTCCAGCGCCAACGCCTGAAGGGTGAAATCAGTCATAACCGACCTCTGTAGAGATTCAATTGATTCAGAGTTATCGCACGCATGTCATCGCCGTTCTGCCACGCCAAATGCCAATCGAGGGTCTGGGCAAGACACTGCTGCAACGACCAGCGCGGTTGCCAACCCAGCAACTGACGGGCACGGCTGCTGTCCAGGCGCAGCAGGCCGGCTTCATGCAAAGCACTCGGTTCGATCCGTAGGCCCGGCGCCAGCGGCCAGCGCTCGGCGAGCAACTGGACGACTTCGCCGACGCTGCACATGTCGGCCTCGCCGGGGCCAAAGTTCCAGGCACCGGCAAACTCCGGGCCTTGCTCATAGAGGCGCGCGGCCAATTGCAGGTAGCCGGCCAGCGGCTCCAGGGCGTGCTGCCAGGGGCGTACGGCCTGGGGATAACGCAGCGTCACCGGTTCGTCCGCCGACCAAGCCTTGAGCACGTCTGGAATCAGCCGTTCAGGGGCAAAATCACCGCCACCCAGTACGTTTCCAGCCCGGGCCGTGGCCAGGGCCAGGCCGTGTTCAGCGTAACGATCGGCGGAGAAAAACGAGGCGGCATAAGACTGCGCCAGCAACTCGCAGCAGGCCTTACTGCTGCTGTAAGGATCGTGGCCGCCCAGGGCTTCGTTTTCTCGGTAGGGCCACAGCCATTCCTGATTGGCGTAGACCTTATCGGTAGTGACCAGGACACAGGCTCGCACGCCGCCGATCTGGCGGACCGCTTCGAGCAGGTTCAGGGTGCCCATGACGTTACTGGAATAAGTGCCCAGCGGATCGCGATAACCCTCGCGTACCAATGGTTGAGCCGCCAGGTGCAGGACGATCTGCGGCTGCACGTCGGCGAGCACTTCCAGCAACGCGCCGAGGTCGCGCAAATCACCGCGCCGATCATCGATGCCCTCGCCCACCCTTGCCAGCTCGAACAGGTTGGGCTCGGTGGCCGGATCCAGGGAAAAACCGCTGACCCGAGCGCCCAGGCTTTGCAGCCACAGCGCCAGCCAACTGCCCTTGAAACCGGTGTGGCCGGTGACCAGCACCCGCTTGCCGTGCCAGAACTCCGGGCTCAACCCCATTGTTTCCATGGGGCCTCCCCGCTTTGCCACAGGGCCTCAAGATGATTTTTATCGCGCAGGGTGTCCATCGGGTGCCAGAAACCGTCGTGCTGGAACGCCTGCAGTTGCTGTTCCGTTGCCAACGCTGCCAGCGGCTCGGCCTCCCAGGAAGTCTGATCGTCAGCAATGTAAGGCAGGACCTTCGGCGAGAGGACAAAAAAACCACCGTTGATCCAGCCACCGTCACCCCGAGGTTTTTCGGTGAAACCCAGGACGCTATCGCCGTCACGCTCCAGCGCACCGTAACGTCCAGGAGGCTGGACTGCCGTCACCGTGGCGAGCTTGCCGTGCGCCAGGTGAAAATCCACCAGCGCACCGATGTTGAGGTCCGAGACGCCGTCGCCATAGGTAAAGCAAAACGCCTCTTCGTTTTCCAGATAACGCGCCGCCCGCCGCAGCCGGCCGCCGGTCATGGTGTCTTCACCGGTGTCGATCAAGGTCACGCGCCACGGCTCGCTGTAGTTCTGGTGAACGTCCATGCGGTTGTTGCACATGTCGAACGTGACATCGGAGGTGTGCAGGAAGTAGTTGGCGAAGAAGTCCTTGATGGCGTAGCCCTTGTAGCCCAGGCAAATGACGAAGTCGTGGATTCCATGAGCGGAATACTGCTTCATGATGTGCCAAAGAATTGGCTTGCCACCGATTTCGATCATCGGTTTTGGCTTGAGGTGCGACTCCTCGCTGATCCGCGTGCCGAGACCACCTGCCAAGATAACTGCCTTCATCGTCTCCCCTCTTGTTCATCACCGGGCTCGGCCAAGCGTTGTTTCGCTCTGCGGGCGCGGGGATTACACCTTCGATGCCGATCCGGGCGCCGCGGAATGCCGCAAGCGCTCGTTTTATGGCGATATGAGGGGGGCTTGCAGGAAACGCGCCAGCTCGCCGGAGGGGATTTGAATCAAAACAGGGTTGAATACTGATCTTAGTGGCGAGGGAATTTTATCCCCTCGCCACAGGCTTTCCGGCCCAAACAGCTCATGCTCAGTCCGGCAACCAGCCCCACAACCAATGCTGCAAGTTGTCGCCGCTGAGCATGAAATCACGAAGCACCGCTTCGCGCAGTTCATCGCCCATGCGGTAGCTGGCGTCAGGGTCGGCCAGGTGCATGCGGATTGCCGCGATCCATTCCTCGGTACTGTTGCTGCGCACCTTGGTACACGGCAGGAAGCCGTCGTAGGCCTTGGTGTCGGTGCAGATCACCGGGTAGCCGCAGGCGCCGTATTCCAGCAAGCGCAGGTTGCTCTTGCAGTCGTTGAAGATGTGGAACTCCAGCGGCGCCAGCGCCAGGTCAAGGTTCAGGCTGGCCAGTTTGAACGGGTAAGTCTGCAACCCGACGGAGCCGTGGAACTCATGAATGTAGGGGCGTAACGCGTCCGGGCACATCCCGAAGAACACCCACTCCACCTCATTGGCCAGTTCGCGGACGACGTCGGCAATGATTTCCAGGTCACCGCTGTGGCTGGTCCCGCCGCCCCAGCCAACCCGCGGCTTGGAAGATGTTCCGCGCCGGCTGGTCAACCGGGTCCACGGTTCGGGCGGCAGCATGTTGGGCACTACCCGAATTTCGCTATGCATGCTCGACAAGGCATCGGCCAGCGCCTGGGTCGTCACCACCACCCGGTCACACAAGCCAATTCCCTCGCGCAGCATCTGCTCGGTGTTGACCGGTTTGTTACGGGCGTGAGTATTTTTCTTGGGGGCACTGACGACGTAATCGTCGAGCTCGAAAATCCGCAAGGCGCCGGAGTACTTCTTCATCCGCAGGATGTCACCGGCAGCGCCTTCGCTGTAGCGCCCCTGCAAAACGATGGTATCCGGGGACAGCCGCTCGATTTCCACGGTCGAAGGCGACTCGTAGGCCACCCGGGCGATCACCCGCCCGCTGGCTTCGAGTTCGGCCAGCGGGGCGGTGACCCGATAGTGGCCGACCGCGGTGGAGTTGACCGGCAGTCCCAGTACCAAGGGCAATGCACGGGTGCAGAACGGATTCCAGTTATTGCGCAGTGACGGTTCCAGACTGAAACTGGAAGCCCCAAGACTCAAGGCAGGACTGTAAGCCGGGTCACGAGCAATCTGCGGCAACCATTTGCGATAGAAAACTTCGCGTTCGCGCTCCTGCAACACTTCTTCCGGCTGGGCTGACGATTGCCCGGTCGTTTGCATGACGCTGGCGTAGGGTGTCCAGACCACCAGGTAGCCATCTTTACCTGCACGCAAGCACAAATCGACGTCACTGAGGCCCTGGGTGAACGTCGCGTCATCGAGACAACCCAGCTCCTCGAACACCTGCTTGCGCACTATCAGGCAGTCGCTGCTGACCGAACTCCAGTTCTGGGTCGTATGCAGACGTTGCATGTAGCCACGAGAGGTCGCGGACTCACCGTAAAATGGTGATCCCACCGGCCCGGCCAACCCGAGAATCTGCCCACCACCGACAATCGTGCCCTGGGGGCTGAGTATCCTTGCGCCGACCACCGCGACTTCCGGACGCAGGGCATGGTTGATCATCTCGTCCAACCAGTCACTTTCGCAAATGACAATCTGCGGGCTCAGCAGCAACAGGTAGTCGCCCCGGGCCTGGCTCGCGGCAAAGTTACGCACCGAGGCGTCATTGTCGTCACCGGCGTAGCGAAGCACGCGCAGCATGCTCGCGCCCAGCTGCGCCATGTCCTCGAGCCAGCTAAGCATGGCCGAATCCCGGACGCCGCTGTCCACGATCAGGATTTCATAGTGCGTATAGGCAGTGCGCTCGATCAGGCTTTCGCAGCAGCGCTGCAAGGCTGCCAGTGAATCACCCGTGCGCAGGATGATCGACACCAACGGACGGGTGCCGTAGCGGTAGTCGATGCGATTGATCAGCGGCAACACATCCTGGCGAATCTCGTGAGGTGCGCCAATACGCTCCAGGTGAGCGCCGACCATAGGAGCGTTGCCCTCGATCACCTCGGGCCACGACAACCACTGGGCGAAGCTCAGTGTGGATTCAACCTGGATCTCGGCAATGTGTTCGATGGTTTGCGGGCCGGCCTCTTCCACCAGCCGCCAGAGCAGATCGTGAGGCGCCAGCTCACCGCGAGCCGGGTCGAACCCGCCCAGGGTCATGAAGCGTTCACGCTCGAAGGCCAGGGCCCGACCGACGTAGGGATAGGCGCGCATCAGGTCGAGGTTGAAATCAGGCTTGAACACCGGCTCGATGGACTCGCCGTTTACCAGCGCGCCTTCGTCGCTGTAAGCGCAGAGAATTCCGCTCTTGCCCGCCACGCGTTCGGCCAGGATCAACAACGCTGAATCACGGAGGGTATCGCCAGCACGCAGAAGATAGAACCAATGTGCGCCCTCCAACTGCGCAACGATGGCATTGAGTTGCCGCGCCCAGTCGGACTGATAAGGCAACTGCAACACCCGATCATTGACCTCACAACGGGCGTCGGAAAGCACCACGACAGCCTGGGCCGGATAGAGCTGGCCCTCTATGCTGCGCAGCGTGGTCGCCAATGCCACGTCGTCGCCGGCACTGTCGATGACAATCGGCACGATGTTCGGACGCAATGGCCAACTGTCGATGCGCGCAGGCATGACACGCTGCTCGACCTCGCTGAAGCGACGAATCGACAGCCACTCGCTGTAGAACTCGGCATAACTCTCGCTCTGGGCACCTACCCGGCCATTGACGACCGTATTGCGATTGCCCAGCACGCGGGTCACACATAATTCCTGCCAGGCGTGAGGCTGATCGGTGACTTTGTCCAGATCAACGCAACGCACCCAGCCAGAGGCCGGAGCCGCTTCACCGTTGCGTGCGGCGAGCATCTGCGCCAACCATTGCCACTCCACTTTCGCAGCCTTGAGCATTTCAGCAGTCTTGCTCAAACGCTCAGGGTACAAGCGCTCGATACTCAAAACCGTATTGAGCGCTGCCAGGTTACCGCGGCGCATCAGACAGACAAACAAGGCAAAGTCGAGGGTGGCAACGAAACCGGCTCCGCCCTGGACCAGCGCTGGCAGCAGCTCGAGCACATCGGCCCGGCGCATCAGGGCGGAACTGAAATTACCAACGAAATTAGTCGGCGTGCTCTCGAAAATCGCCAGCATGTCATCGCCCTTGAGCAGGGCATCGTTCGGCGAGAATCGGCAATTGTCGACGCGAGGCGGCAGGATGAAGTTGCCAGCGTCACACAACAAGCGAAGGGCAAATACCACGCTGGCATCGGCGTGATCGATCAGCACCTGGGCCTGCATCGCAATGCTCGGCGCAAACAGCCGATCATCGTCGCACAGCACTTTGATGAACTCGCCCCTGGCCTCTTCGACACAACGCAACAGGTTGCCCTGAAGCCCCAGTCGCTGCGGATTTCGCAGATAGCGGATCGGATGGGACGGCTCAGTGAAGGAATCGACTATCCGGCGAATCTCATCGCCAGGCGAATCGTCACAAACAACGATTTCAATCTGCTCGTAAGTCTGGGCCAGGGCACTGAGCAGTGCCTGATCGAAGAACCGGGGGTTGTACGCAGGAATGACAATACTGACGAGGGGCAATGGTTTCACGGCGAAAACTCTCGAGCGGCGGGCCCCGACCTTTTCAGGCCGGAGCCCCGGAACCGCTTAAAAAAGACGGTTGGCGGCTCGGTCGATACCGGCTCAGATCTTGTTGAACAGGCCCAGTTGGGTGATCTTGCTGAAAGCCAGTTGCGAGGCTTGCAGCATGGTCTGTTGCAACGTCAAGCGGGTCATCACTTCGGCCGGATCGGAATCGCGGATCGACGATTGGGTCTGGCTATTGGCCAACAACAGGCTCTGGTTCGTGTCGCTTTGGGTTTCCAGAGCCTGACCACGCCCACCTACCGAACTCAAGGCGCTGGACAACTGATCGGTGCCGCTGGCCAGGTTGCCAATACCGGAGGCCAGCGAAGCCTGCAGCTTTTGCAGCGCAATCGGATCGTTGTTGGTTGGCGTGCTCAACGCGGTTTTCAGTTGGTTCACGGTGTCCAGAATGTTCTGGGTCTCGTGAGTATTGACCGCGATGCTGAACTGATCGTCCGCACCGGGCGTACCGTCCAGGGTGAAGCTCACGCCCGAGGCGGTGGCCACGTTGCCGGCCAGGGTGCCGCTGGACACCGGCTGGCTGTTGGCGGTCAACGGCGCGGCGTACAGGTCGAAGTCGGTGGCGCTGGTGAACTTCAATACGGCCGAACCGGTAGGGAAACTGGCGTGATACGCCACCGGGTCGGTGATCTCGCTGCCCGTGACCTGGACGGTGGTCGGGTTGCCCGGGCTGCGGGTCGCGGCAAAGGTGTCCGGCTTGGCGGCCAGGGTGAAGGTATGGCCCGGCAACACGGTATTGGCATCATCACCGGTTTGCAGATTGATGTTCAGGGTCAGTTCCAGACCACGGAACTGCACCGCCTGACCTTTTTTGCTGCTGGGATCAAAAGCGCCGCCCTGGCTGGCTTCGGCGGTGACGTCGTTGCCGCCGGAGTCGGTGATTCTCAGCTGCGTGCCGCTGGTGAATTCAACGGTATAGGGTTCGCCGCTGCGGAATTTGCTGTTGTAGCTGACACTGGACGAGACCTGACCGTTGGACAGCACCACGCGACCATCGTCCACCGCCGGCGCGGTCATGGTGACCTGGCTGCGGCTGGTGTTGACGGCCTGCTGGAACACTTCCCAGCCGGTGCTGTTGGTGGCCATCGACATGGTATCGCCGACCGGCAGGTCGAGGGTCACCTGGTCACCGTTGTAACTGTAGCTGCCATCGTTGTTGCGGGTGAACGGGATGGTGTCGCCCTTGGAACCGGCAAAAATGTACTTGCCGTTTTCGTCCTTGCTGTTCATCAGGCTGAGCAACTGCTCTTCGATCTGCGCCAGCTCCGAGGCGTTGGCCTGGCGGTCGGCGTCGGTGTAGCCAGCGTTGCCGGCACCGACGGCCAATTCCTTGGCGCGCTGCAGCACGTTGCCAATGCTGGTCATCACCGCTTCAGTGGTGCCCAGCGTCGCCTTGATGGTGTTGGCGTTGGTTTCGTACTGAGCCAGCATCGAGGCCTGTGTGCCCAGTTGCAGCAGACGTGAAGCCCCTACCGGGTCATCGGCAGCGGTATTGACGCGCACCAGGCTGCTGGCCTCTTCGCTGGTCTTGACCACATTGGCGAAGTTTTTCTGATAGTTCGCAGCCGTGGATTCGTAAAACTGGGCGGTAGAAATTCGCATGGGCTACGACTCCTTAAAGACTGTTGATCAATGTGCTGAAGATTTCCTGCGCAGCCTTGATGATCTGCGAAGACGCGGTGTAGTACTGCTGATACTTGACCAGGTTGCCGGTTTCTTCGTCCAGGTCCACGCCCGACAGCGAATCGCGAGCGCCCTTGGCGTTATCCAGGATCGCGCCGGTGGCAGCGCTGTCGAGCTTGCCCTGGGCGGCCTTGGAACCTACGCCCTCCACCAGCTTGCCGTAGGCATCGTTCAACGAAATGCCCTTGCTGGCGGAACCGGTGTCCACGGTCTTGGCAGTCTGCAAACCGGCCAGGACAGTGCCGTTACGGTTATCCAGGCTGCCGGCCTGGCTGACGCTCACATCGATCGCGGCACCGTTGGACGGTGCGCCAGCAATCGACATGTCGAAGGTGACGGTACGCTGCACCGGCGGTGCCGAGGAGTCCATGATCGGGTTGCCGCTGGCATCCTTGAGTGGAACGCTCAGGCTCAAGGTATTGCTCTGGCCGGGCTTGATCGTGCCATTGCTGATCTCGACACCCGTGGCATCGAGCAACTGGTAAGCCTGGCTGGTACCGTCGGCGGACGTCGCGCCGAAGACCACCTTGACTGGCATCGAGGTCTTGATGCCGTTTTGGATGATGGTGGTGGTGGCTTCGTCGTAGATGTCCAACTGCGACGTCATGGTCGGCTGGCCGCTGGCCGGAATGGTCAGCGTACCGCTGCCGCCCGGCACGATGGCTGCGCCCAGCGGCGCGGCAATCGCCAACCGCTTGGAGTCGGTCATCTCGGTCTTGATACTGGTCGCCGCGTTGCGGGTCGGGGTGATCTTGAACGAATCGCCAGCGGCAGCGGTGCCATTGGCGAAGGTCATCGAAAAGCCGTCGATCACCGGCGGCGGCGTCGTCGCGGTATTGAACGAACCCATCGAAGTGCCGTCAGGCAGGCGCTGGACCGTGTAGTCGGTGGCGCTGGTGAACTTCACCTTGTAATCATTGGTGGTCAGCGCGCCGGTGTCTTCGATGGCCACGTTGAAGTTGCCGGAACCGGCGCTATTGTTCAACGCGGCAATACTGCGCTGACTCATCTGCGCGGCACTGTTGATGTTGGTGAACAGGTTGGAACCGAAGGCGCCGTTCTTGTCGATGCCCGAGGCCTGGATCGCGTTCATCTGGTCGGCGACCACCAGGGCCACGCGGCCCAGTTCATTCATGGCCGGGTCAAGCACAGTGCTGCGATAGCGCATCAGGCCGCCGATCTCGCCGCCGGTAAGTACCTGGGTGAGGTCCATGACACTGGAACCGCTATTGAGCTGGATCCCCAGGCGGCCCGGATCGTTCTTGTCCGGCACGGTTTCCAGGGTGTTGACCGTATTGCCCATCACCAAAGGCTGGCCGGAACCCAAGTAGATGTCCAGGCTGCTGCCGTTCTCCACGATCTGAGTGCCGGTGAAGGCCGAGAGCTGGAGAATGGTCTGGTTGCGGGCGTCGAGCAGGTCGTTGGGAGCACCGCCGGAGTTGGAGACTTCGGCGATTTTCTTGTTCAACTGAGCGACGGTGGTAGCCAGTTTGTTGACCTGATCGACCATGCTCGACAGGTTGCCGTTGATGTTCTGATTCTGCTCCGTCAATTGGCTGGCGACCGAATTGAAACGATTGCTCAAGGCTTGCGCATCGCTGAGCAGCAACTGACGGGACGCATCATCGCCCGGCTTGGCGTTGACGTTCTGCACCGAGGCGAAGAACTTGGTCAGCGCGCCATTGAGGCCCGTGCCGCTGTCCGACAGCAAGGCATCGAGCGGGGTGATCTGCCCTTGATACGCGGCCGCATCGCTGTTGAGCGAGGTCGTGGTCTTCAACTGCGCTTCAAGGTAGGCGTTATAGACCCGGCGCACATCGGCCAGGGTGGTGCCGGAGCCGATGAAGACGTTGCCGTATTGATTGGACGCCTTGGTGGTCTGCACGGTCTGCTGACGCGAATAACCGGCGGTATCAACGTTGGCAATGTTGTTACCCGTGGTCACCAATGAGGTCTGACTTGCGGACAGACCCGACATCCCGATGTTGAGCAAACTCATGGTTCAGACCTTATAAAGTCGTAGTGGCGCCAGCCGAAGCGTAGTTTTGGTAACTGGTCATCTGCCGGGCTATATTCGAAATCTTGCTGGCGTAGTTCGGGTCGGTGGCGTAACCGGCCTTCTGCAACTCACGCACAAACTGTTCCGGGTTATCGGCCGACTTCAGCACATCTTGATAGCGACTGTTGCTTTGCAGCAGATTGACCAGGTCATGGAAGCTGTCGCGATACGAAGCGTAGGAACGGAACTGGGCCGTCTCCTTGACCATCTCGCCATTGCGGAATTCGCTGGTGATCGCCCGCGCCGAATCGCCCGTCCAGTTCTTGCTGGCCTTGATACCGAACAGGTTGTGGCTGCTGCTGCCATCAGGCTGACGCATGACCGACTTGCCCCAGCCGGTTTCCAGGGCCGCCTGGGCCACCAGGTAACGAGGGTCCACGCCGATACGGTCCGCGGCTTCCTTGGCCATTGGCAGCATGGCATCGACGAACTCGTCAGCATCGCGGAAGGCCTTGCGGGCTGGCGCCAGGGGTGGCTGCGCCACGGCACGCCCGTACACCTGCATGGACTCGCTCGGCTCTGACGCCTTGAGCGCGGCCAGCCAGTCGCCATTGGCCAGTTCGCCGGTGGCAGGCTTGACGGCGGTGATGGCACGATCCGGCAAAATATTCTGCGCCTTGACGTCAGGCGCGGCGGCAGCCGAAGGCACCAACCCGGCAAGCAGCCGATCGGCCAGTTTGGGCGGCAAGGCCAGGCGGCGCTGGTTGAGCAATTCCATGTCGTTGCGGTGAACGCCCTCGCCCACCCCTTGCGGCGCACTCACGGCCCGCGAAGCCCACAGCGGACGCTGGCCGTTGGAGCGCGACAATGGCCCGTCGGGCAACGTGCCGGCGGCAATGGGCGTCGGCACCGGGGCCTTGACGGCCTCGTCCAACGCTTGCTCCTGCTTGCCGGCCGACAGCGTTGCCGCCTCGCCTGACACCAGGGGTTTGTTCTTGGACATCTGGCGCAGCAGCACGTCGGCCAGGCCGATACCACCGCCCTCGCGAGACATGGAAACGGCCAACTGCTGGTCGTACATTTCCTGGTACTGCTTGGCTTCAGCGGTATTGAGCGGATTGTCCTTGCCCATCGACTCGGTCGCCGCACGCATGGACTTGAGCATTTCACCGATGAACAGCGACTCGAATTCCTGCGCCACTTTGCGCAGGTTACCGTCACTGTTCTTGTCGCCGACCTTGAGCTGGTTCAGGCGATTGAGGTCCGAGTAGGAACCCGAATCCCCGCTGATCAAAGCGCCCTTGCGCATATCCATGGCTCGTTCCTTAAATCACGATCAGGTCGGCTTGCAACGCGCCGGCCTGCTTCAAGGCTTCGAGAATCGCCATCAAGTCGCCCGGCGCCGCGCCGACCTGGTTCACCGCCCGGACAATTTCATCCAGGGTAGTGCCCGGGCCGAACTTGAACATCGGCTTGGCTTCCTGCTCGGCATTGACCCGCGAACGGGGCACCACGGCGGTCTGGCCGTTGGACAAGGGTCCAGGCTGGCTGACGATCGGGTCTTCGGTAATGGTCACGGTCAGGCTGCCGTGGGTCACCGCGGCGGGTGAAACCTTGACGTTCTGGCCGATCACAATGGTGCCGGTGCGCGAGTTGATGATGACTTTCGCAACCGCCTGGCCCGGATCGACTTCGAGGTTCTCCAGGATCGACAAATAGTCGACCCGTTGACTCGGATCCAGAGGCGCGGTGACGCGCACCGAGCCGCCGTCGATGGCCTGTGCCACGCCAGGGCCGAGCATGTCATTGATCTTGTCAACGATGCGCTTGGCGGTCGTGAAGTCATAACGGTTGAGGTTCAGAGTCAGGCTGTTGCCCTGGTTGAAACCGCTCGGCACCGCACGTTCCACCGACGCACCACCAGGAATGCGGCCAGCCGACGGAACGTTGACGGTGATCTTGGAACCGTCACGGCCTTCGGCGTCAAAGCCACCCACCACCAGGTTGCCCTGGGCGACGGCGTAGACGTTGCCGTCGATACCCTTGAGCGGCGTCAACAACAGGGTGCCGCCGCGCAGGCTCTTGGAGTTACCGATGGACGAAACAGTGATATCCACCTGCTGCCCGGGCTTGGCGAACGCCGGCAGGTCGGCACTGACCGACACCGCCGCCACGTTCTTCAACTGCACGTTGCCCGAACCCGCCGGCACCTTGATGCCGAACTGCGACAACATGTTGTTGAAGGTTTGCAGGGTGAACGGGGTCTGGGTGGTCTGGTCGCCCGTGCCATTGAGACCCACGACCAGGCCATAGCCGATCAACTGGTTGGAGCGCACGCCGGAAATGCTGGCGATGTCCTTCAGACGCTCGGCTTGAGCGGTGAAGGCCGCCGACATCAGCAGTGCCCCCATCAACAGCTGCTTGAGATTCAACCGCTTAAGATTCAACTGGGCCACCTAGAAAGGGAACTTCGGGCTGAGGAAGAAACGGTCGAACCAGCCTGGCTGACTCGCATCGGCAAAAGCACCGGTGCCCGAGTAGGTAATACGTGCATCGGCTACACGGGTCGACGAGACGGTGTTGTCGGTAGCGATATCATCGGCGCGAACCATGCCGGCGATGCGCACCAGCTCGTCACCGGTGTTGAGGGTCAGCCACTTCTCGCCCCGCACAACGATGATGCCATTGGGCAACACATCGGCGACGGTCACGGTGATCGAGCCGGTCAGGCTGTTGCTCTGTCCGGACTTGCTGTCGCCCTTGGTGGCCCGGTCGGAGCCATAACCGGCGTTGAGGCTCAGGTCCCCGCCACCGATGGGATTGTTGGTGGTCAGGCTGGAGCCGAACAACGACGTCAGGCCAACGCTGGTCTCGCTGGTCTTGTCGATCTGCGAGTTGGCGTTCTTGCTGGCCTGGGTCCGTTCGTTCAGGGTGATGGTGATGATGTCCCCAACCCGGAAAGCCTTACGGTCGCTATACAGGTTCTGCTCGAAGCCAGCCTGGTAGATCGAACCGTTGTTGGCAGCGGCCGGCAACGGCGTGCGCGGCAACACCGGAGCGTAGTACGGGTCATTGGCCTTGGGCGTTGGCGCGACACAGCCCGCGAGCGCAGTAACTCCACTCAGTGCCAGAACAGATACGAAGCGATTCATGACCCTACCTCTTGGTGTTGCAGGCGGCCTCAGGCCGCCCTATAGACGTGATTACAGATTCTGCGTAACGAACGAGAGCATCTGGTCGGCGGTGGAGATCACCTTGGAGTTCATCTCGTAGGCGCGCTGGGTGGTGATCATGTTGACCATCTCCTCCACGGTGCTCACGTTGGACGTTTCCAGGGTGTTCTGCAGCGTGGTACCGAAGCCGTTCAGGCCTGGCGTGCCGACTTGTGGCGCGCCGCTGGCCGCGGTTTCCAGGAACAGGTTGTTACCCACCGCTTGCAGGCCGGCCGGGTTGATGAAGTCGGCAGTCTGCAGGTTGCCGATCACCTGCGAAGCAGGGTTGCCCGCCACAGTGATGGACACGGTGCCGTCGCGGCCCACGGTGAACGTTTGGGCGTCGTTCGGAATGATGATCGCCGGTTCCAGGGCGAAACCGCTGGCGTTGACGATCTGGCCATTGGAATCGAGGTGGAACGTACCGTCACGGGTGTAGGACGTGGTGCCATCGGGCTGCAGGATCTGGAAGAAACCGCGACCGTCGATGGCCATGTCCAGCGGCTGCTCGGTGGTTTGCAGGCTACCGGCGGTGAAGTTTTTCTGGGTGCCGACGATGCGCACACCGGTACCCACTTGCAGGCCCGACGGCAATTCGCTGTCCTGGGTCGATTGGGCGCCTGGCTGGCGTTTGACCTGGTACAGCAGGTCCTGGAACTCGGCGCGATCACGCTTGAAACCCGTGGTCGACACGTTCGCCAGGTTGTTGGAAATAGTAGAAAGGTTGGTGTCCTGGGCGGACAGACCTGTTTTGGCAACCCAAAGAGCCGGAAGCATTCGATTCTCCTCGTACGCCTGTTTTTCGGCGCGACGCTGTAATTAATGATTAGATCTGCAAGACCCGAGCCATGGCTTCGTCGCCTTCTTTGGCGGTGTTCATCATCTTGACGTGAAGCTCGAACTGCTTGGCCAGGGCCAGCACCGAAGTCATCTCGTCCACGGCATTGACGTTGCTCGCTTCCTGGAAACCCGACACCAGTTGCACGTTGGCATCAATGACAGCCGGCTGGCCGTCCTTGGTGCGGATGGTGCCGTCCAGGCCCTTGGTCATGTTGCGAAGATCCGGGTTGACCAGCTTGATGCGGTCGACTTCAGCCATCACGCGCGGGCCTTCACCCATGGCGCGGATACTGATGGTGCCGTCCTGGCCGATTTCGATTTTCTGCTCTGGCGGCACGGCGATCGGCCCACCGTTGCCCATCACCGGCATACCGTTGCCGGCCCGCAGCACGCCCAGGGCGTCAACGTTGAGGCTGCCGGTGCGCACGTAGCTTTCACCGCCTTCAGGGTTCTGCACAGCCATCCAGCCCGGCCCGCTGACTGCCACGTCGAGGTCGCGGCCGGTTTCCACCAGCGCGCCAGGGGTGAAGTCAGTGGCTGGACGCTCGGACATGGCAAATGCCCGCGCCGGAAAGCTGTCGCCAAACACCGGCATCGAACGAGCCTGCTCCAGGTCTTTCTGAAAACCGTTGGTGGAGATGTTCGCCAGGTTGTTGGCATGGGCCCGCTGCGCCAGTGCGTTCTGGCTGGCGCCGGTCATTGCCACATAAAGGTACTTGTCCACTGTCGTTCCTCTGCATGCCGGACGTTTGCCGTCCACTGCTGTACTGCTGAGCACTAAGCAATTTGCAGACCAACTTTTTTCTGGCGCCGTCGAGCCGCACAAACAAAGGGCTTCAGGGTTATTGAAGGGATTTGGGGAAATGTATCGAAGACGAAAAACCGGCGGTGTCATGCCGTTTGGTGGCAACGCTTGACCTTCTGGCAACGGCTACTGCCGTCATCGCGAGCAGGCTCGCTCCCACCATGGATCTTGGGTGCTCGCAGGATTTTGAACACTCGATACCCCTGTGGGAGCGAGCCTGCTCGCGATAGAAGTCCCCACCAAACACAACAGGTAAGCAACTATTATGAGCCGGTCTTACCCACCTCATACTCACGCAACTTATTGGCAATGGTCGTATGGGAAACCCCCAGCCGCTTGCCCAGTTGCCGGCTGCTGGGGTGTTCGGAATACAGCCGCTCCAACACGGCTTTCTCGAATCGCCCGACGATGTCGTCCAGCCCGCCCTCCAGGGAAAAGTCCCCCAGGGGCTGACGCACGCCGTAGTCCGGCAGACGGATATGCTCGGCTTTCACCGTTGCGCCATCACACAGGGAGACAGCCTGGAACAGCACGTTTTCCAGCTGCCGAACGTTGCCTGGCCAGTGGTAGTGGCTGAGACGGTCCATCGCCGCCGGGGCCAGTTTCGGTAGCGCACAGCCAATCTGCCGACTGGCCTGGTCAAGAAAATGTTCCACCAGCGGCATCAAGCCGTCGAGACATTCGCGCAGGGGCGGGATGTGCAGCGAAAGGACGTTCAAACGGTGGTACAGATCCTGACGAAATTCCCCTCGGGCGCAGAGCTCGGACAAATCCACCTGGGTCGCACAGATCACCCTGACATCCAGGTACACCTCTTCATCGCTGCCTACACGACGGAAGCAACCGTCCTGCAAAAAGCGCAGCAATTTCACTTGCAGGCGCGGGCTCATTTCCCCTACCCCGTCGAGGAACAACGTGCCTCCGGCGGTCAGCTCGAGCAACCCGAGCTTGCCTTCGGCCCGGGCCCCCTCGAAAGCACCCGGGCCGTAGCCGAACAGTTCGGTCTCGGCCATGGACTCGGGCAACCCCGCACAGTTGAGTGCCATCAACGGTGACTGCCCGCGCGGACTCGCCAGGTGACAGGCGCGAGCCAGCAACTCTTTGCCAGTGCCGGTTTCGCCTTCTATCAACAGCGGCGCATCCAGTGGCGCCATGCGCCGGGCTTCCCGGACGACCGCCGCCATCACCTTCGAACTCTGGAAAATGCTGTCGAAGCCGCGCAATTCCTGCTTGCGCACGTTATAAATGCGCTCGCCCACCCGGTCCGCCCGATGCAGCGTCAGCACCGCGCCGGCCATGGCCTCGCTGTCGTCGTGCTCCGATTGCAGTGGCGCGATGTCCGCCAGAAACACATCGCCCCTGACCTTGACCCGCAAACCGTTGATGCGTGACTGATTGGCGCGCACCAGCTCCGGCAGGTCAAAATCCTCGGCGTACCGGGACAGTGGAATCCCCGGCACTTCGTCCACTCGCACCCCGAGCAACTGCGCCGCCGCCCGGTTGGCGGCGACGATGGAACCGCCCATGTCGATGGACAGCACCGGAAACTCCAGGGCGCCGAGCAGCGCGTTGAGCTCCATGTGCCGACGTTCACTGGGCATCAACCCCACCCGCTTGACGCCGAAGACCCCGGCAATGCCTTCGAACTTCGGGCGAAGCGCCTGAAACTGGATGTTGATCAGATTCGGGCAGTGCAGATAAATCGCATTGCCGTGCTCACCGCCCACTTCCCCGCGGGCGACGTTGATGCCGTACTCCACCAGCAGGTTGAGGATGTCCCGCAGGATGCCGATGCGGTTCTGGCAATGGACTTTGATGCGCATGAAAAGGCCCGATATCGATGTGTATGCAAGCATGGGAGAGCGGGCTGCTTCGCAGCCCAGCGGGAGCAAGCTCCCTCGCTACAAGTTTTTCTGCTTGGCAGCGCAAATAAACGTCAAGATTATGTGACAGTTGTAGGCCATTTCCCAGTCGAAAAACCCGGCAATAGCGAAGAACAGCTGGAACCGTAACGAAAACTTTACGAAACCACACCTTTATCGCGATACCCACTCTTGCCTGCCTGCTGCACACATCCCTGCTTCGGGTTATCTCTAATGCATCGCTGGACATAACAACAAACAAGCCGTCCCCCAGAGGGAAATCAGCAGGAGAGCAGCATGAAGCAGACGCAATACGTGGCCCGCGAGCCCGATGCGCAAGGTTTTATTCACTACACTGCCGAAGAACACGCGGTGTGGAACACGCTGATCACCCGCCAGCTCAAAGTCATCGAAGGCCGTGCGTGCCAGGAGTACCTGGACGGTATCGACAAGCTGGGCCTGCCCCACGACCGTATTCCGCAATTGGGTGAAATCAACAAGGTGTTGGGTGAAACCACCGGTTGGCAAGTGGCCCGGGTACCAGCGCTGATCCCCTTCCAGACCTTTTTTGAATTGCTCGCCAGCAAGCAGTTTCCCGTCGCGACGTTTATTCGTACCCGCGAAGAACTGGATTACCTGCAAGAGCCGGACATTTTCCACGAGATATTTGGCCACTGCCCGCTGCTGACCAACCCCTGGTTTGCAGAATTTACCCACACCTACGGCAAACTCGGCCTACAGGCTTCCAAGGAAGAACGCGTCTACCTGGCGCGCTTGTACTGGATGACCATTGAGTTCGGCCTGGTGCAAACCCCGCAAGGCCGACGCATCTACGGTGGCGGCATCCTGTCTTCGCCCAAGGAAACTGTTTACTGCCTGTCGGACGAGCCGGAGCATCAAGCCTTCGATCCGCTGGAAGCCATGCGCACGCCGTATCGCATCGACATCCTGCAGCCGGTGTATTTCGTGCTCCCCGAGCTCAAGCGCCTGTTCGACCTGGCCCACGAAGACATCATGGGCATGGTCAAGCGTGGTCGCGAACTGGGCCTGCACGCTCCGAAATTTCCGCCAAAAGCTGCGTGAACCGCGTCTTTTAATCTCAATTGAGTCTGTTGCACAACGCGGCTTTGCTTTAGCGTGAGTGCATCGACGTTTTTCAAATATTCGATCCGGGAACACACCATGAACACTCTGAACCAAGCCCATTGCGAAGCCTGCCGCGCCGACGCGCCACAAGTCAGCGACGAAGAACTGCCGGTACTGATCAAGCAGATCCCGGACTGGAACATCGAAGTGCGCGACGGCGTGATGCAGCTGGAAAAAGTCTTCCTGTTCAAGAATTTCAAGCACGCCCTGGCCTTCACCAACGCCGTCGGGGAAATCTCCGAGGCCGAAGGTCATCACCCGGGTCTGCTCACCGAATGGGGCAAAGTCACCGTGACCTGGTGGAGCCACTCCATCAAGGGCTTGCACCGCAACGACTTCATCATGGCCGCCCGCACCGATGACGTGGCCAAGACCGCCGAGGGCCGCAAGTAATGCATTTCGATGCCATCGGCCGGGTGCCCGGCGATCCGATCCTCGGCCTGATGGAGGCTTACGCGGCGGACAGTAATCCGGGCAAGTTCGACCTGGGCGTGGGCGTCTATAAAGACGCCCAAGGCCTGACGCCGATTCTTGCGGCAGTCAAACAGGCCGAGCAGCGCCTGGTGGACCGCCAGAGCACCAAGACCTACATCGGCGGTCATGGCGACGCCGCGTTCGGCCAGTTGATCAATGAACTGGTGCTGGGCGCCGACTCGACGCTGATCAAGGACAAACGTGCCGGTGCGACCCAGACGCCGGGCGGCACCGGCGCCCTGCGCCTGAGTGCCGACTTCATTGCCCAGTGCCTGCCGGGCCGCGGCGTTTGGTTGAGCAACCCGACCTGGCCGATTCACGAAACCATCTTCGCCGCCGCCGGGGTCAAGGCCAGCCATTACCCCTATGTAGGCACCGACAACCGCCTGGATTTCGAAGCGATGCTGGCGACCCTGAGCCAGGCACCCAAGGGCGATGTGGTGTTGCTGCATGCCTGCTGCCATAACCCCACCGGCTTCGACTTGACCCAGGAACAATGGCGCCAGGTGCTGGAAGTGATGCGCAGCCGCAACCTGCTGCCGTTGATCGACTTCGCTTATCAAGGTTTCGGCGATGGGCTGGAGCAGGACGCCTGGGCCGTCCGGCTGTTTGCCCAGGCACTGCCTGAAGTTCTGATCACCAGTTCCTGTTCGAAGAACTTCGGCCTGTACCGCGACCGCACCGGTGCGCTGATCGTCTGCGCCGGCGATGCCGACAAACTGGTGGATATCCGCAGCCAACTGGCGAACATCGCTCGCAACCTGTGGTCGACGCCACCGGATCATGGCGCGGCGGTAGTGGCGACGATCCTGGGCAACCCGGACCTCAAAAGCCTGTGGGCCGACGAAGTGCAGACCATGCGCCTGCGCATTGCACAGTTGCGCAGCGGCCTGCTGGAAGCGCTCGAACCCCACGGTTTGCGTGAGCGCTTCGCCCATATCGGCGTGCAACGGGGAATGTTTTCCTACACCGGCCTGACGCCGGAACAGGTCAGGCTCCTGCGCGAACGCCACAGCGTGTACATGGTCGGCACAGGCCGGGCCAACGTGGCAGGCATCGACGCCACGCGCCTGGATTTGCTGGCTGAGGCTATTGCTGACGTGTGCAAGTAACCAGCCTTTGAATAGCTGAACACATCCCCTTGTGGCGAGGGGATTCATCCCCGCTGGGCTGCGCAGCAGCCCTTAAATCCGTCACCCCGGAGAGTCAGGTTGCCTTGTATCGAAGGTTTTGGGGCTGCTACGCAGCCCAACGGGGATTTATCCCCTCGCCACAGATAAGTCCTCTTCACCACAGAAGCTGCGCCAGACGCTAGACCTGCGGGCCCGTCCACTCCCGGACAAACTGCCCGACATCTTCCTTCGGCGCCGTGCGGGCCTCTTTCTGCGGTGTGCCCAGGTAGAGAAAACCGATCACCTCTTCACCGTCCTCAAGACCAAGCCCCTTGGCCACATGAGGTGAATACGCCAGCTCACCCGTACGCCAGACTCCGCCCACCCCTTGGGCGTAAGCCGCCAACAGGATTGCGTGGGCTGCGCAGGCGGCCGCCAGCATTTGTTCGGACTTGGGGATTTTGAAATGGTCCTGCAACCGTGCAATCACCACCACGACCAGCGGTGCGCGCAGCGGGCCGTTGAGCGCCTTCTCCACGACGGCTTCGGCTACCAGCGGATCATTGAACCGCGCCGCTTCGGCCAGCAGCTCGCCCATGCGATGACGCGCCTGCCCTTCGACCGTCAGAAATCGCCATGGCCGCAACTGGCCATGATCCGGAGCCCGCATCGCCGCGGCGAACATGACCTCGCGCTGTTCGGCGGTAGGCGCCGGGTCCACCAGGCGCGGGACGGAAACACGGTTGAGCAAAGCGTCGAGAGCCTGCATCGGCCACCTCCTGAAAAAATGTCCAGCTATTCTAGTGGCTTGTACGGCGAGTTCGTTAGCTCAAATTCCGCAACCAGAAGTCCATTGCGCAGGCCACTGGCCTCACGCGCCACCGGGTGCCGGTTTACATGCCGCTTGTCGCGGGTAGAATGACGCCCTTCCCTTTCAGCCCGAGCGGACTTCATGGCGTTGCCGACCCTACGGATCATTGGTTTCATCATCGGCATCTTCCTGATCACCCTGGCGATCTTCATGGTCGTGCCCATGGCCACCTTGCTGATCTTCGAGCGCACCAACGACCTGCCATCGTTCCTCTGGTCGAGCATGATCACTTTTGTCGCCGGCCTGGCCCTGGTCCTTCCCGGCCGCCCGGAACACGTACATTTGCGCCCCAGGGACATGTACCTGCTGACCGTCAGCAGTTGGCTGGTGGTGTGTATCTTTGCCGCGTTGCCCTTCCTGCTGACCCAGCACATCAGCTACACCGACTCGTTCTTCGAAAGCATGTCCGGGATCACCGCCACCGGCGCCACGGTCCTGAGCGGCCTGGATAACATGTCCCCCGGCATCCTGATGTGGCGGTCGTTGTTGCACTGGCTCGGCGGGATCGGCTTCATTGCGATGGCGGTGGCGATCCTGCCGCTGTTGCGCATCGGTGGCATGAGACTGTTCCAGACCGAATCCTCCGACCGCTCGGAGAAAGTCATGCCCCGCTCCCACATGGTGGCGCGGCTGATCGTGGCGTCCTATGTAGGCATCACCATTCTCGGCACCCTCGCACTGTGGTGGGCGGGGATGAACCTGTTCGATGCCATCAACCATGCGATGTCGGCGATCTCCACCGGCGGGTTCTCGACGTCGGACAAATCCCTGGCCAAATGGACCGAACCGGCGGTGCATTGGGTCACTATCGTCATCATGATCCTCGGCAGCCTGCCGTTTGCCTTGTACGTCTCGACACTGCGGGGCAATCGCCGGGCGCTGATCAAGGACCAACAGGTCCAAGGCCTGCTGGCGGTGCTGCTGGTGACCTGGGTGGTACTGGGCACCTGGTATTGGGCGACAACCGACCTGCACTGGCTGGAGGCCCTGCGGCACGTGGCGTTGAACGTGACGTCGATCGTCACCACCACAGGCTTCGCGCTGGGAGACTACAGCCTGTGGGGCAATTTCTCGCTGATGTTGTTCTTCTACCTGGGTTTCGTCGGCGGCTGTTCCGGTTCGACGGCCGGCGGGATCAAGATCTTCCGCTTCCAGGTTGCCTACATCCTGCTCAGGGCCAACCTCAAGCAATTGATCCACCCGCGCGCGGTGATCAAGCAGAAATACAACGGCCACCGCCTCGACGAAGAAATCGTACGCTCGATTCTCACCTTCTCGTTCTTCTTCGCCATCACCATCTGCGTGATCGCCCTGCTGCTCTCGCTATTGGGCGTGGAATGGATGACCGCCCTGACCGGCGCGGCCAGCACCGTGTCCGGCGTCGGCCCGGGACTGGGAGAGACCATCGGCCCGGCCGGCAACTTTGCGCCGCTGCCGGATGCGGCCAAGTGGATTCTGTCGGCTGGCATGCTGCTGGGCCGACTGGAGATCATCACCGTGTTCGTGCTGTGTATCCCGGCGTTCTGGCGTCACTGACCGGGCTGGCCGTTTGACCGCGCCCGGTATTCGCCGGGCGTGGTGTCGAACCAGCGTCGAAAGGCCCGGAAAAAATTGCTCGGGTCGGCGAAGCCCAGCAGATAGGCGATTTCCAGCAGGGTCAGGGCCGGCTGCGCCAGATACTGTTCGGCCAGTTCGCGGCGGGTGTCATCGAGCAAGCTCTGGAACGTGGTGCCCTCTTCCTGCAAGCGTCGCTGCAAGGTGCGCTGGGACAGGTGCAGCGTCTGCGCCACCACGTCACGCTTAGGCTCGCCCCGTGGCAGCAGCCGGCACAACACTTGCCGGGTCTGGTGGGTCACGCGGCTTTCGGAAAAACGCGCCAGGTATTCACCGGCAAACCGGTCGTGGAGCTGCGCCATGGCCTCGTTGGCGGTGGGTAACGGTGCTTCCATGTCACTACGTTCGAAGATCAACGCGTCGTAAGGTGCGCCGAACATCAGTGGCGCGGGAAACGCCTGTTGATAAGGCGCCAGATCAACCGGTTCGGCGCCCTGGAACAGCACCTTCATCGGGTGCAGGGTGCGTCCGGTTAACCAGTTGCACATGGCCAGCGCACAGGCCAGGGAAGCCTCGGCACTCTGGCGGGTGGGCGGGAGATGGTCGCCATGCACTGTCAGAACCAACCCGTAGCCCCCCTCCATCTGACGAAAGCTCAGGTCGGCGCTTTCAGCGATGATCCGCTGATAACGCACGAGCCGCTGGAAACCCTCGACCAGCGTGCGGCTGGACATCAAGGCATACCCGACCACGTGAAACGACGCCGGGCGCACCACTTTACCCATGTTCAAAGCGATGGCCGGGTTGCCCGACAACTCCACGGCGCGTTGCCAGAGTCGGGTCATCGAATCCTGGGGGAAACGTGCATCTGGATCTTCCAGCGCGTCATAGTCCAGCCCCAGCTGTTTGAACAGCATCCGACAATCCAGGCCGTCCATTTCCAGTGCCTTGACAATCCCCATCGCCCAGCTTGAAGAAGTCGTTCGTTCGCTCATGACGTTTTACTTGCATGACGAGCCGCAGGGTACGGCTGGATTTGCGAAGGATACTAAAGTGGCGCCCATTGTCACTGGTCGTTGCAAGTGATCGCTCTAGACTTCAATCAAACCGTTGGTCGCCCAGAACCAACAGAACAATAACCACAGAGCCCGCAGTCGTGGAAAACACCAGACGCTTCAATACGTTCGCTGAGTTCTATCCCTATTACCTCAGCGAGCACAGCAACAGCACCTGCCGGCGCTTGCACTTTATCGGCACCTCTCTGGTCATCCTGATTGTTGCCCTGGCTCTGATCGTCGGCAACGGCTGGTGGCTGATCGTCTTGCCCATTGCCGGCTACGGCTTTGCCTGGGTCGGGCATTTCTTCTTTGAAAAGAACCGTCCCGCCACGTTCCAGCACCCGTTCTACAGCCTGCTCGGCGATTTCGTCATGTACCGCGACATGCTGCGGGGCAAAGTTGCGTTCTAGCCACTCTCAAAGGACTGCCCATGAACTCCCACGCGCGCTTTACCCACATGAAGGACGGTACTGAGGAAGACTGGGCAATCATCGCTGCCGACTTCAGCGCCTATGCCCGGCAATTACCGGGTCGAATCCTGACCCATTTGAAGTTGCTGGACGGCGACTTCGGCGGTTTTCCGGTGGATCGCCTGACCCATTCCCTGCAAACCGCCACCCGCGCCTATCGTGACGGACGGGACGAGGAATATGTGATCTGCGCCTTGCTTCACGACATCGGCGACACCTTGGGCAGCTACAACCACCCGGACATTGCCGCCGCCATCCTCAAGCCGTTCGTCAGCGCCGAAAACCTGTGGATGGTGGAGAAACACGGGATATTCCAGGGCTATTACTTCTTCCATCACCTGGGCATGGACCGGCACCTGCGCGAGCAATTCAAAGCGCATCCCCAATACCAGGCGACCATTGATTTCTGCGCCCGATACGACGCCGCGGCGTTCGATGCCGAGTACGACACCCTGCCGTTGAGTTTCTTCGAGCCAATGCTGGAAAGGCTGTTTGCCGCACCGAAGCAGTCGATCTACAAGGCGGCGATGGCTGAACAGGCTCAAGCCTGACTGATTGCTGGGGATCGCGGCGCCGTCCATCGCGGGCAAGCCTTGCTCCCACAGGTGGTGCTTGCTCTCGCAGGCTGTGAATACCTGTGGGAACAAGGCTTGCCCGCGATGGCGTCAGATCGGCTCACGCCGGTTCGGTGACTTTCAACTCAGCCCGGATCAACGCCTCCCGCGCCTGGGCATCGGCCAACCGATACAACTCGATCGAGCCGTCCCAATGCTCGATCAGCGCCGTGCACGACTCGACCCAATCGCCACAATTGAGATACTCCACCTCGCCCACCCTGCGCATCTCGGCATGGTGGATGTGTCCGCATACCACGCCGTGCAGCTCACGCTTCACACATTCATGGGCGATGGCTTCTTCGAAGTCGCTGATGAAGCTGACCGCCGTCTTGACCTTGTGCTTGAGGTACGCCGACAACGACCAGTAACCGTAGCCATAACGGGCCCGCCAATGGTTGAGCCAGCGGTTCAGGGTCAGGGTGAACTCGTAGGCCGAATCGCCAAGGAATGCCAGCCAACGGTGGTACCGGGTGATGACATCGAACTGATCGCCATGGATCACCAGCAAATGCCGGCCGTCCGCAGTGACGTGCACCGCTTCGTCCACCAATTGGATATTGCCCAGGATCAGCTTCGAATATCGCCGCAGAAATTCGTCATGGTTACCGGTGACGTAGATCACCTCAGTGCCGCGCTTGCTCATGGTCAGCAAGCGGCGAATGACGTTGGTGTGAGCCTGTGGCCAGTACATGCCGCCGCGCAGCTTCCAGCCGTCGATGATGTCACCCACCAGGTAGATCTTGTCGGTATGGTAGCCCTTGAGAAACTGCGACAAATGCTCGGCCTGGCAGTCCCGGGTGCCCAGGTGCACATCGGAAATCCATAAGGTGCGAACACGCTGTTTGCGGCTGGGTCTGGCGAGCTCGGCGCTGGTCATGGGCAACCCTCTGATCGTTTTAGCCACTGTGCCTCCCTGCGGTTAATACCCCATGACAAATACAAGTCCGTTACATGACAGCGCGAAGCAGCGTGGCCTCGGTGTATGCTGACGGCCTGCCCCGGGAGACCGAGATGAGACCGACCCTGACGCTACGCCATTACAGCCACGACCTGATTGTCCACAGCCACGACCACGCCCAACTGGTGTTCGGGTTGTCCGGGCTGTTGGATTTCGAGGTCGAAGGTTGTGGCAGCCAGGTCGTGCAGCAGAGTTTCGTGGTGATACCCGCCGGTGCCCATCACGCCTGCGGCAGCCCCCGTGGCAGCCGTTGCCTGGTGCTGGATGTGCCGAGCGATGACTGGATCGGGCAAGCCTTGGGTGATCACGCCGACGCCAGCCGCCGATTGCTCGACAATGCCGCGCGCAGGCCCCTGGATGCGGGGCAAAGCCAGTTGGTCAGCTGGCTTGCGGGCAGCCCGGTGGACGACCCGGTGATCGCCCAACAAGGGGCCGTGCTGCTCCTGGCCAGCCTCAATGGCACTGGCCAGGACATCGTCGGCGGCCGGCGCCTGCCCTATGCGGCGCTCAACGCCCACATTGACCAGTACGCCGCCTATCCGCTGCAAGTGGCGGACCTGGCCCAGGTCGCCGGGCTCTCCAGTGCCCGCTTGCATGCACGCTTCGTCGCTGAATGCGGGCAAACCCCGATGGACTACATCCGCAGTCGCCGTCTACACAAGGCGGTGGACCTGCTGCGTGATTCGCAACTGCCCATCGGTGAAATCGCCCACCGGGTCGGTTATAGCTCGCAAAGCGCCTTTGCCGCCGCAGTGCTGCGCGAATTCGGCGCCTCACCGGGCAAGCTGCGGCGCCAGCGCTAGCTTCGCGCTAAAAAACGCGAGGATCGCGACAGACATGAACGGCCGGTAGCGGGTTCAATACCCAGACGCTCAACCGTTGGACAAGGATCGCAATGACTCCCCGTACCGCCCTCGGCGCCCTGCACATTGGCGCACTCATGTTTGGCCTGACCGGTGTATTCGGCAAGCTCGCCGCCGCCTCGCCAGCGGTCATTGTGTTCGGCCGCGCCGTATTCGCCGTGCTGGCCCTGGCGTTTTTTGCCCGCTTCGCCAGCAGCGCCCGCTGGCACAAGCTCCACGCACAGGACCTTCGACGCCTGCTGCTGGGCGGCCTATTGCTCGCCGGACACTGGGTGAGCTTCTTCATATCGGTCAAAGTCGCCGGTGTGGCAATCGCCACGTTGGGCTTTACCAGCTTCCCGGCCTTCACGGTGTTGCTCGAAGGGTTGATTTTCCGCGAGCGGATCCGTGCCAATGAAATCCTGTTGGTGGCAATGGTAAGCATCGGCCTGGTGCTGGTCACACCGCACTTCGACCTGGCCAGCGGCGCCACCACCGGCCTGCTGTGGGCCGTGCTTTCGGGGTTGCTGTTCTCGCTGCTTTCGCTGGTCAACCGCGCCGGTTCCACACGGGTGCCGCCGGTACAGGCCGCTTTGTGCCAAAACCTGGTGGTCGGCTTTTGCCTGTTGCCAATGGCAGCGCCGCACCTGATTGACGTGCGCCCTGTCGACTGGCTTTGGATCGCCCTGCTGGGGGTGTTCTGCACCGGCCTGGCCCATAGCCTGTTTGTCGCCAGCCTGGCGGTGATCAAGGCCCGCACGGCGGCGGTGGTGTTTGCCATGGAACCGGTCTACGGCATCACCATCGCCTGGTTGCTATTCGATGAAAACCCGACGTTGCGCATGCTGCTGGGTGGCGCGCTGATCATCGTCGCGATCGTGATGTCGAGCCAACTCAGTGGCGGCACAAAGAAACCGGGTGTAAGCGCCCAAGCCGCGTCTCACTGAACCCGGTCGTTGTGGCCCAGGTCCCGCTCCGGGTCGATCCGGTCGCGGACCCGCTGCTTGAGAACCTTGGCCTCGGGAAAACCACCATCGGCCTTGCGTTCCCAGATCTGCGTGCCATCGCAACTGATATGAAACACCCCACCGGTGCCCGGCACCAACGACACCTTGCCCAAGTCGTCGCTAAACGTGCTGAGCAGTTCCTGAGCCAGCCAGGCGGCGCGCAGCAGCCACTGACATTGGGTGCAATAGGTGATGACGACTTCCGGTTTGTGCTCGGTCATTGCGGGTGAACTCCTGGGGGCAAAGGCATCGCTATAATACCTGCCTTTGATTGCCCGCCCCGAGATTGACGATGCGCCGCCTGCTGCCTTGCCTGCTTCTGCTACTGCTGCCCCTGCTCGGCCATGCCAACGAGCCCGCCGTCGAGGCGCCGCGTCCGAAAATCGGCCTGGTACTGTCCGGCGGCGCCGCCCGGGGCCTGGCCCACATCGGGGTGCTCAAGGCCCTGGAGGAGCAAGGCATCCAGATCGACGCCATCGCGGGCACCAGCATGGGCGCAGTGATCGGTGGACTGTATGCCTCAGGTTACAAAATCGACGAGTTGGAAAAACTCGCCCTGGGCATCGACTGGCAACAGGCCCTGTCCGACGCTCCGCCGCGCAAGGACGTACCGTTCCGGCGCAAGCAGGACGATCGGGACTTTCTGGTGAAACAGAAACTCAGCTTTCGTGATGACGGCAGCCTCGGCCTGCCCTTGGGCGTTATCCAGGGGCAGAACCTGGCCCTGCTGCTTGAAAGCCTGCTGGCCCACGCCAGCGACACCCGGGACTTCGACAAACTGCCCATCCCTTTCCGCGCCGTGGCGACCGACATCGCCAGTGGCGAGAAGGTGGTGTTTCGCAAGGGCCACCTGCCCAAGGTCATCCGCGCCAGCATGTCGATCCCGGCGGTATTCGCGCCGGTGGAACTGGACGGCCGGTTGCTGGTGGATGGCGGCATGACCGACAACATCCCGCTGGATGTGGCCCGGGAAATGGGCGTGGACAGGGCCATCGTGGTGGACATCGGCACCCCGCTGAGCACCCGCAAGCAATTGGTCACCGTGATCGACGTCCTGAACCAGTCGACCACCCTGATGACCCGGCGCAACTCAGAAGAACAATTGGCAACGCTCAGAGAAGACGATGTGCTGATCCAGCCGGCGCTGGCGAGCTTCGGCGCCACAGACTTCGGCCGCGCCCAGGAAATGATCGACGCCGGTTACCGTGCCACCCAAATACTCGAGGCCCGCCTGGCGCACCTGCGCCCCACGGAGCCGGCCGACCCCGAGCTCATGGCGGCGCGTACCCCAAGCGAGCGCACGCCGGTCATCACCGCCATTCGCGTGGAGAACGACTCCAAAGTCGGTGACGACGTGATTCGCTATTACGTTCGCCAGCAAGTCGGCGAGCCGCTGGACCTGGGTCGTTTGCAGACCGACATGGGCACGTTGTACGGGCTGGATTACTTCGAGCAGGTGCAATACCGCGTAGTGCACAAGGCCCCGGACCATACGCTGGTCATCAGTGCCCGGGGCAAACGCACCGGCACCGATTACCTGCGGCTGGGGTTGAGCCTGTCGGACGACATGCGCGGCGACAGCGCTTTCAACCTCGGCGCCAGCTATCGGGTCAATGGCATCAATCGCCTCGGCGCCGAGTGGCTGACCCGGGCACAGATTGGCGACAAGCAGGAGCTGTACAGCGAGTTCTACCAGCCGCTGGATGTCGGCTCGCGCTACTTCATCGCACCCTACGGGCAATTCGAATCCCGCAACGTCGAGTCCATCCTGGACAACGACCCGGTGGCCCAGTACCGCGTCGAACGTTATGGCTTTGGCCTGAACCTGGGCCGGCAGATTGGCAACAGCGGCGAAATCCGTTTCGGTGTCGGCCAAGCCTGGGGCGAGGCAGATGTACGCATTGGCGATCACGACCAGCCCAGCGAAAGTTTCAATGAAGGCTTCTACGACCTGAAGTATTCATTCGACTCCTTCGACAATGTGTACTTCCCCCATGAAGGCGAAGACATCGGCCTGACCTGGCGCCAGTATGAGCCGGGATTGGGTTCCGACCAGCGTTACCGCCAATGGGAACTCAATCTGGACAAGGCGCTGAGCCACGGCCCGGACACCTTCATCCTCGGTGGGCGTTACGGGCGTACCCTGGACACCGCTGAAGTGGTGACTTCAAGCTTTGTACTCGGTGGTGCGCGGCAACTGTCGGGCTTTCGCCAAGACGGCATCTCCGGGCAGAACATAAGCCTGATGCGCGCTGTGTATTACCGAAGGCTCACACCGCGAGCCTACCTGCCGCTGGATTTCCCGCTGTACATCGGCGGCTCCCTGGAACGCGGCCGGGCGTGGAACAACGACAATGAGTTCGACAGCGGCTACATCAATGCCGCCAGTATTTTCCTGGGGTTTGATACGCCGTTGGGGCCACTGAATTTCAGCTATGGGTTTAACGATGATGATGAGCGGGCGGTGTATCTGAATCTGGGGCAGACGTTTTGATGGCCCTGTATCCGCAGCAGCCCCCACATTGGTTTCGTGTCGTTCGCGGGCTTGGCGTTCACCGCAAATCCCCTGTGGGAGCGAGCCTGCTCGCGAAGGGGCCGGCAGGCTCACTAATAAAGGACTTCAGCGAATCCCCGCCAGGAGCACGCGCGCGGTTTGCCTGAGAGGTTCGTTGCCCTCTTCGAGCAACTCTTCCAGCAGTGCGACGGCGGTTTTCAGATCGCCATCGTCAATGCAGTTCTGCGCCTGCTCCAGCTTGTCGGAGTGTTCCGGTACCTGAGGCTCTTGGTGGACAGGCTCGAGGACCATCGGCTCCAGTTCCAGCGACTGCTCTTCATCGGCAAACCCGTCGAGAAATGCATCGTCCAGCGATTCGGTTTCCGAAGGTGCGCTCCACTGCAGGTCCGGCGCGTCGAAACTCGAAAGCGACAAGTCCCCAAAGCCTTCGGACGCAACAGGTGTTTTTTCAGTGGCGCTGTGCTGCGGCTCGGCAAGATCCCAACTGGTTTCCATGGACAGCGCATCCAGATCGAGTTCGAACTCGTCACTGGACGCAGGAGCGACGTCAGTCAGCGGCGGCTGAGGTTCTGTGACCATGGGCGCGGCCACCGCGGCGACCTTCGGATAACGCCCGCGGATTTCTTCGAGTGTGCTGACGTCAATGCCCTGCGCCAACAAATGATGTTCCTGGGCCTGGAAACCGATGGTATCGCCCTGCTTGCCCAGCACTTCCAGCAACTTGAGGCCCAGGTCGGTGCGCGCGGGCTCCGTCAGCAGCGCGGCGCGCAGCAATCCCGCCGCTTCGGTGAAACGACCGTAGGTCAGGTAAATCCCGACCCCTTCCAGCACGTCCCCCAAAGGTGCATCACCGTTGCTGAACGACGTGGCGGCCTCAGGCTGTTCCGTGTCGGCGGTCGAAGCGTAGGTTTGGGTGTCGTCTTCCAGCATCGGTTCAGGACGCTCGGGCAGGGACTCCATTTCCGCCTGTTCTTGCTGCCGCCGACGAAGGAACAGCAATAACCCGAGCAACCCCAACAGCCCCACCAGCGCTGTTATCCACAGCCAGTTAATGCCCTCCTCTGGTTCCGGGACCGGTTCTGTGACGGGTGGTGCTTGATCTGGCGGCGCGGGGGTTGCGGCAGGCACAGACTCCGGCTGCGCAGATTCAGCAGGGGCTGGCGTGAGCTCGGCCAGTTGTGTCTGCAACTCGCTGATCTGCTTGCGCTGACTCGCGATTTCTTCGTCCTGGGACTGGAGCAGCGCCTGCAGTTGCTCGATGGTTTTTTGTTGCTGCTCGTTTTGCAGCACGCTGGCGGCCAGTTGCTCGTCGGACATGGCGGAGGCCGGGGCGGCAGCCGTTTCTGTCGCTGATGGCAGAACCGCAGAATCGGGCAGCAATAAACGCTGGCCCACGGAAAGCCGGTCACTGCCGGGGTTCAGGGCCTGGATGCCCTGCATCAGCTCATTGACCGAAGCATTGCTGCCGGCGTCATGCAGGCGTTTGGCGATGGACCAGGGGTTGTCTCCCTGCACGACGGTATAGCGCTTGCCTTGAGTAGCCGCAGGCGGCTTGACCGCACGCGTTGCCTGGGCCGCGGCGGAAGGCTCGTCCCGCGCCGGTACGATACCCGGCGTGCCCGGTGGGTCGATCAGCACGGTGTATTCGCGCAGCAGACGCCCGTTGGGTTGATTGAGCTGCACCAGGAAATTGAGGAAGGGTTCCTCCACCGGTTTGCTGGAGGTCACCCGAATGTAGCCGCGCTCGCCGCGCAGCACTGGCGTGAAGCGCAAGCTATTGAGATAGAACACCCGCTCCACGCCGGCACGGCTGAAATCGTCCGCGCTCGCCAGGCTGGCCGACAAATCGCTTTCACTTACCCCGGTCACATCGACCAGGGCGATATCGGCACGCAACGGCTGATTCAGGGCGGAATGGAGGGTGATCTCCCCAAGCCCCAGCGCCGATGCCAACGCCGAATACCCCATGGCTGCCACGACTACCAACACGTTGAGCCAACTGCGCAACGTGCACTGCAAACTTACAAGCATGGGCATCCCTTTTGATTACCAGACTGAGCGCCTAAGTACTGGTTATAGTTCGCGAACCGCCGAATCTCAAAAGTCTGATGCCTGGGATATGCCTCAGGATTTTTCCAGATTGGCCAGAATCGTGCCATGGACCCGCATGCACACGCGCATGTCGGCTTCATCGACCCCCTCGAACAACTCGCGGCGCAGTTGCGTGGCAATGGTTTCGATCTGTTCGATCAGCGGCAGCGCCGGTGCACAAAGCACGATTTTCTTGGCACGACGATCCTCGGCCACGGCCTGACGCTGCACCAGGCCCTGAGCTTCCAGGCTGTCGAGCAACCGGGCCAGGGTCGGGCCTTCGACAGCGACACTCTGGGCCAGTTCGCGCTGGGTCGGCGCCTGTTCGAAACGGGCCAGGTGCAACAGCACCAGCCAGCGGGCCTGAGACAGACCCAACCCGGCCAGGCGACGATCCAGCTCGGCGCGCCAGCCTCGAGACATCTGCGCCAACTGCATGCCAAAACGGTGTTGATCGGTTAACGGCATAAAAAAACTCATCAGATCTGAAATAGAGAAAAACTAATTATTAGTCAGCTAAGCATGAGCTTCGGATTCAGGCAAGGTTTACCCTGTAGTGAATCGTTAAAGGAAGGTAACTCACTGATCAGACTTCAAATTCCGACTGCAACGCAGCCCTGACACAATACAGGACACCTTCCGGAACCCGACCGACAAACAGTGCTGCGACTTCCGACACCGCTGGCAACTCGCCTTCGCCGTCCAGAAACGCATCCTGCACCTCGCCCATCAATTCCTCGGGTAAATCCAACGCCTGCTCCAAAGACAACTGCTGCTTGCCGATGGCCTCGGCCAGCATCGTATAAACATTCTTTTCCGAGCATTGCAGTTGCCCGGCGATCTGCAACGGGGTCATGCCGGCGCGGGCCAGGGTGATCAATTCGTGACGAACATCGGCCACCGCTTTCGGCGCCTCGACCTCGCCGCCCAGCACTTGGAGGAAGGCTTCGCCGTAACGCTCCAGCTTGCGCGCGCCCACGCCACTGACCCGGGCCATTTCCGCCAGGGACGTGGGTTGGCTGCGGAGCATCTCCAGCAGCGTCGAGTCGGGGAAGATCACATACGGCGGCACGCCATGCTCTTCGGCCAGCTTGCGACGCAAGGCGCGCAAGGCTTCCCACTGGTCGCGCTCTTCGCCGCGCACCAGTTGGCTGGCCTGGCTCTTGCTGTTCTTGATCGCCGTTGCCGGCTTGAGATCACGGCGCAGTTCGAGGGAGACCTCGCCTTTGAGCAACGGCCGGCAACTCGCACTCAGGCGCAGGCCGCCGTAGCCTTCCAGGTCGATATCGGCCAGCCCGCGGGCCACGAGCTGGCGGAACAATGAACGCCACTCACTTTCCGTGCGTGCCTTGCCCACACCGAACACCGAAAGATGCTGGTGGCCAAAGCTGCGCACCTTTTCGTTGTCCTTGCCCAGCAGCACGTCCACCAGATGCCCCACGCCATAGCGCTGGCCGGTGCGATAAATCGCCGACAACGCCTGGCGGGCCGGCTCGGTGGCGTCCCAGGTTTCCACGCCGTCGACGCAGTTATCGCAATGTCCGCAAGGCTGGGGCATGTCTTCATCGAAATAAGCCAGCAAGGTCTGGCGCCGGCAGCGGGTCTCTTCGCACAGCGAAAGCATGGCGTCGAGCTTATGCTGCTCAAGACGCTTGTGGCGCTCGTCGCCCTCGGAGTTCTGCAGCATCTGCTTGAGCATCACCACGTCTTGCAGGCCGTAGGCCATCCACGCGTCCGCCGGCAAACCATCACGGCCGGCGCGCCCGGTTTCCTGGTAATACGCCTCGAGGGATTTGGGCAGGTCCAAGTGCGCGACGAAACGCACGTTGGGCTTGTCGATGCCCATGCCAAACGCCACGGTGGCCACCATGATCAGGCCTTCCTCATTGAGGAAGCGCTTCTGATGGTAGGCCCGCAGGTCATTGGGCAGGCCGGCGTGATACGGCAATGCCGGAAAGCCTTGTTCGCAGAGAAACGCCGCCACTTCATCGACCTTTTTGCGCGACAGGCAATAAACGATGCCGGCATCGCTGCGCCGCTCGGCAATAAACGCCAGCAACTGCTTGCGCGGCTGCTCCTTGGGCACGATGCGGTAGAAAATGTTGGGTCGGTCGAAGCTCGAAAGGAAGCGCTCGGCGTTCTGCAAGTGCAGACGTTCGACGATTTCTTCGCGGGTGCGTTTGTCGGCGGTGGCGGTCAGGGCGATGCGTGGCACGTCGGGAAACAGTTCGGCCAGTTGCCCCAGTTGCAGGTACTCGCGACGGAAGTCGTGGCCCCATTGGGACACACAGTGGGCTTCGTCGATGGCAAACAGAGCGATTTCCAGGCTCTGCAGGAACGCCAGCATGCGCGGCTGCACCAGGCGTTCCGGGGCCAGGTAGAGCATTTTTATTTCACCGCGCTTGATTCGCGCCGCCAGGTCCCGTTGCTGCTCGGCGCTGAGGGTCGAGTTCAGCGAAGCGGCTGCAACCCCCAGCTCTTCAAGGGTCGCGACCTGGTCGTCCATCAACGCAATCAGCGGCGAGACCACTACCGCCAGGCCGTTGCGCAACAGCGCCGGCACCTGGAAGCACAACGATTTGCCGCCGCCGGTGGGCATCAGCACCAGAGCATCGCCACCGCTGGCCACGCGCTCAATAATGGCACCCTGACGGCCACGAAAACTGTCGTAGCCGAAGATGTCCTTGAGGACGCGTTGAGCCTGTTCGAGCATAAAAACTCCAAAAATCACCGAAACATCCCTGCAAGGCTGGTTCAGAATCAAAAACACTGCACCGGCAAATCGTAAGTGCGCGTTTCGAAACGCCGGGACGCCGCAGGGCATCACAAAACGCGGCAGTATACCCGAGGGTTTCGTTGTAAAGGGTGATGCTGACAAGAGGTGTCGGGGGTCTTCCGGTTGCCATCAGTCCCTGTGGGAGCGAGCCTGCTCGCGATGACATCGGCCCATTCAACATCAATGCAAGCTGCTCCACCGCTATCGCGAGCAGGCTCGCTCCCACATTTGATCTGTGGGCGAGCGCAAATTTGTGTCCACCCCGGGCATTGGAGAGGCAAATACACCACGCGGCTGGCCTGGGCGCTCAAGAAGGCCTAGAATTCCCGCATTGTTTATTCCCCAAGGTAGCCTGTAATGTCCTTCGCTGAGCAACTGACCCGCCTGCAAGTCTTCCTCGACGCCGATGAGCTGCACGAAGAGGCGCTGGATTACGTGGCCGCTCACGGCTATCTGACCGCCCTGTCCATCTGCTCCGAACAAGTGCCGGAGCGTGAGTGGATCGACGCCCTGTTCGCCGAAGAGCCGCATTACGCCGACGATGCCGAGCGTGAGGTCATCGAAACCACGCTGGTGTTGCTCAAGGCCCACATCGCCCGTCAGTTGGCTTCCGACGAAGAATTCGAATTGCCATGCGAGCTGGACCTGGGCGATGACCCGGACGATTCGGAACTGCGTGGCTGGTGCATCGGTTTCATGGAAGGCGTGTTCCTGCGCGAAGCCGCCTGGTTCGAAACCGCCGAGGAAGAAGTCAGCGAAATGCTGCTGCCGATCATGGTCGGTTCCGGTCTGTTCGACGAGCAACCGGAGTTTTCCGACATCGCCGCCGACGCGAACCTGATGGACGACATGATCGTGCAGATCCCTGAAGCCCTCACCGCCCTGTACCTACTGTGCAACGCCCCGGACGAGAAACCGGCGATCCTCAAGCCGCGCCACCACTGAGCCACCGGGTGCCCGCGCCCATCGGTAACCGCTCGCTGATCCTGCGCTACGTTCTGCTGGCCATTGGCTGGTTGAGCGTGGTGCTGGGGGTCATCGGGATCTTCATTCCCGTATTGCCCACTACCCCTTTCCTGCTGCTGGCCGCGGCCTGCTTCGCACGCAGCTCGCCACGCTTCTATCGCTGGCTGGTGGGCCATCCGCGGCTCGGGCCCTGGATCGCTGATTACCTCAGCGGCAACGGCATCCCACTCAAGGGCAAGGTCTACGCCATCGGCCTGATGTGGGTGAGCATCCTCCTGTCCTGCTACCTGGTGCCCCTGCCGTGGGCGCGGGTGTTCATGCTCACCAGTGCGGTACTGGTGACGGTTTATATCCTCAAGCAAAAAACCCTGCATAAGCCCTGAAGTCGGCGCGAAGCTCCCTCGCCACAGGAGTATGGATGTCCTTCACCCGAAAAGCGTGCATCCCCTCAAAAACACAAAACCCGCCATATCCTATTTGAACATGACGGGTTTTGTTGTTTCAGTTCACCTCACACGGTGTCCACCTTCAACGAGTGATCATTCAACATTCCGTTGATGATGGTCGCCGTATCCGCGCCGGCGATCATGCCGTCCACGCCCGGTGTGACGCCGTAGTAGCTGGCGAGGTTGACGCCGGCCAGGTCGATGGTCTGGTTCGGCGCGGCGCCGGCCGTGGAGCTGACGTCGATGCTGGTCATGACCGACGCACCACTGCCGGTGACGCTGAAGTGCAGGTAATCGTCCAGGGACGCGTTGCTGCCGTTTTCCCCCAGCAACAGTTGCGACAGGTCGAGTTTGTCGAGGCCTGGGGTGAAGTCCGTGACCAGGTCATGGCCGCTGTTGCCCACCTGCCATTGGAAGGTATCAGCGCCGCTGCCTCCGGTCAGGGTGTTGTTGCCCAGGCCGCCGATCAACACGTCATCGCCACCACCGCCATTGAGCACGTCGTCGCCCAGGCCGCCGTTGATGCGGTTGCTGGCACTATCGCCGGTGAGGGTGTCGTTGAAGTTCGAGCCGACCAGGTTTTCGATGCCCGCCAGGGTGTCGATGCCGGCGCCCACGGTGTTTTGCGCGGCTAACAGACCCAGGTTCACCGTAACCCCGGCACTGGCGTGGGCGTAGCTGGCGGTGTCGTTGCCGGTACCACCGTCGAGCAGGTCGTTGCCGGCGCCGCTGTAGAGCAAGTCGTTGCCCGCCTCGCCATGCAAGACGTTGTTGCCCGAACCGGCGCTGAGTATGTCGTTGCCGTCACCCGCGCTGAGGATGTTGTCCCCCTCGCCGGCGATCAGCACGTCGTCTCCGGTCGTGCCCGTCAGGGTGTGGCCTGCCTGATAGCTGATGCCGACCGCTGCGCTGTCGCTGCCACCGTGATTGTCGCTGGCGGTGTAGCTGCCATGGTAATCCGGCGTGCTGTCCTGGGCGCCGGCGTAGTTGACGGTCAAGGTCAGTTGGTAGTTTTCCGCGCCGTTGGGGTTGCCACCACTGCCATTGGCGATGTTGGTGACGTGGATCTGGTAGTTGCCATCGGCCGCCGCGGTGAACGAGGCACCGTCGGTGATCGCGATGAAAGGCCCGCCGTTGAGGGAGTACTCCAGAGCGATCCGTCCGGCCGCCAGGTTGTGGTCCAGGGTGAGGGTTTCCCCCTGCTTGAGGCTGATGTTGAGCCGGTCTTCATCGTTGGTGTTGTGGTTGGACACCATCCCCAGTGCACCGCTGACCACCAGCACCGCGGTCATGGTCGCGGCATTGGCGACAAAAGCGCCGCGGTTGAGGTTGATCGACTGCACGTTGTTACCGGTGAAGCTGACCGTGCCGGTACTGCCGGTGAAGTCTGCGCCCCTGGCAACCCAGCCGGTGTTGAAGCCGGTGGGCGACGCCGTGAGCGGGTCGCCGTTGGCGTCGCTGTCGTTGCCCAGCAGCATTTCTCCCGGGATCACGATGTTGCCCGACAGGACGTTGGTGATGATGTTGTCGTCGACTGCCACGGGCGGGCTGTTGGGGAGAACCTTGACCACCAGGCTGGAACTGGCTAGGTCGCCGTCGTTGTCGCTGATGGTGTAGCCGATGGTCTCGGTGATCAATGTGTTGGTGGCGGTCTGGGAGGTGTAGCTGTACTCGCCGGTGTCGAGATTCACCACCAGCGTGCCGTCGTGGTCGGTGGCGATACTCAGCGTGTTGTTGGCGGTGTTGAAGGTGCCATGGTTGGCCCCGCCGCTGGCGGTCAGCGCACCCTGTCCGGCGTTGGCGGCCGGATCGTAGCTATAGGTGGTGCCATCGACCACCAGGCTTTTGACAAACCCGCCGTCGGCGCCGAACGAGCCGCCCTCGCCCAGCAGGCTGCCAGTGACGGGCACACCCTGCACGGTGCCGGAGAGCACCGAGTTGAGCTGGTTCAGGTCGGTGACCAGCACCGCGTCGGTGTCGGTGTGGGTGCTGCCGTCGTAGGCCAGCGGGTCGAGGTGAGTGTCACTGACCCCGCCGCCCAGGCCGATGGCGTAGTTCTTGATGCCGTTGGCGTCGAGGAATGCTTTCCACGCCGCTTCGTCCGCCGCATCAATCCCCTGGCCCGTCGTGGGCTTGCCGTCGGAGAAGAAGTAGCCAATGTTCTGTGCTCCGGTCAGTTGCCCCGAGGTGACAAACGCGGTCTTGGCCGCCGCTACCGCCGCATCGTAGTTGGTCCCACCGCCCGCTGACAGGCCGGAGAGGAGCGACTTGGCGGTCGCCACGTCCACCCATACGGAAGTCTGGTCGGTGGCGCTGCTGCTGAAGGTCACGAGCTGGACTTTCACATCCCCCAGATCGTCGTATTTATCGAGCAAGGCACTGATGGCCTGTTTCGCCAGGTCCAGCCGCGAGAGCCCCGGTACACCCGAGGGGTCGGCCATGCTCCCGGACACATCGAGCACGATCAACAGGTTCGAGTCGATCTCCACCGCCGTCACCGAACGCTCGGACGCGACGGCCGTGGGCACGTCGTCGACGATGCTCACCACCAGGTTGCCGGTGACACTGTTGCCCAAGGCGTCCGTGGCCTGGTAGGTGAAGCTTTCGCTCAATACATTCGGGCCGTCGTTGGCGTTGGGCGCCGTCGTGGCGGGCGAAGTCAGCGTGTAGGTGTACGAGCCATCGGGGTTGAGCAACAACTGGCCGTAAGCGCCGGTGGCGTTGCCCACCAGACTGAACGTCAGCGCACCACTGGCACCAGTCACCGAACCGACAAGGCTACCGCTGGCGGTTTCGCTGGTGGCGCTCGGCTCGCTGCCGGTGACGGTGCCGGGAGCGAGGTCCTGGCCGTCCTGATTCAGGTCCAGGGCTTTTTCGTAGACGGTGATGTCCTGATCGGTTTCAGCGACTAGGCAGCTGTTGTAGACATCGATGGTGATGGTGGTGGTGCTTTCATCGCCGTCGGCATCGCGCACGGTGTAAGTGAATACGTCGGTGGCGCCCGGCGCGCCGACGGCGTCCGGGTTGCTGTGGTAGACCGCATTGCCATTGGCGTCCAGCGTGAGATAGCCGTAGGTGCCGTTGATCTGGGTGTTGAGGCCACCTGTTGCAGGGTTTGAGGTGTCGTTGCCGGCACGTACGCCGATCACTGCGCCACCGTCGGCGCCGAGCACGTCGTTGTCCAGCACATTGCCATTGACCGTGCCGCCCTCCACCACCGAAGCCAAATCGGCATGGGCGTTGGGCACGTCGTCAACGATGTTGATAACGATGGTGCTGGTGACGGTATTGCCCAGCGAATCGGTGGCTTGATAGGTAAAGCTTTCACTCAGGACATTCGGACCATCGTTGGCCGAAGGTGCGGTGGTGGCTGGCGAGGTCAGGGTGTAGGTGTACGAACCGTCCGGGTTGAGCAGCAACTGGCCGTAGGCACCGGTGGCGTTGCCTACCAGGGCGAAGGTGACGGTGCCGATTGCACCTGTGACCGAGCCGACAAGACTACCGCTGGCGGTTTCGCTGGTAGCGTTCGGCGCGCTGCCGGTGACGGTGCCGGGGGCCAGGTCCTGGCCGTCCTGGTTCAGGTCCAGGGCTTTTTCGTAGACGGTGATGTCCTGATCGGTTTCAGCGACTAGGCAGCTGTTGTAGACATCGATGGTGATGGTGGTGGTGCTTTCATCGCCGTCAGCATCGCGCACGGTGTAAGTAAATACGTCGGTGGCGCCCGGCGCGCCGACGGCGTCCGGGTTGCTGTGGTAGACCGCATTGCCATTGGCGTCCAGCGTGAGATAGCCGTAGGTGCCGTTGATCTGGGTGTTGAGGCCACCTGTTGCAGGGGTTGAAGTGTCGTTGCCGGCACGTACGCCGATCACTGCGCCACCGTCGGCGCCGAGCACGTCGTTGTCCAGCACATTGCCGTTGACCGTGCCGCCCTCCACCACCGAAGCCAAATCGGCATGGGCGTTGGGTACGTCGTCAACAATGTTGATAACGATGGTGCTGGTGACGGTATTGCCCAGCGAATCGGTGGCTTGATAGGTAAAGCTTTCGCTCAGGACATTCGGACCATCGTTGGCCGAAGGTGCGGTGGTGGCTGGCGAGGTCAGGGTGTAGGTGTACGAACCGTCGGGGTTGAGCAGCAGTTGCCCATAGGCACCGGTGGCGTTGCCTACCAGGGCGAAGGTGACGGCGCCGATTGCACCTGTGACCGAGCCGACCAGGCTACCGCTGGCCGTTTCAGTGGTAGCGTTCGGTGCGCTGCCGGTGACGGTGCCGGGAGCCAGGTCCTGACCGTCCTGATTCAGGTCCAGGGCTTTTTCGTAGACGGTGATGTCCTGATCGGTTTCAGCGACGAGGCAGCTGTGGTAGACATCGATGGTGATGGTGGTGGTGCTTTCATCGCCGTCGGCATCGCGCACGGTGTAGGTGAATACGTCAGTGGCACCGGGTGCACTGACGGTGTTCGGGTTGCTGTGGTAAACGGCGTTGCCATTGGCGTCCAGCGTGAGATAGCCGTAGGTGCCGTTGATCTGGGTGTTGAGGCCGCCAACCGCCGAGGTTGAGGTGTCGCTGCCAGCACGCACACCGATCACCGCGCCGCTTGCGGCGGGTCCGTCGGCACCGCCCACATCGTTGTTCAGAACGTTGCCGCTGACCGTCCCGCCTTCGTCCACCGAGGCGGAATCAGCATGGGCGGTGGGCAAATCATCAACGATATTCACGTCCAGATTGCCAGTGGCCGTGGTGCCGTTGTCGTCGGTGACCACGACGGCAAATTGCTCGCTGAGGCTGTTGGCGCCATTGGCGTTTGCGTGGGCTTCGTTGTCCAGCAAGGTGTAGCTGTAACTCACCACACCCGTGGCGGCGTTGAAGCCGGTGATGGTCAGTGTGTTGCCCAAGGCCGTGGTGATGGATTGTGGGAAACCGGCCGCAACACCACCCGTGACGACATTGATGCCACCTACGCTCAGGGTCTGCACACCGTCCAGCGCGATGATGGTGAAGGTGCCGCTTTGGGTCAGCGCTGGAGCGTCCGGGCTGGTGCCGTCGCTGAGGTTTTTCTCCTGAAGGCTCAGCTCACCGCCTTCGGTGTCCAAACCTTCGATGATCACCGGGTCGTCGTTGTTGTGCACCTGCAACACCAGATTGGCGGTGCTGGTATCGCCGTCGGCGTCAGTCAGGGTGTAGGTGAAGGTTTCGCTACCGCTGCCGCCGCCGTGCAGGCCTTTGAAGTCGGCGTCGGCGGTGTTGAGCGTGTAGGTGTAGGAACCGTCAGCGTTGAGAACCAGCGTGCCGTAAGTGCCAGTGAAGGTACCGGGCGTGACCGGGCCGGACGCCACACGATCCGCGCCTTCGGTGTCATTGGTCAGCACGCTGCCCGTCAGGGTCAGGTTGGTTTCCGAGGCGGTGCCGGCGTTGCTGTCGTCCACGGCTTGAGGCACATCATCAACGATATTCACGTCCAGATTGCCGGTGGCCGTGGTGCCGTTGTCGTCGGTGACCACGACGGCAAATTGCTCGCTGAGGCTGTTGGCGCCATTGGCGTTTGCGTGGGCTTCGTTGTCCAGCAAGGTGTAGCTGTAACTCACCACGCCCGTGGCGGCGTTGAAGCCGGTGATGGTCAGTGTGTTGCCCAGGGCCGTGGTGATGGATTGTGGGAAACCGGCCGCAACACCGCCCGTGACGACATTGATGCCGCCCACGCTCAGGGTCTGCACACCGTCCAGCGCGGTGATGGTGAAGGTGCCGCTTTGGGTCAGCGCTGGAGCGTCCGGGCTGGTGCCGTCGCTGAGGTTTTTCTCCTGAAGGTTCAGCTCACCGCCTTCGGTGTCCAGGCCTTCGATGATCACCGGGTCGTCGTTGTTGTGTACCTGTAGCACCAGGTTGGCGGTGCTCGTATCGCCATCGGAGTCGGTCAGGGTGTAGGTGAAGGTTTCAGTGCCACTTCCGCCGCCGTGCAACGCCACGAATTGCGGGTCGCTGGTGTTGAGGGTGTAGGTGTACGTGCCGTTGGGGTTCAGCACCAGGGTGCCGTAGGTGCCGGTGAACGTGCCGCCAATGATCGGCCCGCTGTCAGGACCGGTGGGGATGCGGTCGGCGCCTTGATGATCGTTGGGCAAGACGTTGCCGGTGAGCGTGACAAGACTTTCCGATGCGGTGCTGGCGTGGCTGTCGTCAATCGCCTGGGGTACGTCGTCGGTGATGTTGACGTCCAGGGTCCCCGTGGCGGTGTCGCCATCGCTGTCGACGGCCACGACGGGGAACTGCTCGCTGATGTTGTTGGCCCCGCCCCCGGCGGGATGGCTTTCATTGTCCGTCAGGGTATAGCTGTAGCTGACCACACCGGTCGCGGGGTTGTAACCGGTGATGGTCAACGTGTTGCCCAGCGCCGAGGTGATGGATTGGGGAAAACCTGCGGGCACGCCACCGGTGATCACGGCGATTCCACCGATACTCAGGCTGCTCAGCCCATCGGGCGCGGAAATGGTGAAACTGCCGCTTTGCACCAGCGCGCCGGGATTGCTGGCGGAACCGTCAGACAGGTTCGCCTCATTGGCGGTCAATTCACCGCCATCCACGGTCAAGCCATCAAGGGTAACCGGGTTGTCCGGGGTTTCAGGGTCTACCGGTGGCACGATTGCATCGTCGCCGCCGTCATCCGGATCACCGGCCAGACGCAGGTCTGGAAACTCGGGTATCCCGTTGAACCCGGCGGTGGGAAAACCGATCTGCGGATCGACTTCCCCGCCGACCTCTTCCAGCAACACAAAACTGTGCCCGCCACCCACGCCCCCCGGATTACCGCCCTCGGCGCCTGCAGCCGTCGCCTCGCCGGTCTGGGTCGGGTCAGCGCCGGCGGCGATGGCTTGTTGCAGTTTTTGCACATCGGTCAGTTGCGCATCGCTGGGTGTGGTGGCCTCAGGCGTATCGCTAGCAGAGGCCTGGTTGGCGAGCAATTGTGGGCTCAGCGTCAGGTCACTTCCGCGGCCCAGGGTCAACTCCTTGCCGTTTTGCAACTGCACAGCCACCGCCCCTTCGGCCCCGGTAATCAGGTGCTCGCCGGCATAGAGCCGATCACCTTCAACCAGAGGTCGCCGCAGACCGCCGACGGCTTCTGCGAAAACCTGTCCTACCACCTTGCTGACGGTACCGATGAGCGCTGCCATGTGCATTCCTCCGTTGCCAACCGCAGTCGGCACCTGTCTGGGTGAAGAATTGGTGCTCGGGTTGGCAGCCAGGGAATCTGGAAAATCTGCCAGCTTTCGGGGACGTAAAAGGCGCTAGCTATTCGCCACAATGACAAAAAACCGTCACTTAAAATCACCTTTCAAGTCGTCCTTTTCGGCACCTCTTCACATCGCTTCAAAATGATTATGGAACTTTATTGACGCCCAAAATCCGTCAGGACCCGCAGATTCAAAGGCTTTCGCTTTGAACAATGTGCCGCTTTTTTCCAAGCACATAAGTTTTTTTTGGCATAAGTCTTATGAGAAATTCTTCTTAGGTTTTGCGCAGGATGTTCTTAGCTGTGTTGTTACAAGCTTGAAACGGTTTTGATCTTAAATACGTCAATATTTTGGCGACAGCGAAGCACAACAGACCTTAGGAGATGCACCCCATGCGCGTTCTTTCCCCCCTCTGCAGCGCGGTTTTGCTGGCCATGGCCTGCTCTTCTTCAGCGCAGGCCATGTCGTTGACCGAAGCGATCCAGAGCACCATTGCTACTCACCCGGAACTGGCGCAACGGGTCGATAGCCGTCTGTCGGCCAATGAAGACGTCAAGGTCGCCAGAGGGGGGTTCTTCCCGTCGGTGGACCTTAATGCCGGCTACGGGCGCGGCTACAGCGACAACACCAACACCCGGGCGCTGGGCAATCACCACACCAATATCCTGACTTACACCCAGTCGGAGCTGCGCCTGCGGCAGATGCTGTTTGACGGGTTCAACACTGCCAATGAAGTGGAACGCACCAAAGGCGTGGTCAATTCCCGGGCCTACTACGCCCAAGGCACCGCCCAGGACCTGGCGCTGCGCACCATCGAGGTTTACCTGGAAGTGCTCAAGCGTCGCGAGCTGGTGACCCTGGCCAAGAACAACCTGCAGGCTCACCTGCGCGTCAACGACCAGATCGGCCTGCGCACCGAGCGTGGCGTGGGCAGTACCGCCGACTCCGATCAGTCCAATGCTCGCCGGGCCCTGGCGGAAAACAACTACGACACCGCCCAGGTCGACCTGGCCGACGCCGAGGCTAACTTCTACAGCGTGGTCGGACGCATGCCCGATGAGCTGGAAACACCGCCCTCGACCAAAGGCGAGATGCCCGCTGACCTGCGCCAAGCCCAGCAAAGCATGGTGGACAACAACCCGTACCTGAAATCGGCCCAGGCCGACGTGCAGTCCGCCGAAAGCCAGTATGAAGTGGCCAAGTCGCCGTTCTATCCGCGGTTCGACGCCGAGGCGGCGGTGGGCGCCAATAACAACCTCGGCGGCGAAGAAGGCCACGACAACAACTGGCGGGTCGGCGTGGTGATGAACTACAACCTGTTCCGCGGCGGCAGCGACAAGGCCCGGTTGGCGTCCAATGCCCACCAGATCAACCAGGCCATGGACATCCGCAACAACGCCCTGCGCCAGCTCAACGAAGACACCCGCCTGGCCTGGAACGCGATGCTCAACGCCCGCAAGCAGACCCCCACCGCCCGGGAATACGCCGAAACCACTTCCCGCGTACGCGCCGCCTATCAGGATCAGTTCGGTCTCGGCCAGCGGACCCTGCTCGATGTGCTCGACAGCGAAAACGAGCTGTACAACGCCAACCGTCGCTACACCGAAGTGCGCTACACCGAGGAATACTCGATGTATCGGGTATTGGCGAACATGGGCCAGCTGTTGAGCAAACAGCGGGTGGTGCTGCCGGCCGACGCGGTCGCTCAAACAGAAGTCAAAAACGAAGCGCGGCTGCCAGAACTGAAGTAGCCCCCCAAAAAAATGGGAGCGATCAATGTGACCAGCATGGAACCCGCAACCCTCAGCACCGATCCGCGGCTGAATGTCGATGATCCCTTGCTTGACGGTCTGTTGATCCTCTGCAAACTCCATGGCGCGACAGTCAGCCGCGCCAGCCTTGGCGCCGGGCTTCCAATGGCGCACCAACGTCTGAGCCTGGACCTGCTGCCGCGCGCAGCGGCCCGGGCCAATTTGCAGGCGCGCTTGCTGCGCCGAGAGCTGGCCGATATTTCGCCACTCAACCTGCCGGTGATGCTGATTCTGGCCGGTGGTCGTTGCGCCGTGTTGCGGCGCTGGAGCGAGGACGGCCAGGCGCTGATCCTGCCCAGCGAAGCCGATGGCGGCGAGCAGTGGGTCAGCCGCGACGAACTGAGCGCCGTCTACAGCGGCCAGGCTTTGTTCGCCCGGCCGCGCCATGAACTCGAAGACCTGCGTGCACCCTTGGTTCCACGGGTCGAGGCCTGGTTTCGTGACACCTTGAAACTGTCGCGCTGGCTGTACAGCGACGCGATCCTGGCAAGTTTGCTGATCAACCTGCTGGGGCTGATGGTGCCGCTGTTCGTCATGCAGACCTACGACCGCGTGGTGCCAAACCAAGCCACATCGACGTTGTGGGTGCTGGCCGTGGGGCTGTTGATCGGCACGGGTTTCGAACTGGTTTTGCGCGTGGTGCGCGCCCATCTGCTGGACACCGCCGGCAAGAAAACCGACGTGATCCTCTCCGCGACCCTGTTCGAACGCATCACCGGCATGGCGATGAAGGCCAAACCGGTGACCATCGGCGGGTTCGCCCAAAGCATCCATGACTTCCAGGGTCTGCGCGAATTCCTGACCGCTGTCACCCTCACCAGCCTGATCGACCTGCCCTTCGCCGTGCTGATGCTGGTGGTGATCGGGTTGCTGAGTGGCTGGCTGGTGGTGATTCCGGTGGTGGCTTTTCCGCTCACCATTATTTTCGCCATGATCATCCAGGCACGCCTGCGTGACACCGTGCAGAAAAGCCTGGCCCTGGGCGCCCAGCGCCAGGCATTGCTGATTGAAACCCTCGGCGGCCTGGAAACCCTCAAGGCTTGCAGCGCCGAAAGCGAGCGCCAGTATCAGTGGGAAAGCACCCATGGCGCCCTCACCCGCCTGGACAGCCACGCCCGCAGCCTCTCGGCGCTGGCCACCAACGGTACGCTGTTCCTGCAACAACTGGCCGGCATGGCGACCATCGTCGCCGGGGTCTACAGCATCATCGCCGGTAACCTCAGCGTCGGCGCGCTGGTGGCGACCTACATGCTCGGCAGCCGGGTGCTGGCGCCGCTGGGGCAGATCGCCGGGCTGATCACCCGCTACCAGCAGGCACAGCTGACCATGCGCAGCACCGATGCGCTGATGGCGCTGCCCCAGGAGCGCGATGCCAAACAACGGCCGCTGGATCGCACCCAATTGCAGGGCGCGCTGGACGTCAGCGGCGTGACCTTCCATTACAACGGCCAGAACGCCCCGGCGCTGGCGAATGTGAGTTTCAGCCTCAAGCCCGGCGAACGGGTCGGGATCATCGGTCGCAGTGGCTCGGGCAAGAGCACCCTGGCGCGCCTGGTGATGGGATTTTATGAGCCCCAGGAAGGCCAGTTGCTGCTCGATGGGCTCGACCTTCGGCAACTGGACGTGGCGGACCTGCGCCAGCAGATCGGCTATGTCGCCCATGACCTGCCGCTGCTGGCCGGCAGCCTGCGGGACAACCTCACCCTCGGCGCCCGCTACATCAGCGATGCACGCATGCTGGAAGTGGCGGAACTGACCGGCGTTACCGAACTGGCCCGCCAGCATCCCCAGGGCTTCGACCGCCCGGTGGGCGAGCGCGGGCAGTTGCTCTCCGGTGGGCAACGCCAGGCCGTGCTACTGGCCCGAGCCCTATTGCTCGACCCGCCGATCCTGCTGCTGGACGAACCCACCAGCGCCATGGACAACAGCAGCGAAGACGTGTTGCGGCAAAAGCTCCATACCCATGTGCAGGGCAAGACGGTGCTGCTGGTGACCCACCGCACGTCGATGCTCAGCCTGGTGGATCGGCTGGTGGTGCTGGACAACGGCCGGATTGTGGCCGATGGGCCGAAGGAAGCGGTGATCGATGCACTGCGTAAAGGACGGGTGGGGTCTGCGGCGGTATAGAAACAACACCGCAACCTGTGGGAGCAAGGCTTGCCCGCGATACAGGCGCCTCGGTTCCAGTGAGACCGCATTAGCTTCATCGCGGGCAAGCCTTGCTCCCACAGATAACCCCCTCAAGCCACAGGTATGTGTTCGGCTTTATTTTTTCTAACTGACGGGTATCGCCCATGTCTGCTCAAACACCCGATTCAGCGGCCCGAAGCTACTTCGGCAGTTTCAGCAAAAGCGCCGAAAGCGAGTTCATGCCGGAAACCGCCGGTGCCGCGCTGCAGGATTCGCCCCGTCGCTCGCGGGTCACGGTGTGGCTGGCGGCCGGACTGATCATCACCGCGTTGGTGTGGGCCAAACTGGCAGTCTTGCAGGAAGTCACCACCGGTGAAGGCAAGGCCATTCCTTCGAGCAAGATTCAGGTAATCCAGAACCTGGAGGGCGGCATCGTCACCGAGATTTTCGTGCGCGAAGGGCAGATGGTGAACAAGGGCGACACCCTGCTACGCCTGGACGACACACGGTTTCTGTCGAACAAGGGCGAAAGCGAGGCCGACCGTTATGCCCTGACCGCCCAGGTCGAACGCTTGTCGGCCGAAGCCGAAGGCCGACCTTTCGAACTGTCCGCTGAAGTCATCAGCAAGGCCCCGCAAGTGGCCGAGGACGAACGCTCGCTGTATGAACAACGACAGCGGCGCCTGGCCAGCGAACAGCGGACGCTGTCCGAACAACTGCGCCAGAAAACCCAGGAGCTGGCGGAGTTTCGCTCCAAGCAGGGCCAGTTCAGTTCCAGCCTGGCCTTGCTGCAAGAAGAGATGAACATGTCGGCACCACTGGTGCGCACCGGGGCGGTGTCGCCGGTGGAAATCCTGCGGCTCAAACGCAGCGCAGTGGAAATCCGTGGCTCACTCAACGCCACCACCCTGGCGATTCCTCGGGCCGAATCGGCGATCAACGAGATCAAGAGCAAGATCGACGAATCGGAACAGTCCTTTCGCTCCGAAGCGGCCAAGGAACTCAATGAGAAACGCACGGAGTTGTCAAAAATCACCGCTTCGAGCATTGCCATCGACGACCGCGTGACCCGCACCACCGTGGTCTCGCCGGTACATGGGGTGATCAAGCAGCTAAAGGTCAACACCATCGGCGGCGTAGTGCAGCCGGGCAGCGACATGGCAGAAATCGTGCCGCTGGAAGACAACCTACTGATCGAAGCCAAGGTCCGCCCCCAGGACGTGGCCTTCCTGCATCCGGGCCAGAAAGCCATGGTCAAGTTCAGTGCCTATGACTACACGATCTACGGCGGGATGAGCGCCAGGCTCGAACTGATCGGCGCCGACACCATCACCGATGACAAGGGCAACAGCTTCTACCTGATCCAGGTGCGCACAGATAAAAATCACTTGGGCGGCGATGCCAAACCGTTGTTGATCATTCCTGGGATGGTGGCGACGGTGGACATCATTACCGGGGAGAAAAGTGTCCTGGATTACCTGCTCAAGCCGGTGTTGAAGGCGCGGACTGAGGCGATGCGTGAGCGGTAGACCTTGAGCTGAGACTTTGGTTGATTGTGCTGCCGCTATCGCGAGCAGGCTTGCTCCCACATTGGATCTGTGGTGTTAGCAGATTTTTGCATGCACTGGAGATCAACTGTGGGAGCGAGCCTGCTCGCGATGAGGCCAGCAAAGGCACCACTCATTTCTCGGCATGATTACGCCGAAAAACCTCCTCCCCCATCGCCGCTATCTGCCCCTCGATCAACGCTTCGAACGGCCTCAGCAACGGCTCAAAACAGGTCGGTGCCTCAAGGGTTTGCAGCGCCTGGACAACCGCCTCCACCGTCGACAACGCCCCTGGCCCTGGCGCCTTGCGCAAGCGGTATCGAGACACACTGCCCGCGGCCAGTGTCACCCTCGGCAGCGCCGCCAACAGAGGGTTGAGGTGCAGCAACTTGCGCGCCTTGCGCCAGGTGCCGTCCGGGACGACCAGTAGTAGCGGATCCTCAGACGGAGCATAAGCATGCATGGGCTGCGCCTCTTCGCCGGGAAACAAAAGCCGCGCCTGATAACCCGGTTGATTGAGCAACCCAGGCAAATCCTCGAACACCTCGCCCACGATCAACTCGGCATTATTGAGCCCCAACGCCGCCAGCCGCGCGGTGTTCAGGGCATGGTTCACCTCGCTGGGATGCTGCAACAACAGCACCCGGGTGCGACTGTCGAGGCTGGGGATCAGCGGGCACAGGCAATGACTTTGCGGCCTGTGGCAGCGCGGACAATGAATTCTGGACATGACGGCACCTCAGGCCTGATTGAGCTGCGCCTTGAGCAGGTCGCGAAAAGTCTGGATCAGCGGCTCACGGCTGCGGCCACGGCGTACGATCATCGAAAACGGTGCCTGATAACCAAAAGTGGCCGGCAACAACACGCGCAAATCGCCCTTGTCCACCCAGGCCTGAGCGTAGTGTTCGGGCAGATAGCCGACGTAGGCGCCGGACAATACCAGGATCAACTGCGCCTCCATGCTCTCCACCGTCGCCGCGCTGTGCTTGAAGCCGTGGCGGGCCAGTTCGGCCTGGCTCCAGTAACCGCGCCCGACCATGCGCTGCTGGGTGATGAGTTGCTCGGGGATACGCCGCTCGTTGAACAGCGGGTGACGGTTGCTGCAATACAACCAGTGCTGCTCACGGTACAGCGGCATGTAGACCAGGCCGCTCATACGCGTGGAAAACGCGCCGATGGCCAGGTCCAGGCGGTTGTCCTGCACGCCCAGTTGCAGTTCGTACGGGCTCATGACCGACAGGTGCAGGTGGACTGCCGGATGCTCCTGGCTGTAGGCGCCGATGGCTTCGGCGAACGGCAGGGCTTTGTCGCTGACGGTGGAATCGATCACCCCCAGGTTCAGCGTGCCGCGCAACTCGCCTTTCAGCGCGGCGGCGTATTGCTCGAACCCTTCAAGCTCGCCCAACAGACGCAGGGTCTCCTGGTGGAACAACTCGCCCTTGCTGGTCAGGCTGAACCCGCCCCGCCCACGATGACACAACACCAGGCCCAGGGCCGATTCGAGCTGGCTCATGTAGGTGCTGATGGCCGACGTGGAAAGGTTGAGCTCGTGCTGGGCATTGGCGAACCCCTGGTGCCGCACGACGCTGACGAAAATGCGCAACAGTTTCAGGTCGGGTAGAGCGTTGGCCATGGGGTCTCTCCATACAGGCGGGTCACTGCACACTTTGTGGCAAGGGGGTTTATCTGTGGGAGCAAGGCTTGCCCGCGATGAAGTCAACGCGGTTTCCCCCTTGGAACCGAGGCGCCTATGTCGCGAGCAAGCTTTGCTCCCACAGCTTTGCTTGCACAGCTTGCAAGCATGGTGTTGCCCCAGAGATCAATCGCGAGTCTATCGCTCCATCCCGAATTAGTTTAGAAAAATCTGAACTAAGTATTTGCCCCCAGCGATTCTTCCACTCCCAGGCTTTTCGCAGAATCGGCCCCTGATAAATAAAACAACGATGAGGCCCTACCCGTGGACAAGATTCTTCACCAACCACTGGGCGGCAACGAAATGCCGCGCTTCGGCGGCATCGCCACCATGATGCGACTCCCCCATTTACAAACCGCTGCCGGCCTGGACGCTGCTTTCGTCGGCGTGCCGCTGGACATCGGCACCTCCCTGCGCGCCGGCACCCGTTTCGGGCCCCGCGAGATCCGCGCTGAATCGGTAATGATCCGTCCCTACAACATGGCCACCGGTGCCGCGCCGTTCGACTCGTTGTCGGTGGCCGATATCGGTGATGTGCCGATCAACACCTTCAACCTGCTGGACGCCGTGCGGATCATCGAAGAGTCGTACCACAAGATTCTGGAACACAACGTCATTCCCCTGACCCTGGGCGGCGATCACACCATCACCCTGCCGATCCTGCGGGCGATCCACAAGAAACACGGCAAGGTCGGCCTGGTGCACATCGACGCCCATGCCGATGTGAACGATCACATGTTCGGGGAGAAAATCGCCCACGGCACCACCTTCCGCCGCGCGGTGGAAGAAGGCCTGCTCGATTGCGACCGCGTGGTGCAGATCGGCCTGCGGGCCCAGGGCTACACCGCCGATGACTTCAACTGGAGCCGCAACCAGGGTTTCCGCGTAGTCCAGGCCGAAGAGTGCTGGCACAAATCCCTCGCCCCACTGATGGCCGAAGTCCGCGAGAAGGTCGGCGGCGGCCCGGTGTACCTGAGCTTCGATATCGACGGCATCGACCCGGCCTGGGCCCCTGGCACCGGCACCCCGGAAATCGGTGGCCTGACCACCATCCAGGCCATCGAAATCGTGCGTGGCTGCCAGGGCCTGGACCTGGTCGGTTGCGATCTGGTAGAAGTCTCGCCGCCTTACGACACCACCGGCAACACCTCGCTGCTGGGCGCCAACCTGCTGTACGAGATGCTCTGCGTACTGCCCGGTGTGGTCCATCGCTGAGGCGCGGTCATGAACGATCAGGCTCAAGTGCTCAAGGCCGCCGCTGAACTGGTGTCGGCCTTCGCCCGCAATGACCGTGACGCCTACTTCGGCGCCTTCACACCCGACGCGAGTTTCGTGTTCTACACCCTCGAACAACCTCTGCTGTCTCGCGATGCCTACCAGGCGTTGTGGGACCGCTGGCGGTCCGAGGATGGCTTCGAGGTGCTGTCGTGTACCTCGAGCAACGCCTTCGTCAGCCTGCAAGGGGACGTGGCGATTTTCATCCATGACGTGGCTACCGAGTTGCGCATGCAAGGGGAGCGACACTTTAGCCAGGAGCGCGAAACCATTCTGTTCCGCAAGCAGGAAGGACGCACACAAGAACAACAGGGCCTATGGCTGGCCTGCCATGAACATTTGTCCGCTATGCCGGAAGGGCTGCCACCCCCTTAGCCAAACAGACGACGCTCGCACACGATGGGCGCGCCTTTATGATCGGAGCAGATCATGCATAACAATAACGACAAAAGCCTTACGCAAATCGAAACCAACGGGGTCGAACAGATCCCGGACCATGAGCGAACCGCTGGCCCGACGGATCTGTTTCGACTGATCTTCGGCGGCGCCAACACCTTCGCCACCGCCGTGCTCGGCAGTTTCCCGGTGCTGTTCGGCCTCTCGTTCCAGGCCGGGGTCTGGGCGATTGTGCTGGGGGTGGTGCTCGGTTCGATCATCCTCGCGCCCATGGGCCTGTTCGGCCCGCTCAACGGCACCAACAACGCGGTGTCCTCCGGGGCGCATTTCGGCGTACACGGGCGGATCGTCGGCTCGTTCCTGTCGCTGCTGACGGCCATCGCGTTCTTCTCCCTGTCGGTGTGGAGTTCGGGAGATGCGTTGATCGGTGGCGCCAAGCGTTTGATCGGTGTGCCGGAAACCGACTTGAGCCTGGGCCTGGCCTACGGCCTGTTCGCCTTGCTGGTATTGACGGTGTGCATCTACGGCTTTCGTTTCATGTTGTGGGTCAACCGCATCGCCGTGTGGGCCGCCAGCCTGCTGTTTCTGCTGGGCATCGCCGCCTTCGCGCCGGCCTTCGACAGCCAGTTCGCCGGCACCGTCGGCCTCGGCCAGCCGGGCTTCTGGGCGGCGTTCATCGGCGCGGCACTGGTCGCCATGAGCAACCCGATTTCCTTCGGCGCATTCCTCGGTGACTGGTCGCGTTACATCCCGCGCAACACGCCCAAGCGACGCATCATGCTGGCGGTGATCGCCGCTCAACTGGCGACGCTGATCCCGTTCCTGTTCGGCCTTGCCACGGCCACCATCGTGGCGATCAAGGCACCGGACTACATCGCAGCCAATAACTATGTGGGCGGCCTGCTGGCGGTTTCGCCGGGCTGGTTCTTCCTGCCGGTGTGCCTGATCGCGGTGATCGGCGGCATGTCCACCGGCACCACGTCGCTGTATGGCACCGGGCTGGACATGTCCAGCGTGTTCCCACGAGTTCTGTCGCGGGTCAAGGCAACACTGCTGATCGGCGTGCTGTCGATTGCCTTCATCTTCATCGGGCGCTTCGCCGCGAACCTGGTGCAGAGCGTATCGACCTTCGCCGTGCTGATCATCACCTGCACCACGCCATGGATGGTGATCATGATCATCGGCCTGCTGGTGCGCCGCGGCTTCTACTGCCCGGATGATCTGCAAGTGTTCACCCGTGGCGAAACCGGCGGGCGCTACTGGTTCAGCCACGGTTGGAACTGGCGCGGCCTGGGGGCCTGGATTCCCAGCGCGCTGGTGGGGCTGTGCTTCGTCAACCTGCCTGGGCAGTTCGTCGGACCGCTGGGCGAACTGGCCGGTGGCATCGACATCGGCCTGCCGGTGACCCTGGGCCTGGCCTCGGTGATTTACCTGGTGCTGCTTGGGTTGTTTCCCGAGCCGGCGGCGGTGTATGGGCCGGATGATCCGCGTAGCAAGGGTTCGGTCTCACCGAGCGCCGAACCTGTGGCGAGGGGATTTATCCCCGCTGGAGCGCGCAGCGCTCCCAAACCCTGACATATCAGTGTGCCTGACAGATTGAGTTGACTGCCATGGGGCGGCTGCGCAGCCCAACGGGGATAAATCCCCTCGCCACAACGGCAACGCTCGACTCCATCTGTCCATGGCGCCATCTCGACCTAACTATAAAAAAGATAATCGGAGACACGCCATCATGGCTTTGGATTTAATCGTCGTTCTCATCTATGCCACCGGCATGATTGCCCTGGGTTGGTACGGCATGCGCCGCGCCAAGACTCGTGACGACTACCTGGTCGCCGGGCGCAACCTCGGCCCGGGCTTTTACCTGGGCACCATGGCCGCCACCGTTCTGGGCGGCGCCTCCACCATCGGCACCGTGCGGCTGGGCTACGTCCATGGGATTTCCGGGTTCTGGCTGTGCGGCGCCATCGGCCTGGGTATCGTCGGCCTGAGTCTGTTCCTCGCCAAACCGTTGCTCAAACTCAAGATCTACACCGTGACCCAAGTGCTGGAGCGCCGCTACAACCCCGCCGCGCGCCACGCCAGTGCACTGATCATGCTGGTTTATGCGTTGATGATCGGCGCCACCTCGACCATCGCCATCGGCACGGTGATGCAGGTGTTGTTCGGCCTGCCGTTCTGGGTGTCGATCCTGGTGGGCGGCGGCGTCGTCGTACTGTATTCCACCATCGGCGGCATGTGGTCGCTGACCCTCACCGACATCGTGCAATTCTTGATCATGACCGTCGGCCTGGTGTTCCTGCTGATGCCGATGTCCATCAGCGATGCGGGCGGCTGGGACGCGATGGTGGCGGCCTTGCCGGCCAGCTACTTCGATTTCACCGCGATTGGCTGGGACACCATCCTCACCTACTTCCTGATCTACTTCTTCGGCATCTTCATTGGCCAGGACATCTGGCAGCGGGTGTTCACCGCCCGTAGCGAAGGCGTGGCGAAAGTGGCCGGTACCGCCGCAGGCCTGTACTGCGTGCTGTATGGCCTGGCCGGGGCCTTGATCGGCATGGCGGCCAAGGTATTGCTGCCGGACCTGGAAAACGTCAACAACGCCTTTGCCAGCGTCGTCCAGACCAGCCTGCCCAACGGCATTCGCGGGTTGGTGATCGCCGCCGCCCTGGCGGCCTTGATGTCCACCGCCGCGGCCGGCCTGCTGGCAGCCTCCACCACTGTGGTCCAGGACCTGCTGCCGCGTCTGCGCCAGGGCCGTGAAAGCGGCAATGGCGACGTTCATGAAAACCGCATCGCGACCCTGCTGCTGGGTGTGGTGGTGTTGGGCATCGCCCTGGTGGTGAGCGATGTGATCAGTGCCCTGACCCTGGCCTACAACCTGTTGGTGGGCGGCATGCTGATTCCGCTGATCGGCGCCATCTACTGGAAACGCGCAACCACGGCCGGCGCGATCACCAGCATGTCGCTGGGCTTTTTGACCGCGCTGTTCTTCATGATCAAGGACGGCCTGGACGCCAATACGCCGATCTACTACAGCCTGAGCGTGGCGCTGGTGAGTTTCGTGGTGGTGAGTCTGTTGTCGCCTCGGTCGAAGGTGGTGGCCAAGGCGGTCTGAAAGCAGTTTCTTCGAGGGTGTGGCGTCGGTGGCCACACCTTTTTTTTTGCCCTTGTATCGCTCAGTTCCAGACGATGAAAACCCTGTGGGAGCGAGCCTGCTCGCGATAGCGGTGTATCAGTCAATATCAATGGTGGCTGATCCGCCGCTATCGCGAGCAGGCTAGCTCCCACAGAGATTTTCCTTCAAAAACAAAAAAGATCGCAGTCTCAGGCTGTTTCAACTGAAACAYCCTGAGACTGCGATCTCTCCGATATTCGCGGTGTCTTTACCGACGGCGCGGCTGGCGGCGGCGCTGCTCGTCATCGGTGCGGATAGGGATCGGTTGCATGGGCGGCTCGATCAGGCCGAGCGCGACACCCAAGTCATGAAGCCAGTTCTGGATTTTCTCTTTCATCGTGGTGCCCCCTTCAGGGTGGTACGAGCGGCAAAATTCTGTGGCCCCTTCGCACTGATAATAGTCCGAAGTCCTACGCAATGCTCGTCACACATTGCAATGATCTGTTACTGAATCCATCAAAATCCAACGCTAGGCGCTCAAGCTGATCGTTCCACCATCAGCGGCGCCCGCGGCCGGGCCTGTTGCTGCAGTTCAATCCAGGCGGTGAGATTGGCCCCCACCATCCCTTTGCGCCACATCAGCCAAGTCGTGGCACTGGCAAACGGCTCGGCCAACGGATGCATCCTCACACGCTCGCGGCCCGGCAGGCTGGCGAGCATCGACTCGGACATCAGCGCCACCCCGGAGCCGGCAATCACACAGGCCAGCATCCCCTGATAAGACTCAATCTCCATCGCCCGGCCCATGGCCGCATGGTCATGGGCAAACCAGGCTTCCAGACGCATGCGGTAGGAACAGCCCTGGCGAAAGGTGAATACCGAGCGGCCCTGAACATCCAGCGCACTGCGCACTGGCGGGTGATCGGCCTCGGTGATCAGCACCAGCCGCTCGTCGCACAACGGCACCCCGTCCAACCCCGCCAGCTCCAGCGGGCCGTCCACCAGCGCCGCGTCAAGGCGCCCGGTGAGCAAGCCTTCGAGCAGTTCACCGCTGGGCGCCGACTGCACCTGCAAATTCACCGCCGGGTACGTGCGGTGATAACCGGCCAGCAGGTCCGGCAAATGAATCGCCGCCGTGCTGTACATCGTACCCAACACAAAATCCCCGGCCGGTTGCCCGCCCTGCACGGCAGCATGGGCTTCGTCGTGCAGAGCAAAAAGCTTGATCGCATAGTCCAGCAGGACTTTTCCCGCCGGCGATAGCTGCAAACGCTGACGCTCGCGCAGGAAAAGATCCACGCCCAGTTGCTCCTCAAGCTGCTTGAGCCGGGTCGAGAGGTTCGACGGCACCCGATGCAACCGCTCGGCAGCGCGGGTAATGGAGCCTTCCTCGGCCACGGCCTGGAAAATCCGCAATTGGCTGAACTCCACGACATTCTCCAAAAATGAACAAGTTACTCACTATTATTCATTTTTAATGAAAGTCAATCAGTCCTAGCCTGACGGTCATTCGCCTCAACGCTGGAGACCCGCCATGTCACCTCTGATTCGCCTGCTCGGCAGTTTCATCGCCCTGATGATGGCCATGGGCATTGGTCGCTTCGCCTTAACGCCGCAGTTACCTCATTTAATCGGCGAAGGTCAGATCGACTTGACCGCCGCCGGTCTGATTGCCGCGGCCAACTACCTGGGTTACTTCCTCGGCGCGCTGGACGCCATGTTCGCCCGCCGTCCGGAACAGTTGCGGCGGCGTTTGATCGGGGGCCTGTGGCTGTGCGTGCTGCTGACCCTGGCTTCGTTCTGGGCCTGGGGCTTCTGGCCACACTTGGCACTGCGCTTTGGTACCGGAGTGGCAAGCGCCTGGGTGTTGGTGATGATCACCGCCCTGAGCCAACCCTTGGCTGCGGCGGCGGGACGGCCACGGCTCGGCGCCCTGGTGTTTGCCGGCCCAGGGTTGGGGATTTTTCTGACCGGTTTGCTCGCCTTGGGCTCGAACCTGCTCGGCCAGACCTCCGCGACCCTGTGGCTTGTGTATGCCGGCGTGGCATTGGCGATGCTGCTGGTGATTCTGCCGATTCTGCCGCAACCCGCCGCAGCCGCGACCGCTACAGCGCCCGTCAGCGCCTCGCCGAACCGTGGCATCGCTCGACTTGGCGTGGTGTATGCCCTGTACGGCTTGGGCTACATCATTCCCGCCACCTTCCTGTCGCAGATGGCCTCGGCGCAGTTCCACGGGCAATGGCAAGCAGACCTGTTCTGGCCCTGCTTCGGTCTGGCCGCCGCCACTGGCGTGTTGCTGGTCAGCTTGCGTCGTCCCAACCCGAACACCACCGGTCGCTGGCTGATCGGTACACTCTGGCTGCAAGCCGCCGGAGTATTCGCCTGCCTGCTGGGCAGCGGGCCGGGGCTGGCGCTGGGCGTAATCCTGTGTGGAGCACCATTCCTGGCCTGCATGCAACTGGTAATGCTGCGTTCCCGGGAACTGGCACCCCACGCCACCCAGCGCAACGCGGGCCTGTTGACCGCCTGCTTTGCCTTGGGCCAGCTCAGCGGGCCATTGCTGGCGGCGTCGAGCAGCCACTTCAGCGGTGGCTTGCAACCGGCGCTGATCATTGCCGGCAGTGGCCTGCTGCTGGCCGGCGGGCTGTTACTGCGGCCCGCCAGCGGGGGTACGGTGAGCCCTTGCGCCCAGACCGCCCTGCGTTAATCAGGCCTGGCCGAGCGATGGGCTCAGGTGCACGGTCGAGTCACGCCGTGCCAAGGCGAAATACAACACCCCGCCCAGGAAGCAACCGGTGAACCAGGCGAAATTGGCCATCGGTTGCAACATCGGCGTGAAGGTAATCGCCACGCCCATCAACGTCGCCGGCACCAGCGCCTTGACCGCCGTCCAGTTGATGCCGCCGCTGTAGTAATAGCGCCCGCTGGGCCCGTCATTGAACAGCGCATCGACGTCGATCTGCTGCTTTTTGATCAGGTAGTAATCCACCAACAGAATCCCGAACAGCGGACCGATGAACGCTGCCAGCACGTCCAGGGTGTAGTGAATCACTTCGGGGTTGTTGAACAGGTTCCACGGCGTGATGAATATCGATGCAATCGCGGCAATCATGCCGCCGGCACGCCAGCTGATCTTGCTGGGGGCGACGTTGGCGAAGTCGAACGCCGGGGATACAAAATTGGCGACAATATTGATGCCGATGGTGGCAGTCACAAAGGCAAAGGCGCCCAGCAACACCGCCACGTCGTTGTCGATACGCGCCACGGTGGCGATCGGGTCATGGAGCATTTCGCCGAACACCGGCAACGTCCCGGAAACAATCACCACGGTCACCAGGGAGAACGCCAGGAAATTCACCGGCAGCCCCCAGAAATTGCCACGGCGCACGTCAGACATGCTCCGGCAGTAGCGACTGAAATCACCAAAATTGAGGGTCGGACCGGAGAAGTACGACACCACCAACGCCGTCGCGACGATCACCTGACCGAACGCTTGCCAGCCGGACAAGGACTTCTCCGCCAGAGTGAAATTGATGTTGCTCCAGCCGGCTTTCCATACGATCCAACCCGCCAACAGGAACATTACGGCGTACACCACCGGTCCGGCCCAGTCGATAAAGCGACGGATCGACTCCATACCGGCCCAGAACACCAGCGCCTGGACGAACCACAAGCTGAGGAAACCGAACCAGCCCAAGTAGGACAATCCGGCAAATTGCGGCGAGGCATAGACTTCCATGGAAGGAAAAAACCGCAGCACCACAATGATCAGCGCGCTGGAAGCCAGGTACGTCTGAATGCCGTACCACGCCACCGCGATCAAGCCGCGGATCACCGCAGGAATATTCGCCCCGAATACCCCAAACGCCAGGCGACAGATCACCGGATACGGCACCGCCGCTTGCTGGCTCGGCTTGGCAACCAGGTTGGCGATCAACTGCACGATGCAGATGCCGCAGAGCAACGCAATCAACACCTGCCAACTCGCCAGCCCCAACGCGAACAGGCTGGCAGCGAACACATAACCGCCGACACTGTGCACATCACTCATCCAAAACGCGAAAATGTTGTACCAGTTCCATTTCTGCGGCAGCGGACCCAGGTCTTCGTTATAGAGACGAGGGCTGTAGCCGTTGGGCAGTTGCTCGGACATTGCGAGGCTCCTTTTGAGGACCGCCGTGCCCCCGTATCAACCTGCTCACCATACTGCGCACGGGAGCCGGCATGGTTTGTATACGGGTTGCTACGCAGAATGCGTGCCAGAGGTGGGGAATATGAGACAAACTGCGGTGTGTGGCGGGGACTAAAGCCGGGCAGGAGCAGGCACGCGCCCACGAACAGGGCGTGGGTGCATGCTAAAGGTGCAGGGTTTTGTATACAGAGGAGAGCCGAACACCGCTCCTGTGGCCAGGAGATTTTGAGGAACGGCGCATCGCTGTGGGAGCAAAGCTTGCTCGCGAAACAGGCGCCTCGGTATCAGAAAGACCGCATCGTCTCCATCGCGGGCAAGCCTTGCTCCCACAGCGGCCTCCCCTGGCCACATGAATCCTTACTTGCCACAGATGCCGTGGCTCGACTGAAGATCAGCTCAACTCAATCCGATCAGCATGAATGACAATTTGCCCATTCTTGTAGAGCGCACCAATGGCTTTCTTGAAGTTGCCCTTGCTGACACCAAACAGGCTGCTGATCAGCACCGGGTCGCTCTTGTCGCTGACCGGCAGCGTGCCGTTGTTTTCGCGCAACTTGGCGAGGATCTTGGCATTGAGGCTGGTCGCCGCTTCCTGACCCACCGGTTGCAAACTCAAGCTGATCTTGCCGTCCGGGCGGATTTCCTTGATGAAACCTTTTTCCTGCTTGCCGGCGCGCATGAACTTGAAGATTTCGTTCTTGTGAATCAGGCCCCAGTGCTTGTTATTGATGATCGCCTTGAAGCCCATGTCGGTGGCTTCGGCGACCAGCAAATCGACTTCCTGCCCCGGCGTGTAGTTGGCCGGGGTCTTGTCCAGATAACGGTCCAGGCGCGCCGTGGCGGTGATGCGGCGGGTGTGCTTGTCGAGGTAGACGTGCACCACGCAATATTCGCCGGCGGTCATCTGGCGCTTTTCTTCGGAATACGGCAGCAGCAAGTCCTTGGGCAGGCCCCAGTCCAGGAATACACCGATGCTGTTGACTTCAACCACTTTCAGGCTGGCAAACTCTCCGACCTGAACCTTGGGTTTTTCCGTGGTAGCGATCAGTTTGTCGTCGCTGTCCAGATAAATAAAAACATTGAGCCAGTCTTCATCTTCGCTGGGAATATCCTTGGGGATATAACGATTGGGCAGCAGAATTTCGCCGTCCGCACCGCCGTCCAGATATAAACCGAAGTGAGTGTGTTTAACCACTTGCAAACTGTTGTAGCGCCCGACTAAAGCCATTTCCAATACCCTCATTGCGTGGGCGGCATTCTACCCGGTTTTGCGGCGTGATTCGTGGCCTCTGGCGCGGGCGGCCGGAAGGGCCTTGTGCAGCCGTTGATTTCCCTGGGTTTTCCTCGCGTATGCGGCCATTCGTCAGGCGGACAACGGCCCTCCAGGCCGTTTCGGCCAGCCGTTTTTAAGTTATACAGTCCAGAGGGTTGCTATTTAAAACAGTGGCTTAGGGCAATAATGACGGCATACACCACGCCTTATTCCAGCACCCGGCGTGATAATTGAGGGAGTATATTTGCCAAGCAATTGTCAAGTATTTCCTGTACGATGCCTGGCCCAATTAATTATTTACAGGTTAATGGCCGTCATGCGCGTAAAAGCATCCAACAGCAAAGCAAAGCCCGCTCCAGCCGTGGAAACCAGCGAGTCTATCAACGACCAGATCGCTGCATTCCTCAAGTCCGGCGGTGAAATCCAGCAAATTGCCAAGGGCGTCAGCGGCCAGACATTCGGCCCGTCCAAGCAGATCAGCCTGGGCAAAAAGTAACCCGCGCGTCACCTGGTCCCAAAGCGCTTTGAGCTTCGAAGCGCTTGGACTGGAACCTCCCCGCTTACCCTCATCCTGCAAGAATCGACGAACGGCCTTCGCTGCCGAGCTTTCGCCGGTATGCTTGCACCTCTCTAGCTCAAGTGTTTCAGCTTGATGACCGATCCTGCTCCTCGCTATCCATGGAGTGAAGCATGCGCATTCCCATTGTCTCCCTGACGCTCAGCCTGCTGGCCTGCCCTCTCGCCCATGGGCAGGTGTTTCAGGGCGAGCTCGGCGACTTCGACCTCAAACTCGGCACCACGCCCAGCCGCAGCATGGCCCAGGGCCTGGTCACGCCGTCAAGCACCGGCTCGTTTCATGGCGGCCTGGACCTGAGCCACGACAGCGGCTGGTACGTGGGCCAGTGGTCGCCCAGCGTTGGCCTGAGCCCATCGAGCAATCTTGAAGTCGATTCCTACATGGGCTTCAAACAGCCCTTCGACCAGACCCTGGGTTACGAAATCGGCCTGATCCACTACAGCTACCCCACCCTCGACACGCTCGACAGCCAGGAATTCTTCGGTGGCCTGACCGTACTGGGCAGCCGTTTCGGCGCGGCCTTCAGCAACGACCCGGATAAACAGAACAGCACCTTGTTTGCCGACCTGGGCGGCAACGTGCCGTTTGGCATTGGCGTCAGCGCCAAATACACCACCCACCAGTACAACTCACCGGTGTCGGTGGAGGACGGTTATGTAGGCAGTTTCAGTGACTGGTCGTTGAAAATTTCCCGCCCCTGGAGAGGCATCGACCTGGACCTGATCTACAGCGACTCCAGCCTGAGCGGCAGCCGTTGCTCGGCGTACTCCGGCCACAACAGCGAATGCGACGGCCTGCTGACCCTCAAGATGGCCCACCCTTTTTACTAAGCGTTACTTATTCGATCGGCTGAACTGCCGCGCACCTGCCATGCTCAAACAAGACAGTTACGCCTTCGCAACCCATGCCTTCGCAAGGACTCGCTCATGTCGCGCTGGTTCACCCGCATCGCCCTCCTCATGGCCCTGCTGCTCACCGTCACCGCCTGCAGCCGCGTGGGCCTGGCCTACCGCAACCTCGACCTGATCATCCCCTGGACGCTCAACGACTATCTGGACATCAATGGCGAGCAAAAGGACTGGTTCAACGACCGTCTCAATGAACACTTGAACTGGCATTGCACCACACAACTGCCCGGCTACCTTGACTGGCTGGACCGCTTGAAGAACATGGTGCAAACCAACCAGGTGACCGACCAGGCCCTGCAACAGCGTACCCGGGAAGCCAAGGCCGCCATCGCCGAAACCGCCCGGGAAATCACCCCGTCGGCCATCGAGTTATTGCAGGGGTTGAACGACGATCAGGTCGCGGACATGGACGCCGCGTTCGTCAAAGACCAACGCAAACGCCAGCAGCAATACCTCAAGCCGACGTTGCAGCAGCAAATCCAGGAGCGCAGCGAACGCATGGAGAAACGCCTGAACGACTGGCTCGGCCCGCTAAGCGAAACCCAGCGCCAACGCGTGCAGGCCTGGTCCCGAGCCTTGGGCGATCAAAACCAGCAATGGATCGCCAACCGCGCGCACTGGCAAAACCAGTTCAGCGAAGCTGTGGCCCAACGCCACAGCCCCGATTTCCCCAAGCGCATCGAGCAACTGCTGGTCGACCGCGAAAGCCTCTGGACCCCCGCCTACCGCCAGGCCTTCGACAAAACCGAAGCCCAGGCCCGCAGCCTGCTGGTGGACGTGATGGCCGACAGCACCCCGACGCAGCGCGAACATTTGCTGAGGAAAATCGACCGGGTGAAAAAGGATTTCAGTGATTTGAAGTGCCTGAAGGCAGCACGCTCATAAAACCACTGAGATGCATGTGGGAGATCGAATGTGGGAGCGAGCTTGCTCGCGATAGCGGCAGAACAGGCAACACACCTGTTGATGTCAGACCGCTATCGCGAGCAAGCTCGCTCCCACAGGGCTCAGTGCAGGCCTGTCAGGCAATCTGCGCCTTCGAAGCCACCTCATCAAAAGTAAACTCATCCAGCGCATCTTCCTGCTCATCCAGCACCTGGCGCGGATGATCATTGCCCGGGATGCTGCTGTCGATCAGGCTCAACAACCGCGAGCCACGGGGCGTCAGCACAAAGTTCTCGCCGTTACCGCCCTCTTCCTCCGGCCGAGGCTCGATATAGTTACGCTCCAACAGCAGCTTTTCGTACTCCCCGGCGACCGCTTTCAGATGATCGAGGTTCTCGATCGGCTCGCCTGCGGCTGCCTTCTCTGCCGCGTACTGCTCCGCATAAGGCCGAGGGGTAAAGCTGTGGCCGGCGCCGTTTTGCACTTCGTGCAACAACCGTTCGATCAAGTCCCAGTTATAAGTCGTCATCCTGGTCCATCCTCCAAAGAGTGAGATGCCTACTTAAAGTGTGACCCAGGCGCTGCGCTGCCGTTCAGCCGGGCTTACCGGTGGGCTATTGCCCAAGCCGACCAACGGCCTGTCGAATTCCCCCCGGGCCAAACGACCACTGACAGAAGTGCCGAATCAGCGGCTCTGCCACGCAGGAGAATTCACCATGAACGTAGAAAATCATGCCGTCGTCTCGCGGGAAGAATGGCTCGCCGCCCGTCGCCAGCACCTGATCCACGAAAAAGCCTTCACCCGCGAACGCGACAAACTCAGCGCAGAACGCCGCGCCCTGCCCTGGGTAAAAATCGAAAAACCCTACCGTTTCCAGGGCCCCAACGGCGAACTGAGCCTGGCCGACCTGTTCGGCGGCCGCAGCCAACTGATCATCTACCACTTCATGTTCGGCCCCGGCTGGACAGAAGGCTGTGATGGCTGCTCATTCCTGTCCGACCACATCGACGGCGCCAACCAACACCTGGCCCACCACGACGTCGCCGTGGTCGCCGTCTCCCGCGCGCCGTTCGCCGAGTTCCAGCCGTTCAAACGTCGCATGGGCTGGGCCTTCGACTGGGTCTCGTCAGAAGGCTGCGACTTCAACTACGACTTCGGCGTCAGCTTCAAACCCGAAGACACCGCCGCCGGAAAAGCCACCTACAACTACGAAAAAACCGACACCACCGAAGGCGAACTCCCCGGCCTAAGCGTCTTCTATCGCAACAAAGCCGGCGACATCTTCCACACCTACTCCACCTACGCCCGCGGCCTCGACATCCTGGTCGGCACCTACAACTACCTGGATCTCACGCCCAAGGGCCGCAACGAAGACGAAATCATGGACTGGGTGCGGCATCACGATAAATACGAAGAGGCCAAGCCTCATAGCTGCTGCCATGGCTGATACGCCAACCCGCGCAAGTCGAGCGCGCTCCCCGTGGCGAGGGAGCTTGCTCCCGCTCGACTGCGCAGCAGTTGCCTGCTTGGCCTCAGCCAAAGCCGACAACTGCCAGGCCAAAGGTCCTACATGAAGCTCGGAAAGCGGTGTCTTGTGGCTCAAGAGTGGATCGCTCTATAGTCCTTCGTCACCCAAAAAAGCGACCGGGTTTGGCGACCCGACCTACAGAGAGACTCAATCAACTTTCGAGGCTCTGACTATGACCAGATACATGTCCATCACCGGAATTGACTGCACCCCGGCCACCCTGCTCATCGACACCGAAGCCCCGCTCGATGTCCTCTTCGAAACCGCCGACTACCGCATCCGCACCGTGACCCAACTGCTGGAAAATATCGCGTTCCGTTCGGATATCAGCTCCGATACGCTGGTGCTTTCGGACTTTTGCAAGATGCTGACGATAGCGTTGCGTGATGGGTGTGATGTGATGGACGTGATTGGGAGGCGGTTGCGGGCGCAGGCTGCTGAATAACGAAAACGGGCGACCTTTGGGTCGCCCATTTCGTGCTCGAATAAGGGAGATACACTTTGCATACTTTTCACAAACAATAAGAGAAAAACGGTGACAGACCACGTTTCTACATCATAGAAAACGTGGTCTGTCCCCGTTCGTCATCAGCGGTTGCCAGAACATAACGTTGGCCAACAGGAACGCCAGGCCGTGTTTGGGCATGCCCCAGAAGTGCTCGCGGGTTTGCAAGGCAGCAGAAGGCTGGCAGGCCAGAAAGGCGTGTTGGCGGTCGTCCATGATCGAGTCTCGTTGCAGCAGGAATTAGAGGAATACATCCACGCGGAAGTAGATCGGCGCTTCGCGCTCGGTCAGGGCATCCGGGCGTTCCAGGGAATGGGCGAAGGTGACGCTGGCGCTCAGGTGCTGGCCGCGGGCGAACAACTCCAGCGAATTGCTCGACATGCGCCCGTGCTGGTCGTCGTTGTAGCGGCCGCCACGAATCACGCCTTGGTCGTAACCGAGGCTGGTGCCGTATTCAGCGAACACCGGGCGCAACCACTCCAGCGTCACCGGGCGGCTCCAGCGCAGGTCGTTGCGCCAATAACCACCGCTGTCGCCGGACAGCGACTGGTCCTTGTAGCCACGAATCGACGATTGCCCGCCCAGGCTCATGCGCTGGGGGCTGAACAGGATCCCTCAGGGTCTGTCCCCGTTTTTCTGCTTAAGTTGATTACCAAGAAGCGTGTAGGAAATCGCCCAGACAGAATCGAATCTTGCGCTATAAAACGAAGACCCAAGCCTTATCCCTTGCTGATGACAACTCGTCGAGCAGCAAGGGCTGAGGTCAAGAAGAATGGGTACCTGAAGAAGGTTAAGTAAGTGCCATTCAAATCTGTCCCTTTTCCTCGAGATGTACTCAACGTTACTCTTCAGTCTTTGTTAGCGCCTGCAAATATTTAAAAGGAGCATTTCCAAGTTCAAACCCCATATCCAATGCTAACTCCTGAATCTCTTTAAACTCATCAACACTCAGCGCTACATCGTACTCACAAATATGCTCACAAAAAATCTCTAACGCCAAGCTCTCTTCATTGTACTTGACATAGTCCAATGCCCCCGCCAGAAATACCGCTTCCAAACGCCCTTCAAATTTAGCACCTAGCTTTAATATTCGTTGCGAGTACATAGCAGCCTACTTAATAGATTTATAAGGTGGTATAGGTGCATTATCAGGAAATGCAGTTACAACATTACTTATCGCGGGTTGGTAAACAACACGCATACGAACCCCATCTCGCACCTCAGTTGCCGCCGTTGACTTCGTTGAGGATGGTCTTGGCCGCCGTGCCATTGAGGTTCGGGTTGCCGAGGATGATCCCGCCCAACTGGGTGGACTGGGTGCGGGCGGTGGCGTTGTTGAGGATTACGCCGTTGCTGCCGACGTTGTAATCCTTGAACTGGTTGTGGGACAGGCCGCTACCGTTGGGCTTGGCGATGTTGACGATGGGCACGCCGTTGCCGGCCCGGTCCAGGCCTGTGCCCGGCGCGCTGACCACGATGCCGTCAGCCTGGGCCCACAGCGGTTGCCAGAACATAACGTTGGCCAACAGGAACGCCAGGCCGCGTTTGGGCATGCCCCAGAAGTACTCGCGGGTTTGCAAGGCAGCAGAAGGCTGGCAGGCCAGAAAGGCGTGTTGGCGGTCGTCCATGATCGAGTCTCGTTGCAGCAGGAATTAAAGGAATACATCCACGCGGAAGTAGATCGGCGCTTCGCGCTCGGTCAGGGCATCCGGGCGTTCCAGGGAATGGGCGAAGGTGACGCTGGCGCTCAGGTGCTGGCCGCGGGCGAACAACTCCAGAGAATTGCTCGACATGCGCCCGTGCTGGTCGTCGTTGTAGCGGCCGCCACGAATCACGCCTTGGTCGTAACCGAGGCTGGTGCCGTATTCAGCGAACACCGGGCGCCACCACTCCAGCGTCACCGGGCGGCTCCAGCGCAGGTCGTTGCGCCAATAACCACCGCTGTCGCCGGATAGCGACTGGTCCTTGTAGCCACGAATCGACGATTGCCCGCCCAGGCTCATGCGCTGGGGGCTGAACAGCACGTCCTCGCTGCGCTGGCCGGTCATCAGGCTGCTGAAACTGAACGATTCGCCCCACAACTTGAACGGTTGCAGGTAGCTGACGGTAGCGGTGTATTTGCGATAACGGGCGTCGGCCTGGCCGGGACCCGGATCGTGATCGCCCTGGGCATCGAAAGCGCCGATGCCTTGCTGCACACCCAGGTCCAGGTTGACGAAAGCACTGCCGACCCGTCGGCCATGGTTGATGCCGAACTGCCCTTCACTCAGGCGATTGCTGCTGACGTCCAGTTTGCTGTCTTCAATGAAGTTATTGGTGCGCAGGTAGGCCAGGCCGGTGTTGAGAGACGTCTTGCTCAGGGCGTCGCGGTGAATCACCCGTTCGACTCGCAACTGATGGTTCTGGCTGTCGCCGGTCTGCTTGAAGTTGAAACCGTTGGCCGGGATCTGCGAGCGGTACTCGCTCCGACTGTAGGTGTAGCTGACGTTCCACCAGCCAAAAGGCAAGTTGTAATAGAGCATGGCGTTGTTGGAGGTGTGTTGGTGGTCGGTCATCGCATCGTGACCACCGCGCAACATCAACTGGTCGGCCAAGCCCAGCGGGCTGTCCCACTCAAAACTGGTGCCCCACTGCTGCTCGCCGGTGCTGCGCTGGCCGTCGTTGCTACGCGACAGCCCGGCACGCCAGGGCTTTTGTACTTCGTTGGTGACGCGCACTTCACTGCCACCGACGTTCTGGCCGGGGGTCAGCTCCATCTTCGCCTGATTCGATGGCAGGCGATTGAGCTGATCGACCATCTGCTCGATCTCTCGCAGGTTGACCAACTCGCCGGTCTTGCCAGGAAAGGCCATCGCCAATTCACGGTCCGAGAGCTTGCTGTTCTCGGCGCCCTTCAAGCCTTCTAGCCGCCCTTCGACCACCAGCACGCTTAAATGCCCGCCGGACAAATCCTGCTGCGGTAAATAGGCCCGGCTGGTGACCAGGCCTTTTTCGATGTAGCGATCGGTGATGACTTTGAGCAGTTCATTGAGCTGCGTCACGCCCAGGCATTGGCCGATGTAAGGTTTGAGCAACGCTTCCCGCTCACTGGCCGACAGACTGTCGGCGCCCTTTAGTTCGATGGTCTTGATGGGGAAACATCGGGCATCGGCAGGCGCTGTTGGCTGGGCCGGTTTCTCCGCCTTGCCGGGTAAGTCCTTGAGTTCTTCCAGACGTTGACGCTGCTCTTCGAGCAAGCGGTTCTGACGCTCGCGGATAAGGTCGGTTTCGCCGGGGGTGGGGGCAGCGTGAGCAAGGGGAAGCGGAGAAAGGCACAGCAAAGCTACGCACAACCTCGCCCAAAGTAAGGGGGAGGACATGTTAGATCCCTCTAGCAAAAACGATATCAAAATAGTGGCGCGATACTAATTAGCCATCATTTTGACGTCAACTATTTGTTTGAGTCCGCGGGACTATTACCGAAACCATCCATCTGAAATAAGACGCCTCCCCCACGGAAGTACGAAAGGTCCGATGCGGAACCGGAAACTGCCTGCGAGAGGGACAGAAACAATCGCGGGCGTGCCTCGCAACATCCAGCCAATGAACTTTCCACCCTCGCGTGGCCTCAACCCCTTATCAGCCCAACAAGGAATACGAGGCCCCTGCCATGAAAACCCTCCTCAAACTCACCCTCGCCGCCACCCTCACCTGCGCCCTGCCTGCCTGGGCCACTTGCACGCCCGAGCAAGCCACCGCCAAGCGTGAACAATTGGCCAAGGAAGTGACCAGGCTCACCGAACAGAACCCGGAGAAGGCTAAGGAAATGAATAAGGAACTGCAGGCCATGGACCTGGAGACCGCCAGCAAAGATGTGCCGGACAAGTGCCAGTTGATTGATGAGCGTCTTCAAGAGCTCAAGAATGCTGAGAAGAAAGCGGGGTGACGCCCGGAGCGGATACAGCTTGCTTTTGTGGCGAGGTAGCTTGCTCCCGCTGGGTGCGAAGCGCCCCCTGAAATCGAAGCGTCAACTCGTTAGATGATTGTAAATTCCACTTTGTTGGGGCTGCTGCGCAGCCCAGCGGGAGCAAGCTCCCTCGCCACGGGTTTTGCGTCAGATTCAGTTATCCATAAAAAACCGGACTCAAGGTCCGGTTCTTTTTATCAAGCGCTGACGCAGCTTCACTCAGCCGCTGGCGCCTCCGGCTTGCGGCGCTTGAGTGGGGCCATGCCGTCCTTGCTGACCAGCGACAAAGCGTCGGTCTTCGGACGGTTGGCGATCTTGCGCTTGGTCGGGGCCTTGGCGCCGGTTTTCTTCTTGTCGCCCTTGGCGTCGACCTTTTTCTTCTTCACGCCAACGGCCTTGCCCGAGGCCTTGACCTTTTTCGGTCCGCCGTAGGTGCCTTTGACTTCCTTGATGGTGCGGCGCTCGAAGCTCTGCTTGAGGTAGCGCTCGACGCTCGACATCAGGTTCCAGTCGCCATGGCAGATCAGCGAAATCGCCAGGCCATCGTTGCCGGCGCGTCCGGTACGACCGATACGGTGCACGTATTCGTCGCCGCTGCGGGGCATGTCGAAGTTGATGACCATGTCCAGGCCTTCCACGTCCAGGCCGCGGGCGGCGACGTCGGTGGCGACGAGGATTTTCACGCCGCCCTGCTTGAGGCGGTCGATGGCCAGCTTGCGGTCTTTCTGGTCCTTCTCGCCGTGCAGCACGAACGCCTTGTATTCCTGGGCCACCAGGCGACCGTAGATGCGGTCGGCCATGGCGCGGGTGTTAGTGAACACGATGGCTTTTTCGTAGGTTTCGTTGGCCAGCAGCCAGTTCACGATCTGTTCTTTGTGCTGGTTGTGGTCAGCGGTGATGATCTGCTGACGGGTCGTGGAGTTCAGCTGGCTGACCGCGTTGAGCTGCAAGTGCTCAGGGTTGTTCAGCACCTTGGCGATCATTTCCCGCAGGCCCGAACCGCCAGTGGTGGCGGAGAACAGCATGGTCTGCTGGCGGTTGACGCATTCATCCACCAGGCGCTGCACGTCTTCGGCAAAACCCATGTCGAGCATGCGGTCGGCTTCGTCCAGCACCAGTACTTCGACTTCTTTCAGGTCGAGGTTGCCGGCGTTCAGTTGCTCGATCATCCGCCCTGGCGTGCCGATCAGGATGTCCGGTACTTTGCGCAACATAGCGGCCTGGACCTTGAAGTCTTCGCCACCGGTGATCAGGCCGGACTTGATGAAGGTGAACTGCGAGAAGCGTTCCACTTCCTTGAGCGTTTGCTGGGCCAGTTCACGGGTCGGCAGCAGGATCAGGGTCTTGATGCTGACGCGAACCTTGGCCGGGCCGATCAGGCGGTTGAGGATCGGCAACACGAACGCCGCGGTCTTGCCGCTGCCGGTCTGCGCCGTCACCCGCAGATCACGCCCCTGGAGCGCGAGCGGAATAGCCGCTGCCTGCACCGGCGTTGGCTCGACAAATTTAAGCTCGGCCACGGCTTTGAGCAGGCGTTCGTGCAGGGCGAATTGGGAAAACACGGGTGCTACCTCGAAGAAATGCAAAAAAACAGCTGCATAGGGTAACGGTTTCGAGCGCGAAGGCCGAGTTTCTTTATACGAACGGCGCTAATCAGTGGCTTTTTTGTGAGCCGATTCGTCATCAAGGGTCACTTAACCTGGCTTAAATGCTCTAATCGCACCGTCGCGTCTTTATAGAAGAACCGTTTCGTCCATGGACATCAAACAGCTCTGGGTCAACATTCAAGACCTTTGGGGTGCTCTCGATAAGCATCCCCTCCTGCATTCCAGCCTTGCACTGATACTGCTGCTGGTGATTGCCCTGGTGCTGGGGCGCGTGGCGCGTTACCTGATCCTGCACGGTGCCAAGTTGCTGGGTCGCCAGCCGGCCCTGCACTGGGTCAACGACCTGCGCCAGAACAAGGTTTTCCATCGCCTGGCGCAGATGACGCCCTCGCTGGTCATCCAGTTCGGCCTGCACCTGGTGCCGGAACTGAGCAAGACCAGCATGATTTTCCTGGGCAATGTTGCCCTGGCTTTCACCATCCTGTTCATGGTGCTGGCCATCAGCGCCCTGCTCAGCGCCCTTCTGGATGTCTACGCCCGCACCGAACACGCCCGCACCCGCTCGATCAAAGGCTACGTGCAACTGACGAAAATGGTGCTGTATGTGTTTGGCGCGATCATCATTGTTGCCACCCTGATTGACCGCTCACCGCTATTGCTGCTGTCGGGTTTGGGGGCCATGTCGGCGGTGATTCTGTTGGTCTACAAGGACACCTTGCTGTCGTTCGTCGCCAGCGTGCAGTTGACCAGCAACGACATGCTGCGGGTCGGTGACTGGATCGAGATGCCTCAGGTGGGGGCCGACGGTGATGTGGTGGACATCACGCTGCACACGGTCAAGGTGCAGAACTTCGACAAGACCATCGTCTCGATCCCCACCTGGCGCCTGATGTCCGAGTCGTTCAAGAACTGGCGCGGCATGCAGCAATCTGGCGGGCGGCGGATCAAGCGCAGCCTGTTCATCGACGCCGGCGGCGTGCGGTTTTTGCAGGACGAGGAAGAACAGCGCCTGACCCAGGTTCATCTGCTGACCGATTACATCAGCCGCAAACAGGCCGAACTCAAGGCCTGGAACGAAGCCCAGGGCAACGTCGCGGCGATGTCGGCCAACCGCCGGCGCATGACCAACCTGGGCACCTTCCGCGCCTACGCCTTGGCGTATCTGAAAAGCCACCCGGACATCCAGCCAAACATGACCTGCATGGTCCGCCAGATGCAGACCACGGCCCAGGGCATCCCGCTGGAAATCTACTGCTTCACCCGCACCACTGCGTGGGCCGACTATGAGCGTATCCAGGGGGATATTTTCGATTACCTGCTGGCGGTAATGCCGGAGTTCGGGTTGAACCTGTATCAACAGCCCAGTGGCATGGATCTGCGTTCGGGGCTGTTGCCGGCGGCATTGGGGGCCAGTCCTCTGCCGGAGCCGCAGAAGCAGGTGGTTTGACCTTCAAGTCGCAGAGATCCCCGGTGGGAGCGAGCCTGCTCGCGAAAGCGCAGTGTCAGACAACAGATACAGCGACTGATACGACGCTTCGCGAGCAGGCTCGCTCCCACAGGGGTTCAGTGTGCAGGCAGCGGCTGGCGTACCCCCAACCGACTGATCCACACCGCCGCTAATATCACCGACCCGCCCAGCAGCAACCGCCCCAGTTCCTCGTGCTGGTTCCAGATCAGCAGGTTGACCAGCAACCCCACCGGCACATGCAGGTTGTTCATCACCGCCAGCGTGCCGCCGTTGACCATGCACGCGCCTTTGTTCCACCAGTAAAGCCCCAAAGCGGTAGAGACCAGGCCGAGGAATATCAGTACGCCCCATTGCAGCGGTGCTTCTGGCCAGAAATCCGCCTTGCCGAACATCAGGAAGGCCGGCAACGCCACCGCCAGTGCGCCGAGGTAGAAGTAGCCGAAACGCCGGTAGTGCGGCAGGTCGCTGGGATGGCGAGCGACGAGATGTTTGTACAGCACCTGCCCGGCCGCATAGGTGAAGTTGGCCAGTTGCAGCAGCAAAAAGCCCATGAAGAAATCCGGGTTGATCCGGTCGTAACGAATCACCGCCGCGCCAGCCACCGCCACCAGCGCCGCGATCAAGGCCCAGGGATTGAAGCGACGATTGAGCGCGTCTTCGATCAGGGTCACGTGCAGCGGCGTCAGGATGGTGAAAAGCAGGACCTCAGGCACCGTCAGCACACGAAAGCTCAAGTACAGGCACACGTAGGTCACGCCGAACTGCAAGGCGCCGATCAACAGCATGCCGCGCACGAACGACGGTTCCACCTGACGCCAGCGGGTCAGCGGAATGAACACCAGCCCCGCCAGCACAACCCGCACCAGCACCGCGAAGTAACTGTCGACATGCCCGGCCAGGTATTCGCCAATCAGACTGAAGGAAAACGCCTGAATCAGCGTGACAAAAAGTAGATAGCCCATACGCCCCTCGTTTCGGATGGCGGCGAAGATAGCGGTTTTTGCCGGTTGTCGCTAACCGCAGTAGCCAACCCAGGCACTGAACCCTGTGGGAGCGAGCCTGCTCGCGATGGCGGAGTGTCAGGTGATTTCTCTTACACAGTCACACTGCAATCGCGAGCAGGCTCGCTCCCACAGGGTTGTGTGGCTGGCCTGGAATTGCAGGCAAAAAAAAGCCCGATCTCGCTAAAGCGTTCAATCGGGCGACTGCACTCAGGAGCAACAAGTGCAAAGGGAGGTTCGATGCGCAAAACAGCTTGAAGGGAGCGCCAGGCCACTAGACCACCTGGCGATTACCTGAGGATTAACGGATCAGGCGACCTGGGACAGCTTGGCGTTGGCCTGATTCAAGCCCTTCTCCTGGAAATCACCGCCCAGGTTCATGCCCTCGGCATGGATGAAGGTCACGTCGTGGATGCCGATGAAGGCCATGACCTGACGCAGGTAGGGTTCCTGATGGTCGGAGCTGGCGCCGGCATGAATGCCGCCGCGAGCGGTCAGGACGAAGGCACGTTTGCCGGTCAGCAGGCCCTGGGGACCGGTGGGGGTGTACTTGAAGGTCACACCGGCACGCAGTACGTGGTCCAGCCAGGCTTTCAAGGTACTCGGGATGGCGAAGTTGTACATCGGCGCAGCCATCACCAGCACGTCAGCGGCCAGCAATTCATCGGTCAACTGGTTGGAGCGTTCCAGGGAAGCGTTTTCGATGTCGTTGCGCTGCTCGACGGGCTTCATCCAGCCCCCAAGCAGATTGGCGTCCAGGTGCGGTACCGGATGGATGGCCAGGTCACGAACACTGATTTCATCGGCCGGGTGCGCAGCTTTCCATTGGTTGATGAAGGTCTGGGTCAGTTGACGGGAAACCGAGTCTTGCTGGCGGGCACTGCTTTCGATGATCAGAACGCGGGACATGGGTTGTAGCCTCCATCGGAGAATGTTGTCAGTCGATGGAGTGAAGCTTAAACATGGTTACATCGATCAAAAAGCGCAAATAATTGCTGCAAAACATCGATAAATTCGTTTATAAGCGGAGCAAGGATTGGCTCGCTCCTGTGTCACCGACTTATTTCGGCTGGCAGGTCAGTGTGATGCGCAGCTTGATGATGTTGCGGTTGAACTTGGCGGTGGCGTTCTTGAACTTGCCGGCGGCGACTTCGATCTTGCGGGTACGTGGTGCTTCAGGGCCGTTGCGAAACACCACAGTGCAGGCCGCGTCGGTGCCGCCGTAGTTGTTGACCTGAATGGAGCCGATGTCGGCGTCGGTGTCATAGGCGGTGTAGTCGATGCTCAGGCCGTTGAGGTGTTTTTCCACATCGATCGGGTACGCGAACGCAGTCAGCGGCAACAGGGCCAGCACCACACAACAGATTTTTTTCATTAGGCAGTCTCCACCAAGGGACCGCCAGCTTAGGACAAGAGGAGCTCAATATGAAAGCGCCCCGCGTGACCCTGGATCAATGGCGAACCTTGCAAGCGGTGGTCGACCACGGCGGCTTCGCCCAGGCCGCCGAGGTGCTGCACCGCTCCCAGTCGTCGGTGAGTTACACCGTGGCCCGCATGCAGGACCAGCTCGGCGTGCCGTTGCTGCGTATCGATGGGCGCAAGGCCGTGTTGACCGAAGCCGGCGGCGTATTGCTGCGTCGTTCCCGTCAATTGGTGAAACAGGCCAGCCAACTGGAAGACCTGGCCCATCACATGGAGCAAGGCTGGGAAGCGGAAGTGCGGCTGGTGGTCGATGCCGCCTATCCCAACGCCCGCCTCGTACGCGCCTTGACCGCGTTCATGCCGCAAAGCCGTGGCTGTCGCGTGCGCTTGCGCGAAGAAGTGCTATCGGGTGTCGAGGAAGTGCTGCTCGAAGGCGTGGCGGACCTGGCCATCAGCGGCTTCAGCATTCCCGGTTACCTGGGCGCCGAACTGAGCGATGTTGAATTCGTCGCGGTGGCCCATCCCGAACACGCCCTGCATCGCCTCAACCGCGAACTGAACTTCCAGGATCTGGAAAGCCAATTGCAGGTGGTGATCCGCGACTCCGGTCGCCAGCAACCCCGCGACGTCGGGTGGCTGGGTGCCGAGCAACGCTGGACCGTCGGCAGCCTGGCCACCGCCGCGACGTTCGTCGGCAGCGGCCTGGGCTTCGCCTGGCTGCCGCGGCACATGATCGAGCGGGAACTCAAGGAAGGCTTGCTCAAGCGTTTACCCTTGGAACAGGGCGGCACTCGCAACTCCACCTTCTATCTTTTTTCCAACAAGGAAAAACCCTTGGGCCCGGCCACGCAAATCCTCATCGAACTGCTGCGCACCTTCGACACCGCGCCGCTGGATGCGCCGTTCGCCGCCCCTGAACAAGCCTGACAAGGATTTTGCCAATGGCCTATTTCGCCCACGAAGATTGCAACCTGCACTACGAGGAATACGGCCACGGCGCGCCCTTGATCCTGGTCCACGGGCTGGGCTCGAGCACCCGCGACTGGGAAAAACAGATCCCGGTATTGTCCGCCCACTACCGTTTGATCGTGGTGGACGTGCGTGGTCATGGACGCTCCGACAAACCTCGCGGGCCTTACAGCATCGAAGGTTTCAGCGCCGACCTGATCGCCCTGTTCGAACACCTGGACCTGGGCCCGGTGCATCTGGTGGGCTGGTCCATGGGCGGCATGATTTGTTTTCAACTGGCCGTGGATGAGCCAGGGCGGGTCAAGAGCCTGTGCATCGTCAACAGCGCGCCGCAAGTCAAAGTCCGCACGCCTGATGACTGCTGGCAATGGTTCAAGCGCTGGAGCCTGATGCGCCTTCTGAGCCTTGAAACCATTGGCAAGGCCCTGGGCGCCAAGTTGTTCCCCAAACCGCAACAGACCGAGTTACGCCTGGAAATGGCCCGGCGCTGGGCAAAAAACGACAAACGTGCTTATCTCGCCAGCTTCGATGCCATTGTGGGTTGGGGGGTTCAGGAACGACTGTCGCAGGTGGCCTGTCCAACCCTCGTCATTTGCGCCGACCACGACTACACCCCCGTGGCCTTGAAAGAGGCCTATGTGAAACTGCTGCCCGATGCCCGGCTGGTGGTCATTGCCGACTCACGGCACGCGACCCCGCTGGATCAACCCGAGCGCTTCAACCAAACCCTGCTCGAATTTTTGACCGCAATCGACTCAACTACTCAGGATCACTGAACCCATGCTGAAAAAAATCGCCCTCGCCGCCGGCTCCGTCCTGTTTGCCGCCAACCTGATGGCCGCACAGCCGACCACGGCGCCCCACGTATTGCTGGACACCACCAACGGTCAGATCGAAATCGAGCTGGATCCGGTCAAGGCGCCGATCAGTACCAAGAACTTCCTTGAGTACGTGGACAGCGGCTTCTACAACAACACGATTTTCCACCGCGTGATCCCGGGCTTCATGGCCCAGGGCGGCGGTTTCACCCAACAGATGCAACAGAAAGACACCAAGGCACCGATCAAGAACGAAGCCAGCAATGGCCTGCATAACGTTCGTGGCACCTTGTCGATGGCGCGTACTTCCAACCCGAACTCGGCCACCAGCCAGTTCTTCATCAACGTGGCCGACAATGCGTTCCTCGACCCGGGCCGCGACGCCGGTTACGCAGTGTTCGCCAAAGTGGTCAAGGGCATGGACGTGGTGGACATCATCGTCAACTCCCAGACCACCACCAAACAAGGCATGCAAAACGTGCCGATCGATCCTGTGATCATCAAGTCGGCCAAGCGCATCGACTAAACAGCACAGGGCAAGCCTGAGCGGCGGCGGCGATCCCGCGCCGCTCACAGGAAAGAAGGAGAGCCCGGCCCGGGCTATGTACCCATGGTTTATCGCCGTTTCGAAACACTGATCGACATTTTCCGCGACGCCCCGACCTCGGCACCACCGAACCGCGTCCTGCCCTTCTACATCTATTATCTGAAACAAGTCTGGCCCAGCTTCGCCGTGCTGCTGGTGGTGGGCCTGATCGGCGCACTGATCGAGGTGGCGCTGTTCAGCTACCTGAGCCGCATCATCGACCTGACCCAGGGCACGCCGAACGTGGACTTCTTCAAGCTCCACGGCCTGGAGCTGGCGTGGATGGCGGTGGTGGCGCTGGTTTTCCGGCCGATCTTCGTGGCCTTGCATGACCTGCTGGTGCACCAGACCTTGAGCCCCGGCATGACCAGCCTGATCCGCTGGCAAAACCATAGCTACGTGCTCAAGCAGAGCCTGAACTTTTTCCAGAACGACTTCGCCGGACGCATCGCCCAGCGCATCATGCAGACCGGCAACTCCTTGCGCGACTCAGCGGTGCAGGCCGTGGACGCGCTGTGGCACGTGCTGATCTACGCCATCAGCTCACTGGTGCTGTTTGCCGAAGCCGACTGGCGCCTGATGATCCCGCTGCTGATCTGGATCGCCGCCTACATCGGTGCACTCTGCTACTTCGTGCCGCGGGTCAAGGAGCGCTCCGTCGTATCGTCCGATGCCCGCTCCAAACTCATGGGCCGGATCGTCGACGGCTACACCAACATCACCACGCTGAAGCTGTTCGCCCACACCAACTTCGAACAGCAATACGCCCGCGAAGCCATCCAGGAGCAGACCGAGAAAGCCCAATTGGCCGGCCGCGTGGTCACCAGCATGGACGTGGTCATCACCAGCATGAACGGGCTGCTGATCGTCGGCACCACGGCGCTGGCCCTGTGGCTCTGGACCCAGTCGCTGATCAGCGTGGGCGCGATTGCCCTGGCGACCGGGTTGGTGATTCGTATCGTCAACATGTCCGGCTGGATCATGTGGGTGGTCAATGGCATCTTCGAAAACATCGGCATGGTCCAGGACGGTTTGCAGACCATCGCCCAGCCCGTCAGCGTTACCGACCGCGACCAGGCCAAGCCTTTGGCGGTGGCCCGTGGCGAAGTGCGCTTCGAGCATGTGGATTTCCACTATGGCAAGAAAAGCGGGGTGATCGGCGACTTGAACCTGGTGATCAAGCCGGGGGAAAAGATCGGCCTGATCGGCCCGTCCGGTGCGGGCAAATCCACGCTGGTGAACCTGCTGCTGCGTCTGTATGACGTGCAAGGCGGACGCATTCTGATCGACGGGCAGGACATCGCAGAAGTGGGCCAGGAAAGCCTGCGCGAGCGCATCGGCATGATCACCCAGGACACGTCGCTGCTGCACCGTTCCATTCGCGACAACCTGCTCTACGGCAAACCCGACGCCACCGATGCGCAACTCTGGGCGGCGGTGCACAAGGCCCGGGCCGATGAGTTCATCCCGCTGCTGTCGGACGCTGAAGGCCGCAGCGGTTTCGATGCCCATGTGGGTGAACGCGGGGTGAAGCTGTCCGGCGGCCAGCGTCAGCGTATTGCCATCGCACGGGTGCTGCTCAAGGATGCGCCGATCCTGATCATGGACGAAGCGACGTCAGCACTGGACTCGGAAGTCGAAGCGGCGATCCAGGAAAGCCTCGAGACCCTGATGCAAGGCAAGACCGTGATCGCCATCGCCCACCGCCTCTCCACCATCGCGCGAATGGACCGGCTGGTGGTGCTGGAAAACGGCCGCATCGCCGAGACCGGCAGCCATGCCGAACTGCTGGCCCATGGCGGGTTGTATGCGCGGCTGTGGCAGCATCAGACGGGTGGGTTTGTGGGCATCGACTGAACCGGGTTGGCTTCTACAGACAGGAGGCGTGGGAGTCGTGTGGGAGCAAGGCTTGCCCGCGATGAAGATGACGCGGTCTCCCGGATGGCCCGAGGCGCCTGCCTCGCGAGCAAGCTTTGCTCCCACAGCCCAGCGCCCGAGCGCCATTCTGAAAAATTCTGTCCAGGATCCATTTAGCCCACACCGCAACCACATACTCCCCACCGTCCAAGGACGAAACCGCCACAGTCCATGACTCTGGCGGTTTTTTAATGCCGCTGGATTTGTCGCAACGTTCTGCTGTACTCAGCCCAGGTTCTGGAGATGAACCTGTCGTAACTCTGCTGGATGCATAACCGATTATCACGACTGTTCTATCAAGGATGCTTATGTCTTTACTCAAACGTTCAACGACTGAGTTGTTGGGTACGTTCTGGCTGGTGTTGGGCGGCTGTGGCAGCGCTGTATTGGCCGCTTCCGGGATTGGCGTGCTGGGGGTTGCCCTGGCATTCGGCCTGACGGTGTTGACCATGGCGTTCGCCATCGGCCATATCTCAGGTTGCCACCTGAACCCGGCCGTGTCGGTGGGCTTGTACGTGGGCGGGCGGTTTCCGGCCAAGGAACTGCCTGCCTACATCATTGCCCAGGTCATTGGTGGGGTGCTCGCCGCCGCGTTGATCTACTTCATCGCCAGCGGCAAGGAAGGCTTCGACCTGGCCGCTTCCGGCCTGGCAGCGAACGGTTACGGCGAACATTCGCCCGGTCAGTACTCCATGGTGGCCGGCTTTGTGACTGAGCTGGTCATGACGGCAATGTTCATCCTGATCATCCTCGGCGCCACCGACAAACGTGCGCCAGTCGGCCTGGCACCGATTGCCATCGGCCTGGCCCTGACGCTCATCCACCTGATCTCGATTCCGGTCACCAACACCTCCGTCAACCCGGCCCGCAGTACCGGTCCGGCACTGATCGTCGGCGGCTGGGCCATCGAGCAATTGTGGCTGTTCTGGGTGGCACCGTTGCTGGGCGCCATCGTTGGCGGTGTTGCTTACCGCTGGCTGGGCAAGGAAAACAGCTGAGTCACGCCGGCGAAGATCAGCACTGTCGATAAGGCAGTGCGGTCTTCGCCTCTTCGGCATACGCCAACACGCCCTCCTGCTCCCGGACCAGAAAGTCTGCAACCGCCGCCTTCAGGCCAGGATGGCGCAAGTAGTGCCAGGAACGGGTGATCACCGGCTCGAAACCACGAATCAGTTTGTGCTCGCCCTGGGCACCGGCATCGAAACGCTGCAAGCCGTGGGCAATGGCGTAATCCATGCCCTGATAAAAACAGGTCTCGAAGTGCAAACGGTCGAATTCCGCCAGGCACCCCCAGTAACGCCCATAAAAACTGTCACCGCCCACCAGGCTGAACGCCATCGCCACCGGCCGTGAACCTTGCTTGGCCAACACCACGCGAATGGCCTCGGGCATGCGCTCGGCCAGCAGACTGAAAAACGTCCGGGTCAGGTACGGCGCTTGCCGACGCACCGCGTAAGTATTGGCGTAACAGGCGTAGACAAAATCCCACTGGGCCTGGTCCAGTTGATGACCTTCCAGCCATTGGAAATCGATGCCCTGCCCCGCCACTTGCTCACGTTCCTTGCGCATCTGCTTGCGTTTGCGGGAACTGAGCGCGTCGAGAAAATCCTGAAAGTCCCGATACCCGCGATTGCGCCAGTGGTACTGGCAACCAATCCGCTGCAGCCAGCCCTCCTGCCCGGCCAGCGCTGCGTCGGTAAAGGCATCGGTGAAGTTGATGTGGGCACTGGAGAGCGATTCGATTTCCAGATAACCCGGCAGGCTGGCAAGCAACTCCAACCCGTCTTCCCCACTCGCCGCCAGCAGCCGCGGGCCACTGACCGGGCTGAACGGCACCGCCGTCAACAGCTTGGGGTAATAGTCGATCCCGGCCCGGGCGCAGGCGTCGGCCCAGGCATGGTCGAACACGTACTCGCCGTAGGAATGCCACTTGCGATAACTGGGCAGAGCCGCCAGCACACGCCCGTCTTCAATATGCAGCAGATGCTCGGCCTGCCAGCCTGATTGCGGGCCCAGGCTGCCACTGTCTTGCAGGGCCGTGAGGAAAGCGTGGCGCAGGAAAGGTTGATTGGCGGGCACCAGCGCGTCCCACTCTTGCGGCGCGATGGCGGACAGGCTGTCCAGAACGTGTAGCGGCATGCGGCTCCCCGATATCCAGAATGCGGATGGGGCGAGTATCGCCGATCCTGAGCGGACGGACGTAAAAAAAAAACCCCGCCAGAGGCGGGGTTCAAAGGAGCTATAACGGATGAAACATGAAGCGTTGTATCAAGTCAGCCCAACTCAGAACACGTACTGGGCGCGCATGACAAAACCGTCGCCATCGTCGTCGCCGTTGGCATTGGTCACGTTGTCGGCCTTGGCCTTGACGTAGGCAGCGGAGATTTTCACTGCTTCGTTGGCGTACCAGTTCACGCCCAGGTTGTGCACCTTGGCTTCGGCATCGCCCACGTCACGGGTCGCGGAGGCAGTGGTGATGTTGTCGTCTTCGACGGTCATGCTGTCGTAGCGATAGAACACTTCCCAGGCGCCGATGGATTTGTTCTGGGGTTTGATCGCGTCAAACTTGCCGACTTTATAGCCACGGGACTCACCAGTGATGGTATAGGCACCCTGGACGTAGAAGCCGTGGCCTTTGATGTCTTCGAAGGCATCGCTGTCAGCCTTGGTTTTACGCGAAATGTATTCACCTTGGATCGACGCAGGCCCCATGGCGAAAGCGGCTTCCAGGCCGAACGCCGTGTCGGTGTCGTACGAACCGGCCGGCGAGTTGTTCGCGCCACCCAGCAACGGACGGTTGCCGTTAGGGCCGGCATCGTTGCCACCCAGCGTTTCGACGCCACGCATGCCCAGGCGGGAACGGTAACGTGCATCGAATACGGTGTCGGAGACGTCACGGGAGGCGACGTTCACACCGAAGTGCAGGACGTTGCCGGAGTCATGCATCGGCGCGAATACGAAGCGACCGTTGACCTGCTTGACGCTGTCGCCGTCGGTGTCGTTGTTGTCCTTGGCGAATACGCCAGCGGAGGCATAGAACGAATCGGCGAAGGTGCTGGACGCTTGCAGACCCAGACCGTTCTGGTGGCCGTTGGCCCAGTCGATCAGATCGTAAGCGGCGTTACGCTCCGGCGCGGTCACCCACTTGGAACTGGTGGCTTTTTCCAGACCGAAATCCGGGTCGAAACGACCGAATTTGATCGAGACCGGCTTGAAGCCGTTGTAGGCCATGGACGCTTCGTCAAAGTAACCGTCGTCTGAACTGCCGGCGTTATGCGAGAAGTCGTAGCTGATGGTGTAGGCCCAGTCCGTGTACAGCACGCCGGACAGTTCCAGGAAAGCGCGACGAAAGTAAGCGGCGTCGGCCGAATTGCCATTATCGGTGTAGAGACCGTCGAACTGGCTGTAGTCAGCCTGCAAACGACCGCCAAGCTTGAAGCTGAACTCTTTGTCGGTGGTAGCGACCTCAAGGCCGCCCTTGGTTTTGACCACGATATCGGCGCCATCGGTGGTGACGGTGCCGGCGAAAGCCTGGGCGGTTACTGCCATTGCCAGTGCGCTGGCGGCAACACCTGCGAAGTGCTTACGGATCATCGAAGAATTCCCCTGTTGGTAGTCTATGCCGTTAGAAAACACGCGGAACTGAGCCCGCTGGTGTTGGAGGGGATCTTGGCGATGGGTTGTGTCAGCGCAGTTGCTGTCAGATAAAGATTTTATGACAGGGGAACTTTTTACTTCGAAAGGGAATAACCGATGCACCAATACCAGTGGGAGCGAGCCTGCTCGCGATAGCGGTCAATCAGCCGGCATTGATGTCGAATGAAACAATGCCATCGCGAGCAGGCTCGCTCCCACAGGGGCGTAGGGGTGTCTGGGACTCAGCGAATATTTTTACGGCGCTCGGCCGCGAGTTTTTCAGCCAACTGATCCAGATTGGGAACCGGCGATTCAGGCAGCTTTCTGAGCGTGGCCTGCATCAGGCGCATCTGGCGAATGAAACGCCGGCACGTGGCACAGAACATCAGATGATGGCGCATCATCAGGCGCTCACGAAAACTCAGTTGGCCGTCGAGAAAATCGCTGGAGCGCGCCACTTGTTCCTTACAGGTCAGCATTCGCCGGTTTCCTCGAAATGTTCTACGGTCGCAAAGACCTTCAGCCGTGCCCGATGCAACAGCACACGTACGTTGGAGAGCGAGATGTCCAGAAGATTACAGATGTCTTCCAGTTCCAGGCCCTGACGTTCGCGCAGGGTCAAGACACTGCTTTGCAGTTGCGACAGACTGAGCAGCGTGTGCTCGAGGCATTCGCGCAGCTCACTCATCGTGAGCAGCGCCTCCGGTGTGTCCTGATGCCAGGCGAACGGTGCTAGCAGCCAATGGCCATCCGCGGCGAAACGATCATCGCCCAGGGTGCCGTGGGGCGACGGCAGATCATCGAGCAACACCTCCCGACGGTTCTGCTTGTAGCGGCCCTTGGCGGCGTTGGCGGTGATGGTCAGCAGCCAGGTCTTGAGACTGGAGCGGCCCTGGAAGCCATTGAGGTTGCGCACCACTGACAACCAGGCGTCCTGCACCACTTCATCGGCATGCCGACTGCCCACGATGGCGTAGGCCACGGCGCGCATCGGGCTCTGGTAGGTGCTGACCAGCTCTTTGAAGGCCTGCTGCTCACCGGCCAAGAGGCGTTGGAGCAGTTGTGTGTCGTCGGTGACGGTCATTCAACGCCCATTGCTGAATAGATCGCGGCTGTGGCGAGGGGGCTGATGTGGGAGCAAGGCTTGCCCGCGATGCGGTCCTTCATAAACCGCGCTGCCTGTTTCGTGAGCAAGCTTTGCTCCCACATGACCTTGCTCCCACAAAAAATTCGTCGCCGCCAGAGGATCAATGCTTACGCAGAATCACGCTGCCAATCGAATAGCCGGCGCCGAACGAGCTGAGTACGGCGACCGAACCGCTGGGCAAATCATCCTGGTAGGAGTGGAACGCAATCACCGAACCCGCCGAGCTGGTGTTGGCGTAGCGGTCGAGGATCACCGGCGCTTCTTCTTCGGTGGCTTCGCGACCCAGCAGCTTGCGCACGATCAGGTGGTTCATGCTCAGGTTGGCCTGGTGCAGCCAGAAACGCTTCACTTCACCGACGCTCAGCTGATTTTCCTCCAGGTGCACGCCAATCAGTTCGGCCACCATCGGGCAAACATCGCGGAAGACTTTACGACCTTCCTGGACAAACAACTTGTCACGGCTGCCGATCCCCTCTTCCCCGGCGCGGTTGAGGAAGCCGAAGTTGTTGCGGATGTTGTTGGAGAATTTGGTGAGCAGCTTGGTGCTGACCACGTCGAACTGATACGGCGAGGTCGCCAGGTCCGCCCGTTCGATGATCACCGCGGTGGCCGCGTCGCCGAAGATGAAGTGGCTGTCGCGGTCGCGGAAATTCAGGTGGCCGGTGCACACCTCAGGGTTGACCATCAGGATCGCCCGGGCCTGGCCCAGTTGTACGCTGTTGGCCGCGGCCTGGATGCCGAACGTCGCCGAGGAACAGGCCACGTTGATGTCATAACCAAAGCCTTCGATGCCCAGCGCTTCCTGGACTTCAATGGCGATGGCCGGGTACGGACGCTGCAGGTTGGAACAGGCGACGATCACGCCATCGATGTCGGCGGCGGTGCGGCCGGCGCGTTCCAGGGCCTGTTTCGCGGCACCGACGGCCATTTCACACAGCACCGACCACTCGTCGTTGGAGCGCTCGGGCAGGCGCGGGGTCATGCGTTGCGGGTCGAGGATGCCATCCTTGTCCATGACAAAGCGGCTCTTGATGCCAGAAGCTTTTTCGATGAACGCCGCGCTGGATTCGGTCAACGCCTCGACTTCTCCCCGCTCGATGGCTTGGGCATTGTCGGCGTTGAATTGCGCGACGTAGGTATTGAAAGACTGCACCAGCTCTTCATTGGAGATGCTGTTGGCCGGGGTGTACAGGCCGGTGCCGCTGATGACGACGTTATGCATGGTCGTGTCTCTGATCTGTTCAGGCAGAAAGCGTTGGCACCGACGTACCAACACACAAGGGGTCTTTTCCCATCCAGGGGAAGCAGACCTGGCAGCGCTTTATTCCGATCCGCCCGTGATCATCGACGCTAAAAACCACGGGACCGGCATTTATAGGCGCGAAGTTTGCCATAAACGCTGGCGTTTGGCCCATTCTCAGTGAATTACAAAACCAAACCCTGTGGGAGCGAGCCTGCTCGCGATAGCGCTGGATCAGCCAGCATCAATGTTGACTGACCCACCGCTATCGCGAGCAGGCTCGCTCCCACAGGTCTTGCGCCGGGGTCAGGGCTCCACCTGCCCCCACTGCTTGCTCAAGCGCTTATCCGAAATCGGCACCTTGGTGCCCAGTTGCTGGGCAAACAGCGACACCCGGTATTCCTCCAGCCACCAGCGGTACAGCTCCAGTTGCGGGTCGCGCTTGCCTTCCTGGGCGTGTTTGCTGGCGCGGGTCTGGTACTGGGCCCAGAGGTTCGACAGTTCACCGCTCCAGACCCGGTCCTTCTGCACCTGGCTGCCGAGTTTCTCCAAGCGCTGCTCGATGGCCTTGAGGTAGCGTGGCAGCTCCTTGAGCCACTGATGCGGGGTTTCGCGCACAAATCCCGGGTACACCAGATGGCTGAGTTGCTGCTTGATGTCGTTCAGCGCCACGGCCTGGGCCAGGTCGATCTTGCCCTTGAAGCGTTTTTGCAGGCCGTGCCAGAGTTTGAGGATCTCCAGGGTCAGCTTCGCCAGGCGTTCGGCGTGTTCGGTCCAGCCGCCGCGTTTGCGCTCGGCCAGGGATGCTAGTGCGGCGCCATCACGGGGCAGGCTCGCCTCGCCTTCCAGCACGCAGCTGTCGAGACTGACCAGCAGGATGTCTTCCACCAGGCTGTCGATGCGTCCCAGTTCGCGGTACAGCAGGCCAAGTTCCGTCAACCCGGGCAGTTTGCCGCGCAGGAACTTGGCCGATTCTGCCAATTGCTGCATCAGCAACCGCTGCAAGGCGCGACGGTGCTGGAACTCGGCTTCAGCCGGGGTCGGGAAACGGCCTTCCTTGACCACACCGCCCTCTTCCACCAGCGCCGGGTACACCGTCATCGACAGCCCGGCAATCTTCTGTTGGGTTTTCTCGGCCACCGGGGCGAAGATTTTCGCTTCCACCGGCGCCTGGCTTTTCGCCGTCTGCGGCACGGCCAAGGCGGCCTGGCTGGCTTCGGCAAAGCGCGCCGTCAACTCGGCCAGGTCACGGCCTTCGCCGAGAAACTTGCCCTGGCCGTCGACGATTTCCAGATTCATGCGCAGATGGCTTTCCACCTGCTGCGCAGCTTCCGCCCAGGCTTCGTCGCTGACCCGCGCGCCGGTCATGCGCAGCAGTTCGCGGCCCAGGGATTGCGGCAACGAACCCTCAGCAAAGGTGATGCGTTGCAGCGCGGCCTTGACGAAATCCGGCACGGGCACGAAGTTTTTGCGCAGGGCCTTGGGCAGGTTGCGCACCAGGGCGATGCACTTGGCTTCGATCATCCCGGGCACCAGCCATTCCAGACGCTCCGGCGGCAACATGGGCAGCAGCGGTGCCGGCACGCGCAAGGTCACGCCGTCGCGGGGATGGTTGGGTTCAAAATGGTAGCTCAGCGGCAAGGTCAGCTCACCGACGCGCAACGTGTCGGGGTAGTACGCGGCAGTGACTTCACTGGCCTCGCGGGCCAGCACGTCTTCTTCGCGCATGATCAGCAGTTGCGGGTCTTTCTGGCTGTTGATCCGGTACCAGCTGTCGAAGGTCGCGGTCTGGTGGATCTCGGCCGGCAAGCGCGCATCGTAGAAGGCGAACAGGGTTTCCTCGTCCGCCAGGATGTCGCGACGGCGGGCCTTGGCTTCCAGTTCGTCGAGTTGCTCCAGCAGTTGGGTATTGGCACTCAGGCACTTGGCCCGGGACTGGATCTCGCCGCGCACCAGCGCCTCGCGGATGAACAGTTCCCGCGACACCACCGGGTCCACCGGCCCGTAATGCACCGGCCGGCGACCGACCACGATCAGCCCGAACAGGGTGATCTGCTCATACGCCACCACCTGCCCGCGCTTTTTCTCCCAATGGGGTTCGAAGTGGTTTTTCTTGATCAGGTGGCCGGCCAGCGGTTCGATCCAGTCCGGTTCGATCTTGGCCACCATGCGCGCGTACAGCTTGGTGGTTTCCACCAGTTCGGCGGTCATCAGCCATTGCGGACGCTTCTTGCCCAAGCCTGACGAGGGGTGAACCCAGAACCGTCGTTGACGGGCACCGAGGTAGTCGCCGTCTTCGGTTTTCTGACCGATCTGGCTCAGCAGGCCGGAAAGCACCGCCTTGTGCAGTTTCGGGAAATCAGCCGGCTCTTTATTGAGGCTCAACTGCATGTCGCGGCAGATCAAGCTCAACTGGCGATGGGAATCGCGCCACTCGCGCAGGCGCAGGTAGTTGAGGAAATTCTTGCGGCACCAGTTGCGCAGCGGGCTGGCGGTCAGGGCCTGGCGCTGCTCTTCGAAACCGCGCCACAGATTGACCAGCCCGGCGAAGTCCGAGTCGGGGTCTTTCCACTGGGCGTGGGCCTGGTCAGCCGCCTGCTGACGCTCCGGTGGACGCTCGCGCGGGTCCTGGATCGACATGGCGCTGGCGACGATCAGCACTTCCTGCAAGCTGCCCAGTTTCGCCGCTTCCAGCAGCATACGGCCCATGCGCGGGTCCACCGGCAAGCGCGCCAACTGGCGGCCCAGCGGGGTCAACTGACTGTTGCGGTCCACCGCCGACAGCTCTTGCAGCAAGTTGAAGCCGTCGCTGATGGCCTTGCCGTCCGGCGGTTCGATGAACGGGAAATCGGTAATCTCCCCCAGGCGCAGGTGCAACATCTGCAGGATGACCGCCGCCAGGTTGGTGCGCAGGATCTCGGGGTCGGTGAATTCCGGCCGGCCGAGGAAATCCTCCTCGCTGTACAACCGCACGCAGATCCCCGGCTCGACCCGCCCGCAGCGGCCCTTGCGCTGATTGGCGCTGGCCTGGGAAATGGCTTCGATGGGCAGGCGCTGGACCTTGGCGCGATAGCTGTAGCGACTGATGCGCGCGGTGCCGCTGTCAATCACGTAGCGGATGCCCGGCACGGTCAGCGACGTTTCAGCGACGTTGGTCGCCAGCACCACGCGACGGCCAGGGTGGGACTGGAAGATCCGCTGCTGTTCGGCTGGCGACAGCCGCGCATACAACGGCAGGATTTCGGTGTGTTTGAGCTGGGCCTTGCGCAGCATTTCCGCCGCGTCGCGAATCTCCCGCTCGCCCGGCAGGAACACCAGCACATCACCGGGGCTGCGGCGTTCGCTACGCTCATAGGCGGCGATTTCATCGAGGGTGGCGAGGATCGCCTGGTCGACGGTCAAGTCATCCTCGACGCGGTTGCCCTCCTCGTCCTGCTCCAGGGTCAACGGGCGATACCAGGTGTCCACCGGGAAGGTGCGACCCGAGACTTCCACGATCGGCGCGTCATCGAAGTGCTTGGAAAAACGCTCCAGGTCGATGGTCGCCGAGGTGATGATGACTTTAAGGTCCGGGCGACGCGGCAGCAGGGTCTTGAGGTAGCCGAGCAAAAAATCGATGTTCAGGCTGCGCTCGTGGGCTTCGTCGACGATGATCGTGTCGTAGCGTTCCAGGTAACGGTCGTTCTGGGTCTCGGCCAGCAGGATGCCGTCGGTCATCAACTTGATCAGAGTGTTGGCGTCGCTCTGGTCTTCGAACCGCACCTGGTAACCGACCAGCGCCCCCAGCGGCGTGGCCAGCTCTTCGGCGACCCGGCTCGCCACGCTACGCGCGGCGATCCGCCGCGGCTGGGTATGGCCGATCAAACCGTGCTGGCCGCGACCGATTTCCAGGCAGATTTTCGGCAGTTGCGTGGTTTTGCCCGAGCCGGTTTCGCCAGCGATGATCAGCACCTGGTGCTTGAGCAGCGCGTCCTTGATTTCGTCGCGCTTGGCGGCGATCGGCAAGCTGTCGTCGTAACGGATGACCGGCAGGCTGGCCTTGCGCGCCAACACCTGATCACACGACGCCTGCATGCGCGTCACCCACTGGGCCAGCTTGGCCTCGTCGGGTTTCTTGCGCAGCTCGAGCAACTGACGCCGCAACCGGTGACGGTCGGCGAGCATGGCGTGGTCGAGGTTTTTCAGCAGCTTGTCGATAGCGGGGGCTTGGTCAGTCATCAGGTACGCAAGGGTCGTCGGTTTGTGCAGGGGGCCGATTGTCGCAGATTTGCGCAGGCTGCGCCGACCCATGGCAGCCTGCCCGCTGTTCCCTTGTGGGAGCGAGCCTGCTCGCGATAGCGGTGTGTCAGTCGACATTAATGCTGGCTGATCCACCGCTATCGCGAGCAGGCTCGCTCCCACAGAGGTTTTGCGCTGACTTCGGGGTTATTCGCTGTCCAGGTCTTTACGCCGATAGGGGAACACGTCGATCACCTTGCCCGCCCGAATCGCCTCTTGCAGGCCCTTCCAGTAATCGGCGTTGTACAACTCGCCGTGCAGTTGATCGAACAGTTTGCGTTGCCCCGCGTCGGCGAACAGGAAAGGTGGGAACTCTTCGGGAAAAACGTCCAGCGGCCCGATGGAATACCACGGCTCGGAGGCCATTTCGTCTTCCGGGGTCCGCGGCTGGGGAATGTGACGGAAGTTGGCTTCGGTGAGAAAGCAGATTTCGTCGTAGTCGTAGAACACCACGCGGCCGTGGCGGGTCACGCCGAAGTTCTTGAGCAGCATGTCGCCAGGGAAGATGTTGGCCGCCGCCAGTTGTTTGATCGCCAGGCCGTAGTCTTCCAGCGCCTCGCGCACCTGGTCCTGGTTGGCGTTTTCCAGGTAGAGGTTCAGTGGCGTCATGCGCCGTTCGGTCCAGCAGTGACGAATCAATACCGTGTCGCCTTCCACCGACACCGTGGACGGCGCCACGTCCAGCAGTTCCTCCAGGCATGCCGGTTCGAACTTGCTCAGGGGAAAGCGGAAATCGGCGAATTCCTGGGTATCGGCCATGCGCCCGACCCGGTCGACGCTTTTCACCAGCCGGTACTTTTCGATCACGGTCGCGCGGTCGACGTTCTTCGACGGCGAGAAACGATCCTTGATGATCTTGAATACGGTGTTGAAGCCCGGCAGGGTGAATACGCTCATGACCATGCCACGTACACCAGGGGCCATGATGAACTGGTCGTCGGTATTCGCCAGATGGTTGATCAGCGCCCGGTAGAACTCGGATTTGCCGTGTTTGTAGAAACCGATGGAGGTGTACAGCTCGGCGATGTGCTTGCCCGGCAGGATGCGCTTGAGAAAGCCGATGAATTCCGCCGGGACCGGCACGTCCACCATGAAGTAAGAACGGGTGAACGAGAAAATGATCGACACCTGCGCCTCGTCGGTAATCAGCGCATCGATCTGGATGCCCCGGCCTTCGCGGTGCAGCAGCGGGATCACCAACGGCCATTGGTCGTCTTGCGTATAGATCCGTCCCACCAGGTAGGCGCCCTTGTTGCGATAGAGCACCGACGAAAACAATTCCACCGTCAGTTGCGGGTCCTTGCAGACCCAGTCGGGCAGGTTCTCCCGCAATTGGGCTTCAAGGCGCTGCAAATCGCCCGGCAAGTCGGCGTAATCCTCGCTGAAACGGTAATCGGCGAAAATCGCCGCCAGCATCCGGTCCAGCTGTCCCTCGGGTTTGTAGGTACGAGTCTGGGCGGCTCGGGCGCGGCGCAGGCTGGGCCGGGTGGTATGGATGAACATGGTGCCGTCGCTGATCAGGTCATGGCTGAACAGCCCGCAGAAGATCGAGTTGTACCAGGTCTCGGACAGCTCATCGTCGAAACGCAGGTCGATCAGGCTGATGTAGGCGCTTTTGACCAGCGGCCAGCAACTGACGTCCATCAGGGCCTCGGCTGCGAAAGCCTTGCGCAAGCGGGCGACGGTTTCGAAGACCTTTTCTTCATACAAGTTGATCCGCGCCGCAGACGCCTCTTGCGCCTCCTGCCAACGGGCCTGCTCGAACCGGGCGCGGGCGCCATCGGTGATCTGCCGGAAATGCTCACGGTAATCGTCAAAGCCTTCGAGGATCGAACGGGCGATATCGGCGGCGGGCCATGGCTGCGGCATAGGGTAAACCTCGGCGGGTCATGCTTGTTATTGGCGACTGAGCTTAGAGGCCAATCGCGCGGCAACGCAACCATTGCCATCGGTCTTGAGCGAGGCGACACTTGCGACCCGATCAAGGAAGGAATGCGCTGTGAACCCCGTTGATATCCTGCGTTTGCTGTCATTGGCCGCCATCTGGGGAGCCAGTTTCCTGTTCATGCGCATTATCGCCCCTGTCATTGGCACAATCCCCACTGCATTTTTTCGCGTGTCCATCGCTTTTGTCGGCTTGCTGGTGATCCTGGCGTTGATGCGTATCGACTGGAATTTTCGCGGCAAGCTGAAAATCGTGATGGTGCTGGGCCTGATCAACTCGGGCATTCCGGCGACGTTTTATTCGCTGGCGGCCCAGGTGCTGCCGGCCGGTTACTCGGCAATCTTCAACGCCACCACACCCTTGATGGGGGTGTTGATCGGCGCGCTGTTCTTCAGCGAAAAACTCACCATGACCAAGGTCAGCGGTGTGTTCCTGGGATTGTTCGGCGTCGGCATCCTGACCGGCGCGGGGCCGGTGGCCTTCGACCTGCAATTGCTGATGGGCGCCCTCTCCTGCCTGCTCGCCACCACCTGCTACGGTTTCGCCGGGTTCCTTGCCCGCCGCTGGCTTGATCATCAAGGCGGGCTGGACAGCCGTCTCGCGGCCCTGGGCAGCATGTTCGGCGCCACGGTGTTGCTGTTGCCATTGTTTGGCTACAGCGTCATCAGTCACCCTCCGGCCAGTTGGGGTGGCTGGAGCGTCTGGTTGTCGCTGCTGGGGTTGGGCCTGGTGTGTACAGCGCTGGCGTACATTCTTTATTTCCGCCTGCTCAGTTCCATTGGCCCGGTCAAATCCATGACCGTGACCTTCCTGATCCCGCCGTTTGGCGTGTTATGGGGGGCGTTGCTGCTGGATGAGCCGTTGGGGATGGCGCACCTGTATGGCGGGGTGCTGATTGCGGCGGCGCTGTGGCTGGTATTGAAACCAGCGGCGAGCGCGACCAAGGAGCCGCTCCCAGGCCAGCGCAACTGAACATCCCCCACCCTTGTGGCGAGGGGATTTATCCCCGCTGGGTTGCGAAGCGACCCCATAACTGACACCTCGAGGTGACTGAGCTGTTCTGGGGACTGCTGCGCAGTCCAACGGGGATAAATCCCCTCGCCACAATAACCTTCGCTCACCAGTCGCTGGGGGGCACGATTACTGCTGAGTCTCCTGCTCAGTGAACAGATCACTGAACAACATGCTCGACAGGTAGCGCTCACCCGAATCCGGCAGGATCACGACAATGGTCTTGCCTTGCATTTCCGGCTTTTCCGCCAGGCGCACGGCTACAGCCATCGCCGCGCCACAGGAAATGCCGCACAGGATTCCCTCCTCCTGCATCAGGCGCAGGGCCATGGTCTTGGACTCCTCATCCGTAACCCGCTCGACCTGATCGACGATCGACAGATCGAGGTTTTTCGGCACGAACCCGGCACCGATCCCCTGGATCTTGTGGGGGCTGGGCTTGATCTCGTCCCCCGCCATCGCCTGGGTGATCACCGGCGAAACCACAGGCTCCACCGCCACCGACAGAATCGGTTTGCCGCAGGTGTTCTTGATGTATCGCGAAACCCCGGTAATGGTCCCGCCGGTGCCGACGCCCGCCACCAGCACATCCACAGCGCCGTCGGTGTCGTTCCAGATCTCCGGGCCGGTGGTTTTTTCATGAATGGCCGGGTTGGCCGGGTTATCGAACTGCTGCGGCATGAAGTATTTGGCGGGGTCGCTGGCGAGGATTTCGGCCGCTTTCTCGATGGCACCCTTCATGCCCTTGGCCGGATCGGTGAGCACCAGCTCCGCGCCCAAGGCCTTGAGTACCTTGCGCCGCTCGATGCTCATGGAGGCCGGCATGGTCAACATCAGCTTATAGCCGCGGGCGGCGGCTACGAACGCCAGACCGATCCCGGTGTTGCCGGAAGTCGGCTCGACGATGGTCATGCCGGACTTGAGCTTGCCCGAGCTTTCGGCGTCCCAGATCATGCTGGCGCCGATCCGGCACTTGACCGAGTAACCTGGGTTGCGCCCTTCGATCTTGGCCAGGATGGTCACGCCACGCGGGGCAATGCGATTGATCTGCACCAGTGGCGTATTGCCGATGGAATGGGCGTTGTCAGCAAATATGCGGCTCATGACTGGGTCCTTAATGCAGCGGGGATTTAGCGCTTAAAGGTATGCCTGTTGCCCATGGGCGTCCAGTTGCACCGAACGTTCCAGTTGTTACAACAGTCAATGTTTTAACAACGCGGGAGACTGACTGAAATGAAGCGTCGATACAGCTGGCCACTGTGGACTTTCGCCGCCATCGTTGCGGTGCTGGTGGCCCTGCATTTCACCTTGCCATTCCTGGTGCGCGACTACCTGAACGACAAACTGGCCGACATGGGTGACTACCGCGGCCAGGTGACCGATGTGGACCTGGCGCTCTGGCGCGGGGCCTACCGGATCAACGGCCTGGAGATCGTCAAGGTCGACGGCAAGGTTCCCGTGCCATTTGTCGAGGCGCCACTGATCGACCTGTCGGTCAGCTGGCATTCGCTGTGGTACGACCATGCGGTGGTGGCCGAGGCGGAGTTCGTCCGTCCCGAAGTGAATTTCGTCGACGGCGGAGCCGACCGGCAGAACTCCCAGACCGGTAGGGGCACCAACTGGCGCGAGCAACTGAGCAAGCTGCTGCCCATTACCTTCAACGAAGTGCGGATCCGGGATGGCAAGGTGACATTTCGCAACTTCAACTCCAAGCCGCCCGTGAACCTGCGGGCTACCGACGTCAATGCCAGCTTCTATAACCTGACCAACGTGGTCGACACCGAAGGCAAGCGCGACGCCCGTTTCGAGGGCAAGGCCCTGGTGGCCGAACATGCGCCGCTGGAAGTGCAGGCGACCTTCGACCCGTTGAGCGACTTCGAGGATTTCGACTTCCGCTTGCGCGCCAGGGACATCGAACTCAAGCGCCTCAACGATTTCGCCGCGGCCTATGGCAAATTCGATTTCAATGCCGGCCATGGCGATCTGGTGGTGGAGGCAGAAGCCGAGAACGCCCAGCTCAGCGGCTACATCAAACCGCTATTGCGCGACGTTGACGTGTTCGACTGGCAGCAGGATGTGGAAAACGAAAAAAAGAACATCTTCCGTTCGGTCTGGGAGGCCTTGGTGGGCGCGGGAGAAACGGCCCTGAAGAACCAGCGCAAGAACCAGTTTGCCACCCGGGTGGAACTCAGCGGCAATGTCCATCAGCAGGACATCAGCGCCTTCGAAGCCTTCCTCCAGATCCTGCGCAACGGTTTCGTCCAGGCCTTCAATGCCCGGTATGAGCAGCCGCCGCCGTCGGCCGACTGAGTCAACATGTGACGCTCCATTCAGAGACTGAATACAGCGTCTGCGTTCACAGTCGGCGGGGCACCGCGTTATAGTCGGGCACGACATTTATTTCGCGCGCCCCGCCTCGTCAGGCCGGCGTCACGTTCGAGGAAATTACAGATGAAGTTCGAAGGCACCAGCGCCTACGTGGCCACCGATGACCTGAAGCTGGCCGTCAACGCCGCCATCACCCTGGAACGTCCCTTGCTGGTCAAGGGCGAACCGGGCACCGGCAAGACCATGCTGGCCGAACAACTGGCTGAATCCTTCGGCGCGCGCCTGATCACCTGGCATATCAAGTCCACCACCAAGGCCCATCAAGGCCTCTACGAGTACGATGCGGTCAGCCGCCTGCGGGACTCGCAGTTGGGCGTGGACAAGGTGCACGACGTGCGCAACTACCTGAAAAAAGGCAAGCTCTGGGAAGCGTTCGAGTCCGAAGAGCGGGTGATTCTGCTGATCGACGAGATCGACAAGGCCGACATTGAATTCCCCAACGACCTGCTGCAAGAACTCGACAAGATGGAGTTCTACGTCTACGAGACCGATGAAACCATCAAGGCCAAACAGCGGCCGATCATCATCATTACCTCCAACAACGAAAAGGAACTGCCGGACGCCTTCCTGCGCCGCTGCTTCTTCCACTACATCGCCTTCCCCGACCGCGTCACCCTGCAGAAAATCGTCGACGTGCATTACCCGGATATCAAGAAAGACCTGGTCAGCGAAGCGCTCGACGTGTTCTTCGACGTGCGCAAGGTGCCGGGCCTGAAGAAAAAACCTTCCACCTCCGAACTGGTGGACTGGCTCAAGCTGCTGATGGCCGACAACATCGGCGAAGCGGTGCTGCGCGAGCGCGACCCAACCAAGGCCATTCCGCCTCTGGCCGGTGCCCTGGTCAAGAACGAACAGGACGTGCAACTGCTCGAGCGCCTGGCGTTCATGAGCCGCCGTGGCACCCGCTGAACCCTCTTCGTTTCAACAAGAGCGAGGGCGATTGCCATGCTGCTTAACCTGTTCAATGAAATGCGCGCCGCCAAGGTGCCGGTGTCGGTGCGTGAACTGCTGGACCTGATCAACGCCCTGAAACAGCGGGTGATCTTCGCCGACATGGACGAGTTCTATTACCTGTCCCGGGCGATCCTGGTGAAGGATGAACGGCATTTCGATAAATTCGACCGGGCGTTCGCCGCCTACTTCAATGGCCTGGAGAAACTCGATGATCATCTCCAGGCGCTGATTCCCGAAGACTGGCTGCGCAAGGAGTTCGAGCGCTCGCTGACCGACGAAGAGCGGGCGCAGATCCAGTCCCTGGGCGGCCTGGACAAGCTGATCGAGGAATTCAAGAAACGCCTGGAAGAACAGAAGGAGCGCCATGCCGGCGGCAACAAATGGATCGGCACCGGCGGCACCAGCCCGTTCGGCTCCGGCGGTTTCAACCCCGAAGGCATCCGCGTCGGTGACGCCGGCAAGCGCCAGGGCAAAGCCGTAAAGGTCTGGGACCAGCGCGAGTACAAGAATCTGGACGACCAGGTGGAACTGGGCACCCGTAATATCAAGGTCGCCCTGCGCCGCCTGCGCAAGTTTGCCCGCCAGGGGGCCGCCGAAGAACTGGACATCGATGGCACTATCGACCACACCGCCCGGGACGCCGGCCTTCTGAATATCCAGATGCGCCCGGAGCGACGCAACACCGTCAAGTTGCTGTTATTGTTCGACATCGGCGGCTCGATGGATGCCCACGTAAAAATCTGCGAAGAACTGTTCTCGGCCTGCAAGACCGAGTTCAAGCACCTGGAGTATTTCTACTTCCACAACTTCGTCTATGAATCAGTGTGGAAAAACAACCTGCGCCGCACTTCCGAACGCACGTCGACCCAAGACTTGCTGCACAAGTATGGCGCCGATTACAAAGTGATCTTCATCGGCGACGCCGCCATGGCCCCGTATGAAATCACCCAGGCCGGCGGCAGCGTCGAGCATTGGAACGAAGAACCGGGGTATGTCTGGATGCAGCGCTTCATGGAGAAGTACAAGAAACTCATCTGGATCAATCCATACCCGAAGGACACCTGGGGCTACACCGCGTCGACCAACATCGTGCGCGAACTGGTGGAGGACCACATGTTCCCGCTGACCTTGCGAGGGCTGGAAGAAGGGATGCGGTTTCTTTCCAAGTAAGATTTTTTCCGCCCTTTAGGGCCTCATCGCGAGCAGGCTCGCTCCCGCAGGGTCTCGAGTCCAATGTGGGAGCGAGCCTGCTCGCGATGCTTTCAGCCTCCGAGCGATGTTACAGCCCGCGCAAATCGCGCTCTTCAATCGGTCGGCTCTGGCGCAGACGCCTGCCGCCCAGCACCACCCAGTCGATCAGGCGGAACAGGCACTCCAGGCCAAACGACAGCAACATGGCGCCACTGAGGCCCCAGATCATCGCTTCGGGGGTCAGGAGAATCTGGTAGCTGTAGCCGTTCCAGGTTTCCTTGCGAATTTCCGGGTCAGCGGCCAGTGCCACTTGCAGCAAACGGATGTACCACGGCCCCTGCATCGCCTGGAATTGCTTGTCCAACGCCTGCTGACGGACGAGCAAGGTGTTCAGGCTGTCAGCATCACTGCGAAAGATCGGGTCTTCGCTGGCACGGTAGTGAGCCACCAGCGCTTGCATGTCGCCCTTGAAAAACTGGTTGGCGGTGCCCTGGAAGCCTTTCAGTCCGGTCTGCGCTTCGATCAGGTGCGCCTCGACCCGCTTGGCGTAATCGCTGATGAAACCGGGCACCTGCACCCCCACCAACAGGCCTACCGCGAACAACACCAGCCGTAGATAACTGAGCAACATAATCGTGAAGTCCTTATTCGGTCTGGCCATGGCTGACGCATTCGCCGCGCCGCCACAGGCTCCATTGGCCCGGTTCGTAGCGGGTCCAGGTTTCGTTTTCAGTCAAGGGTTCGGTGGCAATTACCGTGACCACGTCATTGGGCGTGGTTTCGGCGTGGAAATCCACGATCACGTCCACATCCTTGAGCCGCGCCGGGCCGAACGGCGCGCGACGGGTGATCTGGACCAGTTTGGTCGAGCAAAAGCAGAACAGCCAGTCACCATCGCTGAGCATGCAATTGAACACGCCCTTGCTGCGGTATTCGGTGCAGGCCTGGATCAACGACGGCAACAGTTGCTCCACCTCCACCGGTTCCGGGAACGCCTGGCGCACGCGATTGAGCAAATCGCAGAACGCCGCCTCGCTGTCGGTATCGCCCACCGGACGATAGAAGCTTGCGCCCGGCTGGAAATCGGCGAGTTGGCCATTGTGAGCGAAGCACCAGTTGCGGCCCCACAACTCACGTACGAACGGGTGGGTGTTGGACAGGCAGACCTTGCCGACATTGGCCTGGCGAATGTGCCCGATCACCACTTCGCTCTTGATGGGATAGCGCTGCACCAGGTTCGCCACTTCCGACTCGCTGCTGGCGGCCGGGTCCTGGAACAGGCGCAGGCCACGACCTTCATAGAAGGCAATGCCCCAGCCGTCCCGGTGCGGTCCGGTCTTGCCGCCACGCTGCATCAGCCCGGTGAAGCTGAACACGATATCGGTCGGCACGTTGGCGCTCATGCCCAGTAACTCACACATGCTCGGACCCTCGCTTCAATGGGACAAGCCTGGCTACAGCCGCGGTTCGATGCGCGAACGCTGAGGGTTGCTCGGTACTGGCGGGCGACCGTAACGGTCATCACCCGCCACGCCGAACGGCTGCTCATCCTGTAGTTCATCGGCAGCGGCGGCGGCTTTGGCGGCAGCGGCTTTTTCCTTGCGAGCGCTGGCTGCACGCTCGATGGGGAAGCGGATCAGCACGAAGATCAAATAAAGACCAAAGACGATCATGCCGTACATGAACAGATCGGATACCGCACGCCAGGCGTTGTTGCCGACCTTGAACAGCACGTCCAGGGCAACGATGGCCAGGGCCGGAGCAACCTGTTCCTTCACGGGGTCGACGATAGTGGGGCTGAACAGCAACACCGCCATCAACAGGCGCAGGGGCTCGCGCAACCAGCGCCAGATCCAGCGGGTCATGCGCATCCATACCAGCAGGCAGCCCAGGGCGGCGAAGGCATAGAGGCCCCAGGCGATCAGATAGTCGTTCTCGGTCATGGTGTCCATGGCAAGGCAGGCAAATAGGCGCTTATAGTAACGGCTTTTCGCTCGTCAGGCTGCCCCGGCGTCTGTCGAGTGGTCTGTGCCGCAGTATCTGTCGGTTAATTTCTGCCGCCGCAGGTGGCTGACCGAACTAACCACACCGGCCATCAGTCCCTATTTCGTACAACGTTCGAGAGCCTTTCATGCCCCTATCTGCCCACGTTTGCAACGCCCCGATTGCCCGCAGGGACCCCGGTGTTGATCCCTACGCCTGGCTGCAGGAGCGCGACACCGACGCCGTGCTCGACTACCTCAAGGCTGAAAACAGCTATCAGGACGCGCAACTGGCTGACCAGGCCGAACTGCGCGAAACCCTGTTCCAGGAAATCAAGGGCCGGATCCTGGAGACGGATCTGTCCCTGCCTTCGCCTTGGGGTCCGTACCTGTATTACACCCGCACCACGGCCGGGGACGAATACCCACGTCACTACCGCTGCCCGCGTCCGGTGGACGACAGCCTGACGGTGGATGAAAGCCGCGAGCAATTGTTGCTGGACCCTAACGTGCTGGCTGGCGGCGGTTTCTTTTCCCTGGGTGCCTTCAGCATCAGCCCCGACCACCAGCGTCTGGCTTACAGCCTGGACACCACTGGCGACGAGATTTACACCCTGTTCGTCAAAGAGCTGGCCAATGACAAAGTCAGTGAACTGTCCTTTGAGGATTGCGACGGCAGCATGACCTGGGCCAATGACAGCCTGACGCTGTTCTTTGGTGAGCTGGATGACACCCATCGCCCGCACAAACTGTGGCGCTATCGCCTGGACGGAACGGCGGCCGAAGAAGTGTTCCATGAGCCGGACGGACGTTTTTTCCTGCATTGCTACCGTTCGAGCTCGGAAAAACAGTTGATCCTGTCCCTGGGCAGCAAAACCACCAGTGAAGTCTGGGTCCTGGACGCCACCCAGCCAGACCAGCCTTTCACCTGCCTGGCGCCACGGGTGGAAAACCATGAATACGACGTCGACCATGGTTTGCTCGACGGTCAGTGGAGCTGGTTGATCCGCAGTAACCGCGACGGGATCAACTTCGCGCTGTACCAGGCTGCCGACACGGGCCTGGCGCCGACCGAGGCCGATTGGCAGAACCTGATCCCCCACAGCGACACGGTGATGATCGACGGCCTGAGCCTGAACGCCAGCGCCATGACCCTGAGCCTGCGTGAAGGCGGCCTGCCCATCATCGAAGTTCACCCACAGGGTTTGCCGGCGTATCGGGTGCAACTGCCGGACGCGGCCTACAGCCTGCATGTGCAGAACAGCCTGGAGTTCGTCAGCCCCCGCATTCGCTTGCGCTACGAGGCGCTGAACCGTCCGGCACAGATTCGCCAGCTGGACCTGGCCAGCGGCGAACAGGTCGTACTCAAGCAAACCCCGGTCCTGGGTCCATTCGATGCCGATGACTACGTGAGCCAGCGGCTGTGGGCGACCGCACCGGACGGCACGCAGGTGCCCATCAGCCTGGTGGTCAAGCGCCAGGCCCTCGGCCAGCCGGTGCCGCTGTACCTGTATGGCTACGGCGCCTATGGCGAGAGCCTCGATCCGTGGTTTTCCCATGGGCGGCTGAGCCTGCTCGATCGCGGCGTGGCGTTTGCCATTGCCCATGTGCGTGGTGGCGGTGAGCTGGGGGAAGCCTGGTATCGCGCCGGCAAGCAGGAGCACAAACACAACACCTTCAGCGACTTCATCGCCTGCGCCGAGCATTTGATCGCCAATGGCGTCACCCGCGCCGATCAACTGGCGATCAGCGGCGGCAGTGCCGGTGGCTTGCTGATCGGTGCGGTGCTCAATCAACGCCCGGATCTGTTCAAGGTCGCGATTGCCGAAGTGCCGTTCGTCGATGTGCTTAACACCATGCTCGACCCGGACTTGCCGCTGACCGTCACCGAATACGACGAGTGGGGCAATCCCGAGGAGCCCGCCGTCTATGATCGGATCAGGGCCTATGCCCCGTACGAAAACGTCAGCGCCCAGGCGTACCCGGCGCTGCTGGTGATCGCCGGTTACAACGACAGCCGCGTGCAGTATTGGGAAGCAGCCAAATGGGTGGCGAAATTGCGCGCCACCAAGACCGATGACAACCCCTTGCTGCTCAAGACCGAACTGGGCGCCGGCCACGGCGGAATGAGCGGGCGCTACCAGGGGTTACGTGACGTAGCCCTCGAATATGCATTTGTTTTGAAGGTTTTGGGGTTGGTCTGAGGAACTCCGTCGGATGGCCGGGTCTTAGCTGCATGCGCAGGGCTCTGATACCACCACCCAATGTGGGAGCAAGCCTTGCTCCCACAAAGGAATCGCCTTACATCCAAACCCTTGCAACCGCCCCAGACACAAGAAAAAGACCGTGACGACATGTCAGAACCGACCTTACTGAACAACGAAATCCGCGACTGGCTGATGGACTGCGGCCTGTTCGACCAGTTGCAGCCTGTCGACTTCGCCGCGGCGTCGGGCTACTTCAGCATCAGCGCCATTGCCCAAGGGGAAGCGATTTTCCGCGAGGGCGATGCCGGCAGCTTCATGTGCATCATCCATTCAGGGCAAGTGGCCGTGCAGAAAACCGGCCCCGACGGTCAACCCGTCACCATCGCCACGCTGCGCAGCGGCCGGGCATTCGGGGAAATGGCGGTGCTGGACGGAGAACGGCGCTCGGCCAGTTGCATCGCCGCCAGTGATTGCCAATTGCTGAACCTGGGCAAGGATTCCCTGGAAAAAATGCTCAACGATGCACCGAAGATCGCCGCCAAGATCATCCGCGCCCTCGCCGTTTCCCTGTCCAAGCGCCTGCGCATGGCCGATGGGCAGTTGTTGTCGCAGCAGGTCTGACTCGCTCTATCAGTTGAAATGCAGAACCTGTGGGAGCGAGCCTGCTCGCGATAGCGTCGGATCAGCCAACATCAATGTTGACTGGTTTATCGCTATCGCGAGCAGGCTCGCTCCCACAAGTTTTTTGCCATTCAGTGATCTCATTAACAAGCATTGGGCCTACCCCCCCGGCGACTTGGCCTTCGGTGGTTTTGGCTCCATCCCTGGTATCGGCTGGTCCTTGGGCGGCTTGGGCATTTCGATTGGCGGCAGCAACGGCGGTCCGCTTCCGGGGCTGGGCGTGGGTACGCCGCTGGGCGTGACCGGCGGGTATGGCATCGGTGTGGGGGTGCCGGGCGAACCAGGAATGCTCGGTGGGCTCACCGGAATCGTGGGCTGCTGGGCCTGCACCCAACTTATCGAGAGCGCTGCCAGGGCAATGGCCGTTAGAATGGTGCGCTTCATCAATGGCTCCGTGGCGATTGTCTGTCTTCAGGCTAGTCCTTACCGCGCCGCTTCGCCCTTCCTTTGCATGAGACATCCATGAAACGTTTCGTTCTACTGGACACCACCCCCATCCCTGACAACGGCGGTGCCCTGTGCCTGTTCGAGTACGGCGACGACTTCGTCATCAAGATCCAGGGCGGTGACGGTGGGCAGTTGATGAATACGCGCATGCATGGCTCCGAAGACGCCCTGGCAGAGATCCCTTGCCGCAAGGTGGCCGGGCGTCCCGGCTCGCGCGTACTGATCGGTGGCCTCGGCATGGGTTTCACGCTGGCCTCGGCCCTCAAGCACCTGGGCAAAAATGCCGAAGTGGTGGTGGCCGAACTGGTGCCCGGCGTGGTGGAGTGGAACCGTGGCCCTTTGGGCGAAAAGGCCGGTCGCCCACTGTCGGACCCGCGTACCGTAATCCGCATGGAAGATGTGGCCAAGGTGCTGCAAGCCGAACCCCAGGGCTTCGACGCCATCATGCTGGACGTCGACAACGGCCCCGAAGGCCTGACGCAGAAAGCCAACAGCTGGCTGTATTCAGCTGGCGGCCTGGCCGCCTGCGCCAAGGCCCTGCGGTCCAAGGGTGTGCTGGCAGTATGGTCGGCCAGCGCCGACCGGCAGTTTTCCGACAAACTGAAAAAGGCCGGCTTCAAGGCCGAAGAGGTGCAAGTCTTCGCCCACGGCAACAAAGGCACCCGCCACACCATCTGGATTGCCGAGAAGCTCAAGGGCTGAGCTAAACTCTGTTCAACCGTCATCAGTCTTTTTTACAAAGGTGAACCCATGAGTTCGTCAACGCCACCGTCCAACACCGCCAAGCTGGATCGCATCCTCGCCGATGCCCAGCGTGACCGGGAAATGGGTTACCGCGACAAAGCCCTGAAAATGTACCCCCACGTCTGTGGCCGCTGCGCCCGTGAGTTTTCCGGCAAGCGCCTGAGTGAACTGACCGTTCACCACCGCGACCACAACCATGACAACAACCCGCAGGACGGTTCCAACTGGGAACTGCTGTGCCTGTACTGCCACGACAACGAACACTCGCGTTACACCGACCAGCAATATTTCGGCGACGGCTCCCTGAGCACCCCGAAAATCGCCAAGGCGACCCACAACCCGTTCGCCGCACTGGCCGGGTTGATGAAAAAGGACGAGTAGCCAGCCATTGTGGCGAGAGGATTTATGTGGGAGCAAGGCTTGCCCGCAATGAAGCCGATGCGGTCTTTCAGAAACCGAGCCGGCTGTTTCGCGAGCAAGCTTTGCTCCCACAGGATTTTGCGAACAACACGAATCCACTGTGGGAGCGAGCCTGCTCGCGATGGCGATCTTCAGAGCAATACATCACCAGAACCGAGCCCAGCCCGGACATTCCCCGTATAATCGCGCCTTTTCCCCAAAGGCACCCCGCCCGTGGCCAACAAACGCTACAGCTGCATCGGTCTGTTCAACCCCAAGTCTCCGGAAAACGTCGGTTCGGTCATGCGCGCCGCCGGCTGCTACGGCGTGGCATCGGTGTTCTACACCGGCAAACGCTATGAGCGCGCCGCGGACTTCGTCACTGACACCAAGAAAGTCCACTACGACATCCCGTTGATCGGCATCGATGACCTGAAAAAAATCCTGCCCCTGGGCTGTGTGCCAGTGGCCGTGGAACTGGTCGACGGTGCTCGTCCCTTGCCCGAATACACTCACCCGGACCGGGCGCTGTATATCTTCGGCCCGGAAGATGGCTCGCTGGATAAAGACATCCGTGACTGGTGCGAAGACGTGGTGTACATCCCCACCACCGGTTGCATGAACCTGGCGGCCACGGTCAATGTCGTGTTGTACGACCGCATGGCCAAAGGCAATAACACCCGTTCGGGGCCGCAATTCCGCTGATCGGTGCGCAATTGGATTGAACAAGGGAATCGCTCGGGCAGTCAGTTTTATACCAACCCCACACCGGAGACAGATCATGAGCGATAACAACCCGTTCGAGCCGATTGAGACCACCCCTTTCCAATCTCATCCGCCGCAAAACGTGCATGGCTGGGAACGCATTGGCTCATTGGCCGGCGGAGTCCTGATGATGGGCAAGGGCTTGCGCCGTGGAGGCGTGATCGGTTTGGCCCAACTGGCGATCGGCGGCATGGCCCTGGCGCGCGGCATCACCGGGCACTGCTCGGCCAAGACGTTGCTGGAAAAGAATCGTCAGAACCTGCACCACGCCCGTGCCCGCATCGAGCAGGCCGGTGATGAGCTGAGCCGCATGAAAGCCAGCGCCGAGGCCGCGACCAGCACGGCTACAGTGACGGGGAATGATTCGTTGAGTTCGCCGAAGGTTGGGCTTTGATTTTACTGGCTGATGGCCCCATCGCGGGCAAGCCTTGCTCCCACATATTGAGTGCAACGCTGGTCAATGTGGGAGCGAGCCTGCTCGCGATAGCGGTATTACTGAAGTAACCGAGTTTCCAGCACAGTAGAACTCTCCCCCAGAACGCTCTCGCTGAGCTGGACAAACTCCTGGGTATCAACCGTCTCCAGACGCATGGCGGCGTGCAGCACGTCATCGAGCGAGCGCTTGTTGCGGGTTTTCAAACGAATCTCGCGGTCCAGCTCCTGCAACAGCAACACCGCCTTGGCCACCGTCGCCGGGCGGACCTGCTCGCCACGCAAGGTGCTGACGCCTTTGCTGTCCCGAGCCAACCGGTCGTCCAGGCTCTGGTAGCGCTCATCACTCATGCCGCCAGCCCGGCGCAGCAATTCGATGGCGTAATACTCGGCCAACCCTTCGCTGATCCAGTCACTGCGCTCACGATCGTTGACGCGCGCCAGCATCTGCACCAACTCCCGCAACAACGGGCTATTGCCGCGTTCGCTGACCAGCGGCGGACGAGTGTGCAGATAAATCGATTCATGCCCGGCCTGGGCGCCACGCCACATCGGATCTGACGCGCCGATGATCAGCAGCTTGCCGGGATGACGCGGCACCAGCGCCTGCACTTGCGGCCAGACGAACGTCAGCAGCGTCAGCACATCCATCCGGCGCATGCCCTGGCCTTGGGGTGAGGCCACCGTCACCTCGGTCTCTCCCAGGCGTGTGCGACGGCTTCCGAGTTTGCCGGCGAGCATCCAGCCGGTGGGACGATCGAACAGCCGCGCGGGGTTGTCGATGCGAAAGCGTTGCTTGCCGATGCGCGGCCAGGCCGTTTCGATGCTTTTCCAGCCGTCGGGCAGTTCAAATTGCAAACGTGACACCAGCTCAGTGCCATCCTGCTGATCCAACTTGGCCGGCGGCACAAGATCGTCGCCGCGCAGAAGCCCCCATCCCGGGGTCATACGGGTTTCAAACGTACCGTTCTTGCGAGTATTACTGATGCGCACGCGATAGCTCAGGCTCGCCTTGTCGGCACTGGGACGCCAAACGCCGCGTGTCTCATTGCCCGGGATGAGCTGCCATTGACCGTCGGCCTTGAAGTGGCTGTAGCGGCTGCCATCGCCGAGGTCGAAGTCCAGGCTGCGCACTGCCGAACCCCGCGCCAGGGTCAGGCGCACTTCGGCCTGATCGCTTTGCGGCAACAGGTGCACGTGATAATCCAGATCGACTTTCTGCGCCGCCCACAGCGGCCCGCACACCGCCCACAGCCCGGCTGCGAGCATCCTTTTCAATCCTGCTGCCATGGGTTCTCCCTGATGGTGCGATGCCCGGCATTCAGCCGGCGCGAAAAATCAGATGATCTTCCCAATCGTCCTCGGGCACGCTGCCTTCGGCCAGCATGCGCCCGGATTGGGAAATGCGTTCGTGGTGCACGGCATCGCGATCGCCACAGACCAGGTGGTGCCATAACGGCAGATCCTTGCCCTCACTGACCAGGCGATAACCGCAGGTCGGTGGCAACCATTTGAACTCATCGGCCTTGCCCGGTGTGAGCTGGATGCAATCGGGAACAAAGTCGCGGCGCCGGGAATAGTCGGTGCACTGGCAGGTTTTCAAGTCCAGCAATTTGCAAGCGATGCGCGTGTAGTAGACGCTGTTGTCGTCTTCGTCTTCGAGTTTTTGCAGGCAGCACAGGCCACAGCCGTCACACAGCGATTCCCATTCCTGCGCATCAAGCTGATCGAGGGTTTTACGTATCCAGAACGGTTCGACTTTGGCGGCCATGGCTCAAGCAATCAGCATCAGATGGTGAAAAGGCCGTCAGTCTAGTGCCGGGGCCTCTTCAGGCCAAGCATGGGCGACTGTCGGTAGGGCGTTGTGTTGGCGAAGTCCGTAAATGGATTGGCCGAGAACACCGATGGGGTGACCGCTGAAGATCACTGTGGGAGCGAGCCTGCTCGCGATAGCGCCGGATCAGCCAGCATTGATGCCGACTGGCAAACCGCTATCGCGAGCAGGCTCGCTCCCACAAGTTGATTGGCTCGGTCTAATATCCCCGATCGAAATCCACTTCCCCGCGCAAGGTTTCGCCGGCCTGGTAGGCCCGCAGGTTTTCCAGGAACAACTGCACCATCATCGCCGGCGACGTCGGTGCCGAGCTATGGCCGGTCAGCAGCAGGCCCCAGGCCGTCCAGAAAGGATGCCGCTGTGGCAACGGCTCCTGGCGGCAAACGTCAATGACCGCGCCGGCCAGGTGCCCTTCCTTCAAGGCTTGCACCAGATCGGCATCGACCACGGCCACGCCGCGTCCGACATTGATGAACAGCCCGGTGGGTTTGAATTGCCTGAACAGCGTCGCGTCGTATATATCGTGGGTGTCCGGCGTGTTGGGCAGCAGGTTGATCACATAATCCACCTCCCCCACCATGCGCGGCAGATCCTTCAGCGCCCCGACCTCAATGAACGGCGCCAGCTCCCGGGCTTCGCTGGCAATGCCATACAGCTGCACACCAAACGGCAGCAGGAACTGCGCTACCCGCTGGCCGATATCGCCGGTCCCAACGATCAGTGCCTTGCGCCCGGCCAGACTCTGGCCCTGACGGTTGTCCCACTTGCGCTCGACCTGGCTGACCAGCCGCGCCAGCACCTCGCGCTCATGACCGAGCATATAGGTAAGGACGTACTCGGCCATCACCTGGCCGAAAATGCCCACCGCACGGGTCAGGCGATAATCACGCGTCAAGCCCTCGGCCAGCAGCGGCGTGATGCCCGCCCAGGTCGATTGCAGCCACTGGGGCTGATGGCCTTGACGCAACAGGGTGGCCAGCAGATCGGGCTGGCCCAGCCAGACCGGGCAGTCGGCGGCCAGTCGCGACAGTTCGGCGGAGTCGCCACTGGTCAGGACTTGGATATCGGGTGCAGCCTGTCGCAGAAGCTGGGCGTACACCGCGTGATCGTGTTCGGCAATCAGAACGCGCATGGATCAAACCTTTCAAAAACTATGCAGACGACCGCCGACAGAGTGTCGCTCCATCCTTGCGGCCATCGCCAATAAACCATTCCAGTGTTTCAAGAGGCCCGGGAAAGGTGCCTCGGGGTACCGTCAGACCGGGTCGTTGCGTCGCAGCAACTCTTCCGGCAGATGCTCGATGTATTCGTCTTCAGCCGGTGGCATCTGCAAGTGATAACCCTGGGTATCGAGGTTTTCCAGCACCAGGTTGATGTCTTCCCGCGACAGCTTGCGCTCGGGGCTCAGCACCAGGTCAAAGGCATGGATCGCCTTGCCAAAGGCAGCCATCAAGGGCTCGGGCACACGCTCCAGGGCATCGCTTTTGAGCACATACAGGTACATCTCGTTTTTCTTCGAGCTTCGGTAGATCGAGCAGATACGTTTCAAGGCTGTTCTCCGGCGGTGGCCAGGCTGTCGAGCAGCGCCTGGCCCATCAATTCGCGGCGCCAGCCACGCAGCGAATCGGGCAATTGGTAAGGGCCCTCGGGAAAGCCGCTCTTGATCAGCGCCTCGAGGGTTTTCTTGCGCAGCATCAGTTCAGGGGCGATTCCCAGGCGCTCGGCCTCAGCCTGCCCCAGTGCCCGCAGACGCTTGACCAGCGCCGAAGCCTCGATGGGCAAGGGCTCGGCCACGGCTGGCGGCCATTGTTCGGGCGGCACGCTGGCGGCGCGTTTGATCAGCTCCAGCAGGAACTCGCCGTCCTGGCGCACGGTACGCGGGTGCATGTCTTCGATTTTCGCCAACGCACCGAGGTTATCCGGCTGAGTGCGGGCCAGGGGCCACAGCGAATGCTCGCGAATGACCCGGTTACGCGGCAGGTCACGAGCCCGCGCTTCCCGCTCGCGCCAGGCGCATAGCTCGCGCAGCACGGCCAGTTGGGCACGGGAAAGTTTCCAGGCCAGCTTGGCCTCGCGATAAACCTCATAGGGGTCGACTTCGCGACGCAGGTTGGCCACCAGCTCGGCGCCATCCTCCAGGACCCAGGCGTATTTTTCGTCAGAAAGCTTCGGGCGTAGCTGTACGAAAACTTCCGCCAGATGCACTGCATCTTCAGCGGCGTAGCTGATCTGCGTTTCCGACAGGGGTCTTTGCAACCAATCAGAGCGGGTTTCGCCCTTGGGCAAGTCGATGCCCAACACGTCCTGTACCAGCCGGGAATAACCCATGGAAAAACCCAGGTTCAGGTAGGCGGCGGCCAATTGAGTGTCGAACAGCGGCGCAGGCAGGCTGCCGGTCAAGCGCAGCAGCACTTCAAGGTCTTCGCTGCAGGCGTGCAGCACCTTGAGCACTGCCGGGTTCTCCAGCAACGCGGCCAGGGGCTTCCAGTTGTCGATGGTCAAGGGGTCGATCAGATAGGCACGCTCGCCGTCGCCGATCTGCAACAAACCGGCAATGGGATAAAACGTGTCGACCCGCATGAATTCAGTGTCGAGGGCGACGAATGGCAACTGCTGCCATTGGGCGCAAAACTGACCGAGGCTATCGTTGTCGCGAATCCAGTGAATATCGATGGCCACACGGCTCTCCCTTGAAGAATGGCGCGCAGTATATATCGCCGTCAGCGATTGCGAGCATCCATAGAGCGGGAGCCTGAGAGAAATCGCCTGCGCGAAGGCAAGAATAGTCCTACATCGGGAATTAACCGGCCTTGCACAACGCATAAACCCGCGTCAGCGCAAACCCAGGCAGAAAATCCTGATACCACAGCAGGGTGAAACCGGCCTGGCGGAACTCGGCTTCAACTTCAGCCTTGTCCGCCAGGCCGCGGTGCGGTGCAGGTCCGATGTTGAGGCGACCTTCAATTTGCACCGACACAATCACCGTGTCACGGCTGACCCGATGAAATTCGCGCAACAGCGCCAGCCGATGCTCACTGGCCTTGACGTGCCGAAACAGTTGCAGACACAAAATACAGTCCACCGCGTTAGCCGACAGGCCGAGGGTGAATGCCGAACTGGGAAAGGTCGTGACCCGCTCCAGCAACGCGCCGCCATGGTGGGTGCGGGCGTGATCGAGCATGTCTGGCGAGGGGTCCGCCGCCAGGATCACCCGGTTGGCATGTTCGGCCAGCACCGGCCAGAACCGGCCCGCGCCACAGGTCACATCCAGCACCAGCCCCGGTTCACCGGCGGCTTTCAAGGCATTGCGGACCAATTGCTCGTCACGCCAGAACGCCAGGCGCAGTCGCCTGGGCGCCGCTTGACGGCAAATGCGCGCGTGTTCCCGGTCATGATGCCTGGCGAACTCGATCTCTACGGGGGATGGGGGTTGCCCAGACATACCAACCGCTCTTGGGAAAGATGAATAGGAACAGGCTAACCACCCGTACGTGAAAAAAAAGTCGAGGCGCTCACTGCCGGGCCAATACCCCGTCAATGACCGCGCCACGGCAACCGGCAAACAGGTCCAGGTCCCGGTTGTAGACCTTGCTGTTGACTTCCAGCAGCCCGAGCATCGAATGAAACAGATTGTCCTGGCTCAAGGGCTTGTCCCGGCTCAGTTGCAGGCAATGGGTGTCGACGGAGAAGGACTTCTGATAGCTGTCGGAAAACCAGGCCAGCATCGCCACGTGTTTCTGTTGTTCCGGGGCGAGCATGTAGGGCGTGCCATGGAGAAACAGGTTGTACTCGCCCAGGGACTCGCCGTGGTCGGACAGGTACAGCATCGCTGTGTCGACCTTGTCCTGATTGGCCCGCAGCAGGTCGATCAGGGTCGATAACACATGGTCGGTGTACACCAGCGTGTTGTCGTAGCCGTTGACGATGCTCTGGCGGCTGCAATTGTTCAGCGCATTGCTTTGGCACACCGGGGTGAAATGTTCGTATTGCTTGGGATAGCGCTTGAAATACTCCGGCCCGTGACTGCCCATTTGGTGGAGCACCAGCACGGTGTCCTTGTCGAGGGTGTCGATGAAATGCTGCAGGCCCTGGAGCAGAATTTCGTCGCGACACTCACTGTTGGCGCACAGGGCCGGGTCTTTGAGATTGCTGACATCCTGCACAGTGACCCGGTCGCAAGTGCCTTTGCAGCCCGACTGATTGTCACGCCAGATCACCTCCAGCCCGGCGCGCTTGAGCACATCGAGCAGGCCTTCTTCGTTCCTGGCCTTGCTGGCGTCGTAGTTCTTGCGGCCCATGTTGGAAAACATACACGGCACCGATACCGCGGTTTCCGTACCGCAGGAGTGCACATCAGTGAAGGCGATCAGGCCGGCTTCTTGATTGAGTTGCGGCGTGGTATCGCGGTTATAGCCCAGAATGCCGAAGTTCTCGGCACGGGCGCTCTCCCCCACCACCAGTACGGTCAGGGACTTGCGGGCATGGGTTTGCCAGACCGGATTACGACTCGCATCCTCTCCCAAGGTGATGAAGGGCTGTTTGGCCGACGCGACCTGTTCACGCAAGTACCCGATCGACGCACCGATGTAGTTGCTCGGTACCACCATCAAATGCAATTCATGATGATTGCGAAACAATGAAGACAACCCTTGGTAATTGGCCAGGGCGACCATGCCGATCACCGCCGCCGACACCCCACTCACCACTAACTTGCTTAACAGTTCTTTGGGCCAGCGGCGATAGCTGATCGGCGTTTTAAATAACAACCAGGACGGCAACACGCCTAATAAACCGAGGTAGGCAAACAACTTTAACGACAATAAATCACGCACCTCTGTGGCATTGGTTTCAGCAAAGTTACGAAACATCCCGGCATCGATCAGCACGCCATACTGAGCCATGAAGTACGCCACACCGGCGCTGATCAGAAAAAGCAACATCAGCACAGGCTTGAACAGCCCACGGAACGCTACCAGTGTCAGCACCAAGTTGAAGGCGAACAATACCAGCACCGCAAACGCCACGCCGATCAGCACGCCCCCGCCGTCACCTGCCGTAATGGTATGCAGGTGCTGCCAGAGCACAACGTTGAAGCCCACTAATAAAAAGACACTGGCGACCAGCGTCACCCACTCGGGGCGCACGGGTTTAATGGTCAGCATGAGGTTTTAAAGTTTCCTGGAAGTTGCGCTATGGAAAGCAAATACCGCAGGAAAGTTTGAAAAACTACTGTGCTACGGCAACACAAACTTTAGGCAGGTCACTATCAATTTTTCGTGAAAAAGTTGCCATTAAATAATTTTTCAAGTAGCAAGCCGCACGTCCGATCCGACGTGCAGATTGTCGCTCGGTTCAAGCCTGATGGATGTACCAACGCCAGTCCTGCTCTCCGACCTCGCCCATGAACTGACGGTATTCGGCGCGTTTGACCGCCAGGTACACCCTGAGGAACTCATCGCCGAAGGCTTGCCTGGCCCAGGTCGAGGCTTCAAGCGTGCGCAAGGTGGTGAGCCAGTCGGTGGGCAGCAATTCGCTCGCCTGGGCATAGCCGTTGCCCGCCACTGGCGCACCGGGATCGCACTGTTCACGAATGCCGCGATGGATGCCGGCCAGTATCGCTGCGGCGGCCAGGTACGGGTTGGCGTCGGCACCACAAATACGATGTTCGATATGCCGCGAAAATGCCGGCCCGCCCGGTATCCTCAGGCTCACGGTGCGATTGTCCACGCCCCAGGTTGCTGCCAGCGGCGCGTAGCTGTTGCTCTGGAAGCGCCGATAGGAATTGGCATTCGGACAGAACATCAGCAGTGAGTCGAGCAACGTGTCGAGCATCCCGCCCACCGCATGACGCAGCAGCGGCGTGCCATCGGCGGCTTCGCTGGCAAACAGGTTATGGCCCTCGCTATCCGCCAGGCTGACGTGCATGTGCATGCCCGAACCCGCCAGTTCCGCGAACGGCTTGGCCATGAAACACGCCTGCATGCCGTGTTTATGCGCCACGCCTTTGACCAGACGTTTGTAGCGCACCGCCTCATCCATGGCCTGCAAGGCATCGGTGCGGTGTTGGAGGGTGATTTCCACCTGGCCCGGCGCGTATTCGGAAATGGCCGTTCGGGCCGGGATCCCCTGCGACTTGCAGGCGGAATAGAGGTCCGCCAGGAACGGTTCGATCTGTTCCAGCTCGCGCAAGCCATAGACCTGCGTGGCACCGGGTCGGCCGCCATCAGCGTCCCGCGCCGGTTGCGGCCGGCCCTGGCTGTCGCGCTGCGCGTCCAACAGATAGAACTCCAGCTCCGCCGCCATCACCGGGTAATAGCCATCGGCCTGCAAAGCGTCGATCACTTGACTGAGCAAATAACGCGGATCGGCGATGGTCGCGGGCATGCCTTCCTGAGGATGCATGCTGATCTGCACTGCCGCAGTGGGGATCAGCCGCCAGGGCATTCGCTGCAAGCTGCCGCTGATGGGATAAGCCCGGCAATCGATGTCGCCAACATCCCACACCAGCCCGGAGTTTTCCACGTCGTCGCCATTGATGGTCAACCCGAGAATGGTACTGGGCAAGGGCCGCCCACTTTCGTAAAGCGCCAGCAACTCATCCCGGTGCAGCAGTTTGCCCCGAGGCACACCGTTGCTGTCGAGAATAAACAGCTCGAACAGCTCAATATCCGGATTTTGCTCCAGGAACGCCTGGGCTTGATGCAGGGGGGCAAAAGAGAGGTGGGCAGAACTCATGAGAACGCTCGTATTTTCATGTCGGACGGGCGACAAAGCACCGTCAGCCTGTGCTCGCGATCAACGAACACTGTTTAGGATCAACAGGAAATACAAGTATCTGGAGGACGGGCGTGGCGACAATGCCAGAGTGCCCAAAAAGCCAGTTCAGAGGGCAGCGCACACAGCGTGGGAGAGACCCCGGACATAAACCTGCCCACCGGCCCCATTGCGGCGAATGAAGGGTATTGGATTGCTGCGGGCCAACCGTCCATAAAAGACATCACAGGAAACACACTTTGGCAGAGTCCCACGTCACCAAAGCCGGTTAAACCTTGATTTGATGGAGCTTGGATCGCAACGAGCTAAACAATCGGCCAGAGAATCGAATGCTGAAGATCCGTCGTGTTCATTACATTATCTGTCCCACTCGCGACCGTGAAACCGCTCGCCTGGCATTCTCCTGGGACGATCGTTCCGTTAGGATCAAGGGTCTGGTTTGCGCAAGATCCGCGCAAGGAGCACAGAGAGAGACAGAACGGATGCTGAACAGTAACTCCCTCAGAAAACTCGATATGCAAGACCTCATGGTGTTTAACGCTGTGTACGAGCAAAGCAGCGTCACCGGTGTATCCGAGGCTTTGTGTGTCAGCCAGTCAACGGTCAGCTACTGCCTCAAGAAACTGCGGACCTGTTTCGACGACGAGTTGTTCATCAACACCCGCACTGGCATGCGCCCCACTTATAAAGCCGAGGGCATGTACAAGCATGTGCGCGCCATCTTGCAGAGTATCAACCTGTGCCATGCCGGTGCGGCCACGGTTGATCCCGCCCGGCAAACCATCAAGCGCCTGAAGGCTTGTCGGGATTCACCTTGAAACGCCGTGCAGCCAGGCCGCTGATAGCACCTGGCTGCGCGAGCGGATCGTCAAGACGCGAAGCACCTGACCCTCAGGCGCCGACGACAGCCTTGGCATAGGGGCCTCGGTCGATGTCGAGGATTTCCACGCACAGTTGCACGGAAACGTCAGCCGGCCATTCGCCCACCTCCTGGATTACCTCCAACAGTTTTTCGGCCAACTGCTTCTTGACCTCTGGCGAACGGCCGCTCAACAAGGCCAGCTTCACATGCACGAAACCGCGCTTTTCGAAAAGGGTGCCCACCAGGAAATTCTCGATTTTCACAGCCCGGCTTTTGATGTCCGACTCGGCAGCGAACTGACCGGAGGCCACCAGCGTATTATTCAGACGCAACAGTACGACACCCTCGTCAAACTTGGGCAGGTTGGCGGTGTACTCCATGTGCAGGTGAGGCATGTGTTCGACTCCTGTTCGAAAATATGACGATGTGGTTTCAGCCGTCGCAACCATACCTCGACTTTACTTGGCTGACGCAGGTTTTGTTTCGCGCAGCGGAATTTGCAGCGCGCCGGCGCGCTCACGCATGAACGCTTCCAGCCGTATCAGCGTTTCGAAAAACAGCCTCAAATTGTGCATTCGGCGCTGCGCAAAAAACCTTGAAGCACACGATAAAGACGTCCGGCTTAATTCACCGTCAGAGACTTCAGCCCCAACGCCATGACTCGCTCGTCGCTCCCCAACCCCAGCGCCTTGGGACTGACCGCGTCGGGTAGATGAAACTGCACACGCACCTGCCCATCTGCGGCAATCGCTTCGCGGATGGCCGGGCTCAATGACAGCTCCAGGGTGTTCTCCTGCATGCGGGTCAGTTGCGTCGACAGGGCCGCAACGCCATTGATCGAGACCTCGATTCTCTGCCTGGTATGCAGGGGCTGTACGAACGCCGCAGCTTCGATCGAGAGGGCGCGGGCCTCAGGGGGTACACGCAATACAAGCTCTGCCTGAGCACCTTCCGACCAGGTGCCCCAATCTTCGACGCGCCCCCAGCCGCTGACCAACATCGCGTTTATTCGGTTGAACACCTGGCGCTCACCTGGCTTGACCTGCACGTCCAGCGTCTCCTGCGCTATCGGTGGGCATTGGGTACAGGTCTTCCATCCCGGTGCCAGCACCACGAGGCCATCAAGACGGGTCAGCAGATCGGTCTGACGATTAACGGTTTTGATCGCTTCGAGCGCGGTGCGGCTGTCGAGAATGTAGAGGGAATCCGCCTCATACTGACCGGTGGCGAGCATTTGGCCAGCGTGCCGTTGAGCGTGTTCGATCTCCCGAGTGCCCATCCGCCCCAAGTACACGCTATCGGTTTCCAGACCATGGTTCTGGGCGTATTGGCTGATCAACAGCCAGTTTTCCGGCTGATTCTGCGGCAACAACGACCGGACCTTGGCGTAGTGATTTGCCGCGCTGGCCCAAAACGGGTCGGCCAGGGGCGTCGGCCAGCTCGAGGCGGTCGGCATCATCCGGCTCTTGCGCAGGCCTGCCCACCCGCTGCGGGTATCCAGAACCTGCACCACCAGGGCGACAGCCAGCAGACACACCGCAGCTCGTGGCTTATTGCCTCGGACCACCAAAAAGATCAGCGTAAACACGAGAATGTAGAACACCGGCCAGAACATCCTACCGGCTGCGCGAAAGACGTTCGCCAACTGCTCGATGGTTTTCGGCAACCAGTAATGCACATCCAGCATGCCAATACCGAGCTTGTTGGTCAGTGAAAAAAGCGTCAGCCCGATCAGCGCCAACAGCAATAGAGGTCTGCGACGCACGGCCTCCGCCAGGCCGGTGTTGCCTTGCAGCAGTGCCACGCCGGCGCAGATGGCCAGCATCAGCACCCCCAACCCCAGGTAATTGAAACCCTCGTAGTCCCCGGGTCCTTGGGGCATGTCGCGCAATACGTATGACCAGCCACTGGGGTTCACCACCGACAAAAGATTCAGACGATACAAGCCAAAACCACCCGCCACGGTCCCGCCGCCCACACTGAAATAACCCGCTTGCCAGCAGCAGAATGCGACCAGCAGAAACAGACCGGCCAGCTCAATCAAGGCATTGCGCCGGGGTAACCGACCCTTGATGGCGTTGCTGGCCAGATCAGCCAGCCAGATCAATGCCACCATCGCCAACAGATAGGCATGCACCAGCGCCGTCGCGCCCAATAGCACGCCCCAGGCCAGGCGTCGCTTTTGCAGACCGGGCCGCAACGCCAGGTACAGCGCCGCCAGGATCAGGAAATGCCCGGACAAGGAAAGATGCCCTCCCATGCGCAGAAACATCGGGGGAGAAAACACGAACAACCCGGCCCCCAACAACCTGATCCAGACCGAAGGCGTCAGCAGCCCCACCAGCTTCCAGGCAAACCAGGCCTGCAGGACAAAACACGCCAGCAGCCACAGCCCGAAATACTGGAACGTCTCGGGAAGCCAAGCATTGAAGGGCTTGAATATGAACGCCAGCAGCGGGTTGGAATCGGAAAAAATGATCCCGTTGGCCAACTCCAAGCCATAGGAAGGGTTCATGCCCAACGGAAAGGTCCAGGGCGAATCACGAAAAAACGCCCATCCCAGATAATGAGTCGCCGCATCGCCCTCCCCCAGCCAGGCGATATTCGTCGGGTTCAACACCCGAGGGCCGATGACCATCAGAAACGCCAGCACGCCCAGCAATACGGGCAACAGGGAAACCAGATAACGCTCGCCACGAACGGTCATCGATACGTCCAGAAATTATGCAAGATGAAGGTAAACACCGGGATGATCAGCGCCACGGCAGCAATGCCCGCCAGGTAACTCAGGCCCGCGCTCTGCGCCACCCAGGCCACCAGCATCGCCAGCCAGAATCCGCCGATCGACACCACCACGAAACGGCCGAGCGTGCGGCCATGCAATCGGCTGGAGAAACTCCAGAGCGTGTTGATCAGGTAAGACACCACGGTTGCCACCACAAACGCAAAACCGTTGGCCAACGGCGGGCTGGCCAGGATCAGGTGCACAAACAACACGGCAGCCAACACATGCACAGCGGTCACGAACAAGCCCGTCATGGCGAACCGCAGCCCACGTCGCAGCAACGGCGACCGCGTCCAGATCATGGTTTTTGTGCCAGACAGAACACCGTCAGGCCGGCCACGCGATTGGCGCCCATAAACGCAAGCTCCAGGCTGCACAGCGACTTCAACACGCCATTGACCAGCGGATGATGCCGAGTGAGCGAGCTGGCCGGCGCGCCGGACGTGTTGCGTTGCAACAGGCGCACGGCGGCGGCGATCGGAAACACCAGGCCGAAATAGTAAGCGCTTTTGTGCACCTGCAAACCCGCCTGGGCCACGACCCCCTCCAGTTGCCCGAGGGTGTAACGGCGTTTGTGTTCCAAAAACACATCATGCCCGCTCCAGAGAAACTGGAACGCCGGCACGGTGATCAGGAAGCGGGTGCCAGAGGGCACCTTGTCGACATAAGCCTTGAGCAGGCCCATGTCATCGCCCACGTGTTCCAACACATCCATCAACAACACCAGATCCGCGTCCAGCGCGTCGATGGCGCGCCGGTAGTGGACGGGTTTGCCGGCGGTGCTGGCATCGGAGTCGGCCGGGTAACTGATGTCCACGCACCAGGCCCGGGCCGTCTCGGTATGGGACAACAAGTGATGGGAAAAAAAGCCCGATCCGGCCCCCACATCCAGCAGTGTTTTGGCCGATGTGCCTTTGAGCATGTGGAGCATGGCGCGCGCCTTGGAACGATAGTACCAATGCTGCCCGATATCAGGCCCCAGGATGTCGGTTTCCTTGAGATCCATTGTCAGTCCTTGGCGTCATAGATGCGCCGTACCAGAAAAACCGGTCGGCGTTTGGATTCGATATAGGTCCGGCCCAGGTATTCACCCAGTACGCCGATGCCGATCAGTTGCAACCCGCCCAGGAACGTGACTGCCACCATCAGGGAGGCATAGCCTGGCAGATCGACCCCGGAAATCAGCGTCCGTAGCACGATGAACACGGCAAACGAAAAGGACACCAGCGAGACGCTAAGCCCCAGGTAGGTCCAGATACGCAGCGGTTCGGTGCTGAAACTGGTGATGCCCTCCAGGGCAAAGTTCCACAGGCGCCAGCCGTTGAATTTGCTTTCACCGGCCGCACGCTCGGGCCTGACGTAATCCACGACGGTGGTTCGAAATCCTACCCAGGCAAACAAGCCCTTCATGAAGCGTCGGGACTCGGGCAGGCTCTGCAGCGCATCGACCACACAACGATCCATCAGCCGAAAATCACCGACATTTTCCGGTAGCTTGTGGTCGGCGATTTTATTGTGCAGCCGATAGAACCCGTTGGCGGAAACCTGTTTGGCCCAAGAGTCGGAGTCACGGTTTATGCGATGGCCCAGTACCACCTCGGCACCGTTGCGCCAGTGGGCGATCATTTGCAGGATCACCTCGGGCGGGTCCTGCAGGTCGACGTCGATCGGCACCACCGCCTGGCCACGAGCCGCTTGCAGACCGGCACTCAGCGCCGCTTCCTTGCCGAAATTGCGGCTCAGGTCGACGATCCGGATGCGCGGGTCGGCTCGCTGTTTTTCCAGCAACAGCATCAATGTTTCGTCGACACTGCCGTCATTGACGAACACCAGTTCCAGGGTCACCAGCGGCTCGTTCGCAAAAACCCGATCGACTCTGGCGATAAACAAATCTATGGACTGGACTTCGTTGAAAACTGGAATGACAAGCGAAAGCGCTAGACATCCTTGCAGATCCGCTCCTGGATATTCAGTCACTTGATGGCTCTTTTTCTTATAGGTTTTTCCAGTCCCATCGGGCTCCCAGCCCCCGGGTTCCCCGGACCGGACGTCAATGACAAACGTCTGAATCGGAATGTATTAAGCAGGACCGCACAAGGCAACGCAAGAACGAAACCGGAACTTTATCCAGCCCCGCGCCCCCAAGATGACCTGTTTCCTGAAAAGGGTCGCCGGAGCAAATCCGAATCCACATCGGCAATATTTGATAACGAATGGAAACGAATTTCCCATAGCCAAAACTATCAGCTTGGCTAGGCTTGGAGCGACATGTGCAAAGCATGTCTTGAATGATTAATCGCAGGGAGCGAACCGATGTATTTTGAGATCTACAGGCAGACCCGAGGCACCCAGAGCACTGGAAAAGGCCAATGGCGGTGGCGCTTGAGAGCCGGCAACCACGAAACGATCGCCAGCGGCGAATCCTATGTGAACAAGGCTGACTGCCTTCACGTCATCGGGCTGATCAAGAGTGCCCAGGGTGAGACACCCGTGAAAGAAATCTGAAACAGTGACGCACTGTACGACCAGTAAGCCGCCCTGCGTAACGAGCAGCTTTCTGCGTTCCGAAGAATCCGGATCTCGCTTTTTCCTGCGCCTAGGCATATCAGACAGGTATCGTGTGCAGATAAAAGCGAGAGGCCGGTCTAAATGACTCAATCAAATCGTGATCGCGACTGGCTGGTACGGGCTCCTGAATCGCGGAAAATGGAACGCATCGAAGCCTATTTCAGTGGCCATGGCTACACCACCCACCGGCATGACACCTACGCCATCGGCGTCACGCTTTGCGGTGTTCAGAGCTTCAACTACCGCCATAGCAAACGCCATAGCCAGCCCGGCGGAACCATCGTCCTGCACCCGGACGAAGTTCACGATGGCGAAGCAGGCACGAGCGACGGCTTTCGCTACCGGATGTTCTATGTAGAGCCCTCCGTGATCCAGCAAGTGCTGGGCGGCAAACCCTTGCCCTTCATCGAAGGGGGGCTGTCGAACGATCCTCACCTCAATGTGGCTACGCGCAGATTGTTGCGCTGCATGGATCATCCACTCGATCCGCTGGAAGAGGAGGACGGCATCTACGATGTGGCCCAGGCACTGGACAGCGCAGCGGGTAACCGGCGTGGGCGGCGATTGATCGACTACTCGGCGGCAGAGCGCGCACGACTGTTCATTCATGATGCCCTTGACCAGCCCATCAGTCTGGATGATCTGGTCCAAGCCAGTGGCCGGGATCGATGGAGCCTGTCCCGGGACTTTCGAGCGCTGTACGGCACCAGCCCCTATCGGTATATCAACCAGCGACGTCTGAATAAAGCCCGTCGCCTGGTTATCCACGGCATGCCATTGAGTGAAGCGGCCCTGGCGTGCGGTTTTTTCGATCAGAGCCACATGACCCGGTTACATAGCCAGGCTTTCGGCATTTCACCAGCACGCTGGCTGAAGATGCTGCGCTGACTTCGGGTGCCGGGCCCGACAAAAGCTGCACAATCATCCAATACCCGCTCAGGCTCAGGCAGTAAGGTCGCGCTCACCCCTTCACAAGACGAGCATTCCCCATGAGCACTCACTACTCCCCCATCAATTTCGCTCAGAAATACACACTCTTCCAGGAACAGTGGGCCCCGAAAGTCGTGGCCGAAATGAACGACTACCAGTTCAAGATCGTCCGGCTCGAAGGTGACTTCGTCTGGCATACCCACGCCGATACCGATGAAACCTTCATCGTGCTGGAAGGCGAGCTTCGCATTGATTTTCGCGACGGCGCGGTGACGATTGGCCCAGGCGAGATGTACGTGGTGAAAAAAGGTGTTGAGCACAAGCCCAGCGCCGCACTGGAAGTGAAATTGCTGTTGATCGAACCTCGCGGTGTCATTAACACGGGCGATGAAACCAATGAGCGAACAGCGGTGAATGATGTCTGGATCTGACCTCGCCCCGTGACGTAACCGATGCCAGGAGGTCAATCGTACTCAGCCTCCTGGTGATCGCCCAACAGGCGCCGTTGGCGAGGTGTCGCGGCGGCCAGCACAGCAGAGTTGAATTGCCAGTACAGATAAGGCGAGAACTTCTGCGCGATCATCCGCCGGCCATAGTGAACCTGCAGCATATAACGTGAACGATCGACGCTGCGGTTCTCGCTGCCGGCATGCCACAACTCGCTGCGCAGCACCAGCACGTCGCCCGCCCGGCACAATACCGGTTGCGCGACGCGCCCTTGCCATTGCGTTTCGCCCGCCACGGGCGCCCGCCCCGCCCGATGACTGCCGGGAATGACGCGGGTGGGGCTCAGGTCGGCATTGATGTCGTCAAGGTAAAACTGTGCGGTGAAAATCTGCATCGGCAACTCGAAAGCTGGATCGGCCAGAAGCTGTGGTGGCAATGCCATCGCCAGGTAATCCAGGTGCAACGGGGCGCCGACAAAACCGGGGTGGCAACGCCAGGCAGTCTGCCCAATGATGTGGCAATCATCCCCCAGAGCCGCCTCGGCCAGCTCGATCACCCCTTCCATATCGAGAAACGGCAACCAGAACGGATCGCGATTGAACACGCATTTGTAGTGATCGATCACGCCGCTGTAGTCCCAGTGCTGAGGCTTGAGGCAATCGATTGCAAGGCGCAGGTCGGTGATTTGCGCGCTGCTCAACACCGCAGGCATCAGGACGAAACCGTCCTGATGCAGGGCTCGCAAGCGCTCGCCGGTGAGCGCCGCCAAGGCTGGGAGGGTGGCCACCATCGCGCCTGGACTCAGGTGCGAAAACGGCCGGTCAACTCCGCCAATGTCCTCGACAGCCCGGAAAGCTGCTGGCTGGCATGCATGCTCTGGGCAGAGTTCTGCGCCGCTTCGTTGGACAGGTCGCGAATGTCGGAGATGTTGCGGGCGATTTCCTCAGTGACACTGCTCTGCTCTTCGCAAGCGTTGGCGATCTGCGCGGCCATATCGTTGATCCGCTGTATGGAACCACCCGTGCCGCTGAGCACCTGATCGACACTCGCTGCTCGCTCGACGCTGTCACGGGCCTTGGTGCTACCGACGTGCATCGCTTGAACGGCCTTGGCGACACCCGACTGCAAGCGCTCGATACGGACCTGGATATCCTTGGTCGAATCCTGGGTCCGCGCCGCCAGCGCCCTGACTTCGTCAGCCACGACGGCAAAACCGCGGCCTTGCTCACCGGCCCGTGCAGCCTCAATGGCGGCGTTCAGTGCAAGCAGGTTGGTCTGTTCAGCGATGCCACGGATCACCTCGAGGACCGCGCCGATACTGGAGGTTTCCTGGGCCAAGGCTTCGATGGTTCCCGACGCGCTTTCCACTTCCTGGGCCAGTTGGCGGATCGATTCGATGGTGCTGCTGACAACGTCGGCGCCATCACGGGACTGACTGGTAGCCTGTTGTGCAGCATCCGAGGCATTCAGCGCGTTGTGGGCGACTTCATGCACGGCGGCGCTCATCTGGGTCGCGGCGGTGCTAACCTGATCGAGTGCCGCATGCTCGCTGCTGATCAGTTGGTCATTGGTCGCGGCCATGCTGGCCATGGCGCGAGCTGCGGCATCGACCTCCCCGGTCACCCGGCCCACCTCGGCAATCAGCGGCTGCAGTTTGTCGAGAAAGCGGTTGAACGCGCTGCCGAGCTGGCCCAACTCGTCAGCCGAACGAACCTCAAGACGCGCCTTCAAATCACCGCCACCCTCCGCAATCTGCTCGACGCGGCTGAGCAAGCGACGCATAGGACGCAGCACGACCATTGGCAAGGCAACAACGACCAGAATGCAGCCAAGCAGACCGATCAACAGAATGGCGCCCTGATACACCCCCACTTTCTCGCCATTTTCTATCGCCGCATCTCCCTCGCGGTGGGACGCCTGGTCTTCCAGCTCGCCAAGCTTGTCGATGGGATCACGCATGGCCTCGAACAGGCGTTCGCTGTCACCAAAACTCAGTTTGCTGGCCGCCTCCCTATCCCCCACGGACAGCTCAATTACTCGTCTCGAAACCTGCTTCCACTTTACAAAAGCGTCATTGAACTGACTGACCAACGCCTGTGCCTCGGCATCGGGCTGCATCGCCGCATATTGCTGCACGCGATCATAAGCCTGCTTCGCATTCTCCTCATGACTGGCGCTCAGCGCTGTCAGATGCTCGTCCGCATGACCATCGAGCAGACTACGCTCGGCAACAAAAGCCTGGTAAAGATCGCGATCGGCATTGAGCAGCAAGCTGATGGCCGGCAAGTAACGCTTGGTCAGCTGTGTGCTGGACGCCGTCACCTGGTCGATGCCTCGCATCCCCGACCACCCCATCAACACCAACAACAGCGCCAGAAAAGCAATCGGCAGGGTAATTTTCCAGCGAAAGCCCAGGTCGGCAAAGAACCGCATCATGGGGGGCACTCCTTCTATGGGGGTTAGCCTTCTTATCGGCAGGCATGCCTTGAGCTATAGACCATTAGTCTGATTGACACAAAGCTTTCGGCCTGGAAGACACTGTGGTTATGCAGGTCGTGGAGGGGGTTGGCCGGGATCGAAAAAAGGTCGGGAGACGCAATTGCTGCGGGGACTTTTCTGACATTTCCCGGCCACATAATTCAGGGAATTTTCTGACTCATCGTCTGATTGATGATTTCTACAGAAGGGCCCTATAGTCCAAGCGTCGTTCGTAGGAGCGGCTTGGGTTTGGCGACCCATGACAAATATGCAGGAACCTCTCGCGGATTGCGGAACGCTACCGTGCGCAATATGCTGCTTTTCGGTAGCTGTGCGTGGGAGATCTTCGGATCTGCCGGTTTTTCTATTTGTCCGGTTCGCCAACCCGCGTACAGCTACCACCTTATTCGTTTGGCGACGATTAAGAAGGTCCTCAATCAAATGGAATTTAAAAAATGAATAGATACATGGCTCTTACCAGTAATGCCGACGATCAACCCCTCTTCGTCGATACCTCCGCGCCTTTGCACATACTGCTTGACACGGCGGGCTATAGAATTCGCGCAGTTACCCAGCTTTTAGAGAACCTCGCAATGCGCGGGGACATTCCCAGCGACTCGGTAATCCTTCAGGACTTTGCACAGCTGTGCTGTATCCCCTTGAGAGATGGCTGTGACGTGCTCGATGTCATAGCCCGACGATTGGATGCAGAGCCGGCCTAGTTCAAAGGGCCCCTGACGGGGCCCATTTCGTCGAAACGAGCATGGTTCGATGACACTGAAACCCTCCGGTTTGCCCGGACTCGATTAATCACATAAGCTGATCAGCATGAATACACACACCTCGGAGGCTCCGATGGCTACCACAAAAAAAGTCGAGAAAGCGCGCAGAAAAGTCACTCACGAAGAGCTGACATTTCTTGACGTTCGACAAGCTGCACGTGATGGTCAGAAAGTGTTCGATAATTTTGTAATCACTGGCAAGCTTCCTATTACAAAGTAGGCGTGGATGCCAGCCGTTAAAATTTCCGCACTTTTTGAACAAACACAGAACTGGAAAAATATTGCCGCACACTTTTATAACTACAAGGTGTGCGGCGAGCTTCCGGCTATCTTTGGCAGAGATGAACAGCTCGATCTGAGCGATATGTGTCACATCCATTTGGCGAGCACTGCAGAAACACAAGCTCGTTGGACTCAAATCGGCCGCCAGTACTACCGCACAGCCCTAACAGAAGACCCTGACAACGACTTCTGGCTTATCTATGCCTATGATGATTTCAAAGATGCGTACCTAATGCTGACGATCATTGGACCAGATGCTCACAATCGGAAGGAATGGGGATCGTTTTTACGTACGGTTCATAGCGACATTGTGGAACCTTGGATCGTAGGAAAAATCATTTTTCCCGACCTAGATGAGTGACGCCGCATAGCTCTAATCAAAAATGGCTCACCATGAGTATTTGACCAGCCCTCGGACCTTTAGCATCGGACGACATCATAGCGAGCCTTTTGGCCCTAAAAATGCCCTACCCCCAGAAACGAAAAAGCCCCTGAAATGTTCAACCATTTCAGGGGCTTAGTCGTATTCAATAATGGCGGAGAGATAGGGATTTGAACCCTAGGTACTGTCGCCAGTACAACGGATTTCGAATCCGTCCCGTTCGGCCACTCCGGCATCTCTCCAGTGGCGCGCATCATACCAGCACATTCGCCGGAAGCGAACCCCCGGGCGAAATTTTTTCCGTGCTATCAGATGCTTGCGTCGATTACAGCGGTACGCCCAGACGCTGGGCAACTTCTTCGTAGGCTTCGATGACATCACCCAGACCCTGGCGGAAGCGGTCCTTGTCCATCTTTTTCTTGGTGTCCTTGTCCCAGAGGCGGCAGCCGTCCGGGCTGAATTCGTCACCCAGGACGATGGAGCCATCGCTGAATACGCCGAATTCAAGCTTGAAGTCCACCAGCAGCAGGCCGGCGTCGTCGAACAGCTTGGTCAGCACCTCGTTGACCTTGAGGGACAACTCCTTCATGCGCGCCAGTTGCTCGGCGGTGCCCCAACCGAACGCCACAACGTGGGATTCGTTGATGAACGGGTCGCCCTTGGCGTCGTCCTTCAGGAACAGCTCGAAGGTGTATGGGTTGAGCTTCATGCCCTCTTCCACACCCAGACGCTTGACCAGACTGCCGGCGGCGTAGTTACGCACGACGCATTCGACCGGGATCATGTCCAGCTTCTTGACCAGGCATTCGTTGTCGCCCAGCAACTTGTCGAACTGAGTCGGCACACCAGCAGCTTCGAGCTTCTGCATGATGAAGGCGTTGAACTTGTTGTTCACCATGCCCTTGCGGTCCAGCTGTTCGATGCGCTTGCCGTCGAACGCCGAGGTGTCGTTGCGAAACAGCAGGATCAAGCGGTCTGCGTCGTCGGTCTTGTAAACCGATTTGGCTTTGCCGCGGTAGAGTTCTTCACGTTTTTCCATGATGGGCTCCGCTTGCTAAGTAGATGGGCTAGGCGATATGTCGCCAGTCGAGCCCTGAATCTTGATCGGCCAGTTGCAGCCAGTCCGGGTCGCACCCTAGGGTGTCGACGAAACATTGCCGGGCCAGCTGCGGCAGGTTGTTCTTGCTGCTCAGATGGGCCAGGACCAGGTGTTGCAGGCCTTGCCAGCCCAACTCGGCCACCAGGAACGCCGCCTGGTGGTTGTTCAAATGTCCGTGTTCCCCGCCTACCCGCTGCTTGAGAAAGTACGGGTAGTACCCGCGCGCCAGCATGTCACGGCAATGGTTGGACTCGATCATCAATGCATCGAGATCCCGGTAGCTGTCCATCACCCTGTCGCAATACGAACCCAGGTCGGTCAGCAACCCAAAGCGCCGCTCACCGTCGCTGAACACATACTGCGTTGGCTCCCGGGCGTCGTGCGCCACGCTGACCACACTGACTTCTAGAGCACCAATGCGCAGTTGCTCGCCACCGGCGACGAAGCCAGCAGGTTCGATGGGCTTACGCAGCCCCTCCAGTGTTCCACGGCTCAGGTACACCGGCAGATTGTAGCGCCGAGACAGCAAACCCACGCCATGCACGTGGTCGGCATGTTCGTGGGTTACGAGTATCGCGCTCAATTGCGCCGGGTGCACCCCCAGGCGCAACAGGCGTTTCTCGGTTTCTCGCAAAGAGAAACCACAATCGACCAGCACATACGTGCCGGCGCTGGCTATCAGCGTGCCGTTCCCTTGGCTACCGCTGCCGAGAACGGCAAAACGCATCGGATCAGCCCAGGTTGTCCTGAATCACGCTCAATACCTTGCGGGCCACATCGGCCGGCGCCACGGTGTTGATGTTTTTCTCGACGGTCACCTGAACGTTGTCACCCACCTTGCTCAGGCGAACCTGATAACGCTCGGCACGGGCTTCAATTTCTTCCTTGTCCGGCGCGCTGCCGAACAGACCGCTGAAGAAGCCAGGCTTCTCATCTTTCTTCTCGGCCTTTTCGGCGAGGTTGATGTAGTACAGGCCCAGGCTGCGGTTGATGTCTTCAACCCGCCACTCACCTTGTTCCAACGCACGACCTACGCTCGACCAGGCGCGATCCAGGTCGGAGCCGACGTTGAGCACCGGGTTGCCGCTGCCGTCTTCGCTCAGGCTGACGCGGCTCGGGACGTCGAAGTCCCGGGATGCAAGCATCGAAACCGAACCGCCCTGTTCTGCGGTACGGCTCATGCTGGCGAGCATGTCGTCCACCAGCGCAGCGTCCAGGCCGGTGTTGACCGAACGGTTGGTGAAGGCCACATCAGCGGTGCTACCGGCAGGGCGTTCAGCGCTGACCACGTAGATTTCACTGGTGTTGCGCTGCACGCCCGGCTCGATGCGAACCCGCACGCGGCTTTCGCTGTCGGCACCGACACCGGCGGCGCTCAGGCGCTTGGCCATGGCGGCGGACAGCTCATCGGCACGTTGCCAGGTCGTGGTGAATTCGCCCGTTTGCGGGCGCTGCTCGTCCAGGCGGAAACCGTTGTCCTGGAAGAACTGGATCGCCACGGGCCAGACTTCGGCCGGTGGATGCTGGGCCATGACCCAGCTTGAATCGCCACTCTTCTGCAGGGTGTAGTCGCTGGCATCGGCCATGGCCGAGAGCGGCTGTGGACGGGGGACGATGTATTCACCCTTGACGCTGTCGTCGGCCACATTACGCGGGATCGGCAACAGCGGATCCAGACGTTTGGCGACATTGACATCGGGAGGCAGTTGCATCGGTGCAGTCTGTTGCGCTTCCAGGTAATCGCTACCACGGTCGCGGAAGTAACCTTCCGGGCCCCAGACCCATCCGCAGCCACTGGTGCTGGAGATAATCAAGGCAAGTGCGGAAAGTCCGGCCATTCGCTTCATGCGTTGTACTTCCTCAATTAAACCAGGACGCCCGACTGGCGCATGGCCTGCCGAAGCGGTTCGTGACAGGCTTCGCTCAGCCAGGTGAGCGGCAGGCGGATGCCTTGATGCATCAGGCCCATTTCAACCAAAGCCCACTTCACCGGAATCGGGTTGGCTTCGATGAACAGATCCTTGTGCAACGGCATCAGTTTTTCGTTGATTGCCCGCGCGGTCTCGGCGTCGCCCTTGAGCGCAGCCTCGCACAGGTCGGCCATTTCGCGCGGAGCGACGTTGGCGGTGACGGAGATATTGCCCTTGCCACCCAGCAGGATCAGCTCGACCGCGGTCGGATCATCGCCGGACAGCACGATGAAGTCATCACTCACGCCAGCGAGGATGGCCTTGGCGCGGTCCAGGTCGCCGGTGGCTTCCTTGATACCGATGATGTTCGGCACGGTGGAGAGGCGAATCACGGTCTCGGCCTGCATGTCGCAGGAGGTGCGGCCGGGAACGTTGTAGAGGATCTGCGGGATGTCGACCGCTTCGGCAATGTGCTTGAAGTGCTGGTACAAGCCTTCCTGGGTTGGCTTGTTGTAGTACGGCACGACCAGCAGGCACGCGTCGGCACCGGCTTCCTTGGCGTTGCGGGTCAGCTCGACGGCTTCGCGGGTCGAATTGGCGCCGGTACCGGCGATCACCGGAATCTTCCCGGCTACCTGCTTGACCACGGCACGGATGACTTCGATGTGCTCGTTGACATCGAGGGTTGCCGATTCGCCAGTGGTACCGACGGCGACAATGGCATGGGTGCCGTTTTCAAGGTGGAAGTCCACGAGTTTGCTGAGGCTGGCCCAGTCAAGACGCCCTTGTGCATCCATGGGTGTGACCAGTGCCACCATACTGCCCGCAATCATGAAACCGCTCCTGCCGGAAAAAGAGAGCGGTAATGGTACTGGCGCCAAGATGCTTGTACAAGCGAACTACCATTCCCCTTGGCGATGGTTTTCGCTACCCTTCAGGCTTTGATCGGTACCGATAAGCTCATACGCCGGTTCCCAGCCTCCGTTATTCGTCGCCACAAGCCCCATTCCTGCGTTTGTCCTGCCGCATTCCCGCCGTCCCGGAATGCAGCGCAACCCCAGGCACAGGGCTTGAGTCGTTCGTTTATCCCGGTCTGTCGCCGTGCCGAGCTGCAAAAGTGCCGACCGCTCATCGCTTTAGGAATGCTGCATGTCCACCCCCACAGTCCGCGAACAATTCCTTGTTATCAGTGCCCTTGGCGCCAACCCCATGGAGCTGACTAACGTCCTGTGCCGCGCCAGCCATGAAAATCGCTGCGCCGTCGTAACTTCACGCCTGACCCGTCATGGCGAATGCAGTGCGCTCGTGCTTGAGATTTCCGGCAGCTGGGACGCCCTGGCCCGCCTGGAAGCGAGCCTGCCGGTGCTGGCCAAGAAACACGCCTTCACCGTCAACGTGGTGCGCAGCGCCGCCCTGGAGAACCGCCCCCAGGCCCTGCCCTACGTGGCGTATGTGAGTTCGGCCTATCGCCCGGACATCATCAACGAGCTGTGCCAGTTCTTCATGGACCACCATGTCGAGCTGGAAAACCTGACCTGCGACACCTACCAGGCCCCGCAGACAGGCGGCACCATGCTCAATGCCACGTTCACCGTGACACTGCCGGCCGGCACCCAGATCAGTTGGCTGCGCGATCAGTTCCTGGATTTCGCCGACGCGATGAACCTCGATGCCCTGATCGAACCGTGGCGCCCCCAAAACCCAATGTAAGGAAGCGTTCATGGCCGTTGCCATCGACCAACCGGTTACCGATTTCCAGGCGCCCGCCACCAGCGGGCACACCGTCAGCCTCGCGGCCCTTAAAGGCAAGCAGGTGGTGATTTACTTCTATCCCAAGGACAGCACCCCGGGGTGTACCACCGAAGGCCAGGGTTTTCGTGACCAGTACGCCCAGTTCCAGGCTGCCAACACCGAAGTGTTCGGCGTATCGCGCGATAGCCTCAAGTCCCACGAGAACTTCAAGTGCAAGCAGGAGTTTCCGTTCGAGCTGATCAGCGACAAGGACGAAGCCGTCTGCCAGCTGTTCGACGTGATCAAGCTGAAAAAGCTCTACGGCAAGGAATACCTGGGCGTTGATCGCAGCACGTTCCTGATCGACAAAGATGGCGTGCTACGCCAGGAATGGCGCGGCGTGAAGGTGCCGGGGCATGTGGATGCGGTGTTGGCGGCGGCGCAGGCTCTGAACAAGGCCTGAAGTTTTTTGTTGCCTGTTCTGGCGCTATCGCGAGCAGGCTCGCTCCCACAGGGGATTTATGGTGTTCATCAATCCTGTGGGAGCGAGCTTGCTCGCGATGGGGCCATCAGCATCACCTGATTAATCAAGCTACAGCAACGGCGCCACCACCGGCTCACGGCTCGGCCACGCATCCAGCACAGCCTTGAACAGTGTTGCCAGGGGAATGGCAAAGAACACGCCCCAAAACCCCCACAGCCCGCCAAACAGCAATACCGCGCAGATGATCACCACCGGATGCAGGTTCACCGCCTCGGAGAACAGCAGCGGCACCAGCACGTTGCCATCAAGCGCCTGGATGATCCCGTAGACGGCCATCAGATAGATGAACTGATCGCTCCACCCCCATTGGAACAGCGCGATCAACGCCACGGGCACGGTCACCACCACGGTCCCGACATACGGCACCACCACCGAAATGCCCACCAGCAGCGCCAGCAATGCCGCGTAATTGAGCCCCAGGGCCACGAAGCCGATGTAGGTCACGCCGCCGCAGATGAAAATCTCGATGACTTTTCCGCGAATGTAGTTGGCGATCTGGCGATTCATTTCCTGGGCCACCCGGGTGATCAGCGCCCGCTCGCGAGGCAGATAGCCACGGACCCAGCGCCCGATCATTTCCCGATCCTTGAGAAAGAAAAACACCAGGATCGGCACCAGCACCAGGTAGATCATGATGTTCACCAGAAGCGGCAGGCTGGACAAAGAAAACGTCAGCGCCCACTGGCCGAACTTGCCGATCTGGCCGCGCACCACCTCTATGGCCTGCAGTACCTGTTCATCGGACACCAGATGCGGATAGCGCTCCGGCAACAGCAACAACAGCGACTGCCATTTGACGAGCATCCCGGGCAATTCGTTGAACAAGGTCACCAACTGATGCCAGAGCAGCGGCATGATCACGACGACGAACACCACCAACACCCCCATGAACAGGGCGAACACCAGCCCTACCGCCATGGCGCCAGGCAGCCGCATCCGTTCCAGTGTCGTGACCAGCCCCTGCATCAGGTACGCCAGCACCATCCCTGCCAGCACCGGCGCGAGCATGCCGCCCAGCGTGAGGACTGCCGTGAAGGCCAGGAACAGCAACACTGCCAGCACCACCGCCTCTTCGTCGGAGAAGTAGCGCTGGATCCAGTCGCGTAACACTTTGAACATTAAAAATCCTTAAGGGCCGCTGTTGATTTTCAAGCTTTCTTCAGCCAGTAACGGTAGACGCCGTTGTCGTCTTCTTCACGCAGCAGCGTATGACCGGCCAGTCGGGCAAAGGTGCGGAAATCGCGCTGGGAGCCCGCATCCGTTGCGGTCACCTTGAGCACGGCGCCGCTGGCCAGGCGATTGAGTTCCAGCTTGGCCTTGAGCAGTGGTAACGGACAATTCAGGCCGCTGGCGTCCAGTTCGGCATCGGGGGCTACAGCATCGGTCATCGGTTCACTCCGCAACAGGTCGTTGAGCGACTTAGAATATCTGGTCCCGGGCCTGGTGTCCGGCTACAGTAGGGTCTTTGTCGACTAAGGCTTCGTGCATGACATTTCTGCGCCCCACCCTGCTGACGCTCGCTTGCCTGCTTGCCTCACCGGGCTTCGCCGACGACCTGCCGTCACTTGGCGACGCCAGTTCTGCCATCGTCTCGCCGCAACAGGAGCACCAGTTGGGTCGCGCCTGGCTGGCCTTGCTGCGCAGTCAGGTCTCACAGCTCAACGATCCACAGCTCAAGGACTACGTCGAGTCCAGCGTTTACAAACTGGTGGAGACCAGCCAGGTCAACGACCGACGCCTGGAGTTCATCCTGATCAACAGCCCGCAGCTCAACGCTTTCGCCGCACCCGGCGGAATCGTCGGGGTCAACGGTGGACTGTTCCTCAATGCGCAGACCGAAGGTGAATACGCCTCGGTCATGGCCCACGAACTGGCGCACTTGTCACAACGCCACTTTGCCCGGGGCGTCGAAGCTCAACAACGCATGCAGGTGCCGATGATGGCAGCGCTGCTGGCCGGCATTGTGATCGCCGCCGCCGGTGGGGGTGACGCCGGGATCGCGGCCATTGCCGGCACCCAGGCAGCAGCCATCCAGGAACAACGACGTTTCTCTCGCCAGAACGAACAGGAAGCCGACCGCATCGGCATCCAGAACCTGGAAAAGGCCGGCTATGATCCGCGGTCCATGCCGACCATGTTCGAACGGCTGATGCGCCAGTACCGTTTCGACGCCAGGCCCCCTGAATTCCTGCTGACTCACCCAGTGACCGAGTCCCGAATCGCCGACACCCGCAACCGTGCCGAACAGGCAAGGCCAGGTGGCATCGAAGACAGCATGCGTTATCAATTGATTCGCGCACGGGTCAAGTTGATCTACGAAGAAACTCCGGGGCTGGGCGCCAAGCGCTTCCGGGCGCAGCTGGATGAAAATCCGAAGAACGATGTGGCCCGCTATGGCTTGGCGATCGCGCAGATCAAGGGCGGCCAGTTGAATGAGGCCCGGGAAAACCTCAAGCAGCTCCTGGCCAAATCGCCCAACGAGATCATCTATAACCTGGCCCAGGTCGATCTGGATATCACCAGCAACAAGCTGCCAGACGCTCAGGCTCGCGTCGACCGGATGCTGACCCAGTACCCGGGCAACTATCCGCTGAATCAGGTGCGCGTCGACTTGCTGCTCAAGCAGAACCGCCCCGCCGACGCCGAGAAGGCTCTGGAGAACCTGCTCAAGACTCGTCCGGACGATCCGGATGTCTGGTACATGGTGGCAGAGACCCGCGGACTGTCGGGCAACATCATCGGCCTGCACCAGGCCCGCGCCGAATACTTCGCCCTGGTGGGCGACTACCGGCAGGCCATCCAGCAACTGGACTTCGCCAAACGGCGCGCCGGCAGCAATTTCCCGCTGTCGTCACGCATCGACGCCAGGCAGCGCGAGCTCATGGAGCAGGAGCGCATGGTCAAGGACATGATGGGCTGAGTCTTTTCGGACACAAAAAAACCGCCTCTTTCGAGGCGGTTTTTTTTGGGGACAGCTAAGCGATCACTCGGCCAGCTTGAAGGTAATGAAACTCGCACGGCCCTGACGCAGAACCCGCATCGAGACTGAACGATTCTTCGGCAACGCCTTGGCGATGTCGGTGAACTCCTTGGCCGAACCGATTGCCTGGTTGTTCAGGTGAGTGATGATGTCGCCTGGTTGCAGGCCGATCATGGCCGCAGGACCCTCCTGCACCTCCTTGATCACTACACCACCTTGCAGCTCCAGGGTCCGTTTTTGCTCTGGCGTAAGCTCCGCCACAGCCACGCCCAGACGATTGCTGCTACGTTCCACGCCTGACTTGGCCAGCGAGTCCAGCTCCTTGCCTTCCTCAGGGATGGCGCCGACGGTCAATTCGACGTTTGTGCGCTTGCCTTCGCGAATCACTTCCAGATTAGCCTTGGAACCGGCCTTGAGGGCGCCCACCAGATGTGGCAAGTCAGCGGACATGACGATCGGCTGGCCATTCATGCTCAGGATCACGTCGCCCACTTGCAGGCCACCCTTGGCAGCCGGACCACCCTCCTGGATCTGCGCCACCAGCGCACCGGCAGGTTTCTCCAGGCCGAACGACTCGGCCAGGTCCTTGTTCACTTCCTGAATGACCACGCCCAACCAGCCGCGGCTGACCTTGCCTTCGGTTTTCAGCTGATTGGACACGTCCATGGCAACGTCGATCGGAATCGCGAAGGACACGCCCATGAAGCCGCCCGAACGGGTATATATCTGGGAGTTGATCCCCACGACTTCACCGTCGAGGTTGAACAGCGGCCCACCGGAGTTGCCTGGGTTGATCGGCACGTCGGTCTGGATGAACGGCACGTAGTTTTCGTTTGGCAGGCTACGACCGATGGCGCTGACGATGCCCTGGGTTACGGTATGGTCGAAGCCAAACGGCGAACCGATGGCCACGACCCACTGGCCGGCTTTCAGGTTCTGGGATTTGCCCAGCTTGAGCACGGGCAGATCTTTCCCTTCGATCTTCAGCAACGCCACGTCAGAACGCGGGTCAGTGCCGATCAGCTTGGCCTTGAGCTCACTGCGGTCTGCCAGGCGCACCAGGATCTCGTCGGCATCGGCAATCACGTGGTTATTGGTCAGGATGTAACCGTCGGGCGAAATAATGAAACCCGAGCCCAGGGACTGCGCTTCACGCTGACGGCCACCGCCGGGCGAACGCGGTTGCGGCATCCCGCGCTCGAAGAACTCGCGCAACATCGGCGGCAAACCTTCCAGGTCCGGCATCTGCTGATCCATCACCCTGCGTTCCGGCAGTTTCTGGGTGGTACTGATGTTCACCACCGCAGGCGAGGCTTGCTCGACCAGCTCAGTGAAGTCAGGCAATTCGACCGCCATAGCGGGAACGGCCTGACCGAGCACAAGCACAGTGGCAAAGATGGAAAGATAGGTTTTCAAGCGTGGTATCGACATACGGCTCCCGTTACGACGAGCGTGGTTAAGCGATATGGAGCAAGAAATACCAGGGGAAGATACGCCGGTATTTTTGTTCCGCAAACAGGCAAGGCCAGAGCCGAGCGGCTCTGACCTATAGAAAAAAAATTGAAGTTTTGCAAATGAAAATGCTGACAGAAAGTTTCGGCATTTCGATCAAGTCCCGGCGCTGTAAGCCTCTTGCCCAATCGAACCACCCTGGCAGCTATTGAGTCGCCGTGGCATCGGAACGCATGGAGAGCGCGATCCGTTCCGCTGTGCCGATGGGAATTTCGCCGACCACCGTGACCATCATTTCGCCCTGGGGCGTCGTGAGTCGACGCGAAACAGCTGCTGTCGGGCCGAGCTGCGTACGCGTGTCGGTGACGGTCGCGCCGTTCAATGGTTCCAGAAACACCGAGAAACGAGCCAAGCCATCATCGTACATCAGGCTATTGACCTGAACGTTGGTTTCCGGATCCTTTCTCAGCGCACTGCTGGTAAGTTCGAAGCCCGGTGGAAGCCAGTCCGAACGCCATGCAGTTTTCGCCATGGCACTTTTAGCTGGGGTCTGCGCTACTACCTTGCATTCGGCAGTGGTTTGCAGATCAGCGTCGGACGGTGCCGTGATATTCAAGCGTGTGAACTGAAAACGCTCCAGCAACTGGCCCTTGTCATTGAGCAACAGAGACTTGAGCGGCAGGCCGGTCTCTCGGTCCAGATGCAGTTCGAAACCATAACGATGCTGGTCCTTGGGTGTCAGCGCCACAATCACCGCAGGGCGCCCGGCCACGCGCGACTTGCCAATGACGGCAAGATCATACCAATTCTTGAGTTTTTGCGGATCGAGCGCACGTGCCGTGCCTTCAGGCGTATTCCCCACCCCAGCAATCAAGGAGCCGCTTACGCATTGAGTACGTCCATCAATGCGCAGGACTTCCTGTGCCGACCCATCGAGCTGGAGTAGCCGCTCGCGGACTTTGCCATCCTGGACACGATGCCAGATGCTATGGGTAGAAAAACTACCATTACGCTCGTAAACGAAAGTGCCCTGGAAGCTTTGCTGTTGCTCGGCTTGACTCAAACGATTAAGCCAGTCCTGAGCCTCACCGGCATAAGCTGGGATAACGCACCAGCCACCCAGCAGAAGCGAAAAAAGAGGTATGGCGCGCATGGTCCTCCTTAGCGGTTTTCCAGACTGGCTGCACGGGCGTAAGGCAGTGCGCTTTCAGTACCTTTCAGGGCTGCTTCCTGGGCATGCTGACGCAGGTAGTTGGGCAGACGCTGATCATGCCAGCCTGGCTGGCCTTGCAGCACATCATTGGCCATTGGACCGGCGACTTCCGAGCTTTCGCTATAACCGGCCAACACTGCCGGGCCCTTGACCTGTGGAGCGGCCAAGCCAGGCTGATTGGACTGCTGGGCCATTTGCACACCGGCGATCTCATCCTGGTTGTAGAGGCGAACCCCGGCCAGCACGGCCACCGTAACCGAAGCGGCAACCGCAAGACGACCCAGGCTGCGCCAAGGGCTGCGGGAGGCTTTGGCCGGAACAGCTTCATCAGCCAGAGCAGCAGACACAGCCGCAGCGATGTCCAGACGCGGAAGCAGCAGGTCCTTGTGCATGACAGCCCGGGCGATCTGGTAACGAGCCCAGGTCTCACGGGTTTCAACATCGTCGAAGGCATTGAGTACCCGACGCAATTCCAATTCGTCCGCTTCGTTATCCATCACTGCGGACAGCGATTCCTGCAGGGCTTCACGACTCATGGCGTTCCTCTCTTGGCTGTCGCCGCTGTCTCAGTTTTCCTGCAACAAAGGTTGCAGGGCTTTATCGATGGCCTCCCGAGCGCGGAAAATCCGGGAGCGCACGGTACCCACCGGACACTGCATGACGCTGGCAATGTCCTCGTAACTCAGACCGTCGAATTCACGTAAAGTTAGAGCCGTACGCAAATCTTCGGGCAGTTGCTGGATGGTCCGATGGACAGTGCCTTCGATCTCATCCCGCAGCAACGCTCGTTCCGGTGATTCAAGATCCTTGAGGCCATGATCGCCATCATAGAACTCTGCATCTTCAGAACTCACATCGCTATCCGGCGGCCGGCGGCCGCGTGAAACCAGATAGTTTTTCGCCGTGTTAATGGCGATGCGGTAAAGCCACGTGTAAAACGCGCTGTCTCCGCGAAAATTACCAAGCGCACGGTAAGCCTTGATGAAGGCTTCCTGAGCAACATCCTGGGCTTCATGGGTGTCGTGCACAAAACGCACGATCAACCCGAGAATTTTGTGCTGGTATTTCAGCACTAGCAGATCGAAAGCTCGCTTGTCGCCGCGTTGAACGCGCTCGACCAGTTGCTGATCCTCTTCCTGGGTTAGCATGAACACTCCTCGATAAGCTCGAAGGAGGCTTGCATTACTAATCGACCGGGCTTGCAACCATAGACTCGGGCTTTTCGCAAAAGTTCTCCCCTCCAAGCAAGTTTCCGGCGCGCTCTGATCCGGCACGCACGAAAAACGCAGCACGAGATTCCCCGGCTGCGCGAATAATCTGTCGCCGGGCCTGTCGGCAAAGATTCAAATCCTAATCTTGCACCAACCCGACGCTGTTCCCTTTTGCAGACAACCGTCTATTGAACCCAGTCGCTCGGCAAAAGTTCCAACTATTTATAGCCTTGTGTGTGGAACATCGAGCAACCCTGACGAGATAAACAGCCTTTCATCCTCGAAACGGTCGCCTTGTCGCCCATCCACCAAAATCGTGATCCGACGAAGCGTCACGGTTGTGTCATTCTGGTTTCACATTGCCATGAATACGCCGCTATTGTGCCGATCCCCCTCTCTATATACTAGTGGGCTGCATGGCTGCCTGACCCCATTGAAACGGATGTCTTGCGCCAACCCCGACCCGGGTCGTTTTGAGCGGAAACCTTTCGAATGAGCCAACAGTTCCAACACGATGTTCTGGTAATCGGCAGCGGCGCCGCCGGATTGAGCCTGGCGTTGACACTGCCTGAGCATCTGCGCATCGCAGTACTGAGCAAAGGCGACCTGGCCAACGGTTCGACATTCTGGGCCCAGGGTGGCGTCGCGGCCGTGCTGGATGACACCGACACTATTGAATCGCATGTCGATGACACCCTCAATGCCGGGGGCGGCCTGTGCAATCCAGAAGCCGTGCGTTTCACCGTCGAGCACAGCAGGGAAGCCATACAGTGGCTGATCGACCAGGGCGTCCCCTTCACGCGTGACGAGCAATCCGGTACCGAAGACGGTGGTTTCGAGTTTCACCTGACCCGCGAGGGCGGTCACAGCCATCGGCGCATCATTCACGCTGCCGACGCCACCGGTGCGGCGATTTTCAAGACGTTGCTGGCCCAAGCCCGCCAGCGGCCCAATATCGAGCTTCTGGAGCAACGCGTCGCGGTCGATCTGATTACCGAAAAACGCTTGGGCCTAGACGGTGATCGGTGCCTGGGTGCCTACGTGCTCAACCGTGGCACCGGGGAGGTCGACACCTACGGCGCCCGCTTCGTGATCCTGGCCTCCGGCGGTGCCGCGAAAGTCTACCTTTACACCAGCAACCCCGACGGCGCATGCGGGGACGGCATTGCCATGGCCTGGCGTTCAGGCTGCCGGGTGGCGAACCTGGAATTCAATCAGTTCCACCCCACATGCCTCTACCACCCGCTGGCCAAGAGTTTCCTGATCACCGAGGCCCTGCGCGGCGAAGGTGCTCACCTGAAACTTCCTAACGGCGAGCGTTTCATGCAGCGCTTCGATTCCCGCGCCGAACTGGCGCCCCGGGATATCGTCGCCCGGGCCATCGACCACGAAATGAAGCGCCTGGGCATCGACTGCGTCTACCTGGACATCAGCCACAAGCCCGAAGCATTCATCAAGAGCCATTTCCCCACGGTGTACGAGCGTTGCCTGGAGTTTTCCATCGACATCACCAAGCAACCGATTCCGGTGGTGCCAGCGGCGCATTACACCTGCGGCGGGGTGATGGTCGACCAACAGGGGCGCACTGACGTACCGGGCCTGTATGCCATTGGCGAAACCAGCTTCACCGGCCTGCACGGCGCCAACCGCATGGCCAGCAACTCGTTGCTGGAATGTTTCGTCTACGCCCGCTCGGCGGCAGCGGACATTCTTGAGCAATTGCCGCAGATCGCCGCCCCATCCATCCTGCCCTCGTGGGACGCCAGCCAAGTCACCGACTCAGACGAAGATGTGATCATCGCTCACAACTGGGACGAACTGCGGCGCTTCATGTGGGACTACGTCGGCATCGTGCGCACCAACAAACGCCTGCAGAGGGCGCAGCATCGGGTGCGGCTGTTGCTGGATGAAATCGATGAGTTCTACAGCAACTACAAAGTTAGCCGCGACCTGATCGAGTTGCGCAACCTGGCCCAGGTCGCTGAACTGATGATCCGCTCAGCCATGGAACGCAAGGAAAGCCGCGGGTTGCACTACACGCTCGACTACCCGGGCCTGCTGCCCGAAGCGTTGGACACTATTCTGGTGCCGCCCACCTACGCCGGCTGAACTTGAGCCGAACCCGCAGGCGCCGATGCAGATCCGGCGCCAGCGCATCGCGGGGCACACACAGCGAGCGGACCCGCCACTCCCCCCGCAGGCGAAAACGCAGCACGATAATCATCGGCAATGCCAGGCTGTCAGGGCGCAATTGCACCGCCTGCCAGCCAGATGCCCTGTTCCACAGCTGCCAGCCATCGGCGTCACGACGCAACCGGCAAAAAGCCTGACGGTGGGTCAACAATAGATGCCGCGGTAGCGTCCAGGCACCATGGGCCAGGCACAGCAGCACGCCGAGGCTGATTAACCAGAACGGGACGGACAACAGCAACAACGAACCCAAGGCAAAGGCCTGGGCCAGGAGATAGGCCGCCAGCAGTTGCCCGGAAGCCTGCCAGCGGCATTCAAAGCGATTACTTGGGCTGGACACGGTCCAGAATCATCCGAACCATGCGCTGCAGCTCCGGGTCTTCGGATTCGCTGCGCTCCATGAACCAGCCGAACATGTCCTGATCCTCGCACTCGAGCAGACGCACGTAGCACGCACGGTCGACGTCGTTAAGGTGGGGATAAACTTCTTTCACGAACGGCACCAGCAACACGTCAAGCTCAAGCATGCCGCGGCGGCTGTGCCAGTAAAGGCGATTCAGTTCAACATCTTCGACCATGGAGCGCTCCTCAAATAGAGCGCAAGTATACAGGCCCCGCCGCGATGGAACAGACGGCTCGGGTCAGGCACCACCGATCCTTTGTGAACTACCCATTTCAAGGGCGCCCCCTTATGATGTCCACCAGACTTTTTACCCTGCGATGACCCATGGCTGATTCCGCTTTTTTCTGCACCCTGTCCCACGAAGGCGTTCTCGCGGTCCGCGGCGTGGACGCTGGCAAATTCCTGCAAGGCCAATTGACCTGCAACCTCAACTACCTGAGCGACAGCCGGGCCAGCCTCGGTGCCCGCTGTACCCAGAAGGGCCGGATGCAATCGAGTTTCCGCATCCTGCTCGAAGGCGATGGTGTACTGATGGCAATGGCCAGCGAATTGCTCGAACCGCAACTGGCGGACCTGAAAAAGTATGCCGTGTTCTCCAAATCCAGACTGACCGATGAAAGCACCGCCTGGGCTCGCTTCGGCCTGGAGAACGCCGACACGGCGCTCGCAGCCTTGGGCCTTGAGCTGCCGGCCGAGACCGACAGCGTCGTTCGTCATGATGGCCTGATTGCCATTCGCGTCTCTCCGAACCGCGCCGAACTTTGGGCGCCCGCCGAACAGGCCGACCCGCTGTCAGCCCGGCTGCGCGAACAGTTGACCGAGGGCGAGCTGAACCAGTGGCTGCTGGGTCAGATCCGCGCCGGGATCGGCCAGGTCATGCCGGCTACCCGCGAACTGTTCATTCCGCAGATGCTCAATCTGCAAGCCGTTGGCGGCGTGAGCTTCAAGAAAGGTTGCTACACCGGCCAGGAAATCGTCGCCCGCATGCAGTACCTGGGCAAACTCAAGCGGCGCCTGTATCGGCTGCAAATGGATGCCGGTGAACTGCCCGAGCCTGGCACCCCCTTATTTTCACCCACGCACGGCAGTTCTATCGGTGAAGTGGTGATGGCCGCTCACGCCGAACGAAACATTGAACTGCTGGCGGTGGTACAGGCCGAAGCTGCAGAAGATGACAATTTGCACCTCGGCGCGCTGGAAGGCCCGGGCCTGCAATTGCTCGACCTGCCTTACGAACTGGACCGCGACCGCGAAATCCAGCGCTGATCGCAGCATTTTGTCGTAATACCCTAGAGAAACGAAATGAGCGATTTGGCGGATAAGGTCCAACGGGATTTGGTGGAGGCCATCGATAACGATGACCTGGTTCTGCCAACATTACCGGAAGTGGCCCTGCAGATTCGCCGGGCCGCCGAAGACCCGGAAATCAGCGTCAGCAACCTGAGCAAGGTGATTGGTCGTGACACGGCGCTTTCGGCGCGCCTGATAAAAGTGGTCAACAGCCCACTGCTGCGTGCGACCCAGGAAGTCACTGACCTGCACACAGCCATCACCCGGCTGGGAGTCAACTACAGCAGCAACCTGGCCATCGGCCTGGTCATGGAGCAGATTTTCCATGCCCGTTCCGAAGTGGTGGAACAGAAGATGCGCGAAGTCTGGCGTAAAAGCCTGGAAATCGCCGGTGTCTGCTATGCGTTGTGCCGGATCTATACGCAACTCAAACCCGATCAGGCCGCGCTGGGTGGGCTGGTGCATCAGATCGGCGTACTGCCGATTCTCACCTACGCCGAAGACAACAATGAATTGCTGTCTGACCCGGTCAGTCTCAATCACGTCATCGAGACGATTCACCCGGTGCTGGGAGACAAGTTGCTCAGTGTTTGGGAGTTTCCAGAAAGACTGGTGAAGCTGCCGGGGCTGTATCTGGACTTCACCCGAGATTCGAAGCAACTCGATTACGTCGACCTGGTGCAGGTAGCTGCGTTGTATTGCTACAAGGACTCCGACCACCCCCTGGGCAGGATCGATGCCTTCGGGGTACCGGCCTTCAATAAGCTGGGCATCGACCCGGAAAACAAAGCCCGGTGCGCGGAGATCGAAGAAGCGCGGTCGATGTTTTATTAAGCAACCAGGCTCAAGCCCCCGAACTTGAGCTCAGGCACTGAACCTGTGCCGAGGGGATTTATCCCCGCTGGGGCGCGAAGCGGCCCCTGGCGTTCTGTCTGATACACCTAAATCGCCAGTTTGGGGCTGCTTCGCAGCCCAGCGGGGATAAATCCCCTCGCCACAATAGGGCTTGGCTCGGGTTCAATCTGAACCGGGGATAAAGCTCACCCTAACTTTCAAACCACCCTCCTGCCCATCATGCAGCGTGATTTGCGCCAGGTGCGCACGGCAGATTTCACCGACGATAGCCAACCCCAGACCCGAACCGGCCACTTGCTGATTGCGTCGATAGAAGCGCTCGAACACGCGGTCTCGCTCATGCGGCGGGATGCCCGGCCCGTCGTCCTCGACCTCAAGCACCGCAGGCGCTGTGACCCGCAGGATCACATTGCCGCCCGATGGGGTATGGGCCAGGGCGTTGTCCACCAGGTTGCTCAACAACTCGTTCAACAAGGTCGGCTCACCTCGCAGCCATACCGGTTCGTCGGCTTCCAAAGCCAACGCCACGCCACGGGCATGGGCCAACGGGGCCATGGCCATACCCAGCTCCCGTGCCAATTGGCTGAGATCAAGCAACTGCGCGCCGCCCTCGGCGATGGCCCGGGCACCATTTTCGACACGCGCCAGGGACAGCAACTGATTCGCCAGATGGGTCAACCGATCCGTGCCTTGGGCCGCGGTTTCCAGGGTTTCACGCCAGATTGCCGGCTCGCTGGCGCGTAGCCCCAGCTCGAGCCGGGCCTTCAGCGCAGCCAAAGGCGTGCGCAGTTCATGGGCGGCGTCGGCGATGAATTGCGCCTGACGCTCGAATTGCCCGCGAAGACGCTCGGTGAAATGGTTGAGGGCCCGCACCAGTGGCCAGAGTTCATGCTGGACCTCCACCAGGGGCAATGGCCGCAAATCATCCGGCTGACGCTCCTCCACCGCCGTGCGCAAGCGCTCCAGGGGGCGCAAGGCGGCACTGACGGCGAACCACACCATCAGCAGCGCGCCCACCGCCAGCATACCCAGGCGCAACAGTGTGTCGGCCATCAAGCCGCGGGCCATGCTGATCCGCGCCTCTTCGGTTTCCGCCACGCGAATCTCCGCCATGCCATTCATGTTCGGTTCACTCACCGCCTTGAGCAGGCTCACCACCCGCACATCCTGCCCCTGATAGCTGGCGTTATAAAAGCGCGCCAGGGCCGGGTAATCGTCGGTACGCGGCGTACCGGGCGGTGGACCTGGGAGATTTTCGTAGCCGGAAATCAGCTTCTGGTGGATGTCATTGACCTGGTAGTAAATACGCCCGGCGCTGTCGTAGGCAAAGGTATCCAGGGCCACGTAAGGCACATCCGCGCTGAGGCTGCCGTCGCGTTGCGACAGGCCGGCGGCGATGGTCCGGGCGGAGGCCAGCAGCGTGCGGTCGTAGGCCGTGTCCGCGGCTTCGCGACCGTTCCAATAGGCACTCAGGCCACTGGCGAGCATCAGTACCACCAACAGCAGTGCCAGGTTCCAGAGCAGTCGCCAACGTAAACTGTCGGGCTTATGCATCGCGGGTTTCCAGCAGGTAGCCGAGGCCACGGAATGTCACGATCGCCACGGCATGGCCGTCGAGTTTCTTGCGCAGGCGGTGGACGTAGATTTCGATGGCATCGGGGCTGGCCTCTTCGTCCAGGCCGAACACCTGGGCCGCAAGCTGCTCCTTGCTCATCACCCGCCCTGGCCGGGCGATCAACGCCTCCAGCACGGCCTGCTCGCGGGAAGTCAGGGTCAGCAATTCGTCGTCGAGGGTGAAGCGGCGGGTGTCCAGGTCATAAATCAACCCACCACAGCGCTGCTGGCGTTCGCCCCCCAATACGCTACGGCGCAACAGTGCCTTGACCCGAGCCTCCAGCTCCGTGAGCTCGAACGGCTTGGCCAGGTAATCGTCAGCACCCAGGTTCAGGCCATGAACCCGGTCCTTGACGTCGCTACGGGCAGTCAGCATCAACACCGGTAAGGTCTTGCCGCGGGCCCGCAGCCGGGCCAGCACCTCGAAACCGTCCATGCGTGGCAGCCCCACATCGAGAATCGCGACCGCGTACTCCTCGCTGCTCAAAGCCAGGTCAGCCGCCACCCCGTCGTGCAGCACATCCACGGTCAAACCGGTGCTCTTGAGCGCCTGGGCTACACTTTCGGCCAGCTGGAGATGGTCTTCGACGAGCAGGACACGCATTGGATTTCACCTCGATTCAGGGATGGTCGGCACCATTCTGTGGCGCGGAGTTTACAGCCGCATCCACCTCTGTGAAGCCAAAAACATCGTGAAAGCTTTTGAAAGGTTAGCGAAAGGTTGGCCGGTTACAGTCCTCCAACGGCAAGTTTCGACTGCCGGTCGCGAGGCACCTCGCGAACGAAAAACGCCCCGAAGCGTTTTCGCCAAATAAGAACAATAGAGCGGAGTATTCACCATGCTGTCCATACAGCCCCAGGCCCCGACGCCTGCTCGCCCTTCCCGCCTCAACCAGATCGCCTTCACTTGCGCCGCCGCTTTCGCCGGTCTTGCACCGTCGTCCCTGTGCGTCTATGCCACGTGACCTATCGCTCCTGATGGCCCGCTGTCGATTCCCGAAGGGTCCGACAACGGCAAATGTGCAACACACAACAACAACTCCTGTGGAGACAAAAATGAACCTATCACTGCGTAAAGTAGCCCTGGCCGCTGGTTGCCTGATGTTCGCCGGGCAGTTGCTCGCCGAACCCAAGCGTCCGGAATGCATCGCCCCGGCCGCGCCTGGCGGCGGTTTTGACCTGACGTGCAAATTGGCCCAAAGCGCCCTGGTGAACGAAAAACTGCTGACCAAACCGATGCGCGTGACCTACATGCCCGGCGGCGTCGGTGCAGTGGCCTACAACGCAGTGGTCGCGCAGCGCCCGGCCGACGCCGGCACGCTGGTGGCCTGGTCCAGTGGCTCGTTGCTGAACCTGGCCCAAGGCAAATTCGGGCGTTTCGACGAAAACGCCGTTCGCTGGTTGGCAGCCGTTGGCACCAGCTATGGCGCCATCGCGGTCAAGAGCGATTCGCCCTACAAGAACCTCGATGATCTGGTACAGGCACTGAAGAAAGATCCAGGCTCCGTGGTCATCGGTTCCGGCGGCACCGTGGGCAGCCAGGACTGGATGCAAACCGCGCTGATCGCCAAGGCCGCCGGTATCGACCCGCGCAAACTGCGCTACGTGGCGCTCGAAGGCGGTGGCGAGATCGCAACGGCACTGCTGGGCGGCCATATTCAGGTAGGCAGTACGGACATCTCCGACTCCATGCCACACATCCAGAGCGGCGACATGCGCCTGCTGGCGGTGTTCGCCGAGAAGCGCCTGGATGAGCCGGAAATGAAAGACATCCCGACCGCCCGTGAACAAGGCTACGAGATCGTCTGGCCAGTGGTTCGTGGCTTCTACCTCGGGCCGAAGGTCAGTGATGAAGACTACGCCTGGTGGAAAAATGCATTCGACAAGCTGCTGGCTTCCGAAGACTTCGCCAAGCTGCGTGACCAGCGCGAACTGTTTCCGTTCGCCATGACCGGTCCGGAACTGGACACCTACGTGAAGAAGCAAGTGGCCGACTACAAGATGCTGGCCAAAGAGTTTGGCCTGGTCCAGTAATCGCCTCTGTTCTCGCGGCGGCGCCTGCATCACTGCGGCGCCGCCCAGGAGTTAGTCATGCTCATCCAACGTATTTTCGCTTCAGTGCTGCTGCTGGTTTGCGTCGGCCTCGCGCTGATGGCCTGGCCCTACCAGGCAGCCTTTTCCTATGAACCGGTCGGGCCGCGCGCCTTCCCCTTGCTGATGATCGGGCTGCTGAGCCTGGCCCTGCTTTATATGGTGTTTCGTCCGACGCCCATCGTGCACAGCGACGAAGATCCGCAACTGGATCGCGAGACCCTGCAGAAAATCGGCATCTGCGTAGTGCTGCTGCTGATATTCGCCGGGACCTTCGAACCCCTGGGTTTCATCCTCGCCAGCATTTTGGTCGGGGTTCCGATGGCGCGCCTGTATGGCGGTCGTTGGGTGCCGAGCGTGGTGATCATCAGCCTGATGGCCATCGGTCTCTATCTGTTGTTCGACAAGCTGATGGACGTGCCGCTGCCCCTGGGCCTGCTCGACGTCCTGGAGAATTGATATGGATACCCTGAATTATCTCGGCCAGGGTTTTGGCGTTGCACTGACCCCCTACAACCTCGTTACCGCCCTGAGCGGCACCCTGATCGGCACCGTGGTCGGCCTGCTGCCGGGCCTGGGCCCGATCAATGGCGTGGCGTTGCTGATCCCGATTGCATTCGCCCTCGGTCTGCCACCGGAGTCGGCCCTGATCCTGCTGGCGGCCGTATACCTGGGTTGCGAATACGGCGGACGAATCAGCTCGATCCTGCTCAACATCCCGGGTGAAGCCTCCACCGTCATGACCACCCTGGACGGTTACCCGATGGCCCGCAAAGGCATGGCCGGCGTCGCCCTTTCGCTGTCGGCGTGGAGTTCGTTCCTCGGTGCATTCATTGCCACTTGCGGGATGGTGCTGTTCGCCCCGCTGCTGGCCAAATGGGCGATTGCCTTCGGACCGGCGGAATATTTCGTGCTGATGGTGTTCGCCATTGTCTGTCTCGGCGGCATGGCCGGAGACCGCCCGCTCAAGACCTTCATCGCGGCGCTGATCGGGCTGTTCCTGTCCTGCGTCGGGATTGACGCCAACAGCGGCGTCTACCGTTTCACCGGGGACAATATCCATTTGACCGACGGCATCCAGTTCGTCGTGCTGGTGCTGGGCCTGTTCTCCATCAGTGAAATTCTGTTGCTGCTGGAAAAGACCCATCGCGGCCAGGAAGCGGTGAAAGCCACCGGGCGGATGATGTTCAACGTCAAGGAAGCGGCGTCGGTGTTCTGGGTGAACATGCGATGCGGCGTGCTTGGCTTCATCATGGGCGTGTTGCCAGGTGCCGGTGCGACGCTGGCCAGTGCCGTGGCGTACATGACGGAAAAACGCATCGCCGGTGCAAGCGGTACGTTCGGCCAAGGTGACAAGCGTGGCCTCGCCGCCCCGGAAACCGCCATCGGCGGCGCCGCCTGCGGTGCGTTGGTGCCGATGCTGACCCTGGGTGTTCCGGGTTCCGGCACCACGGCGGTGATGATCGGCGCGCTGTCGCTGTACAACATCACTCCAGGTCCACTGCTGTTCCAGCAACAACCTGACATCGTCTGGGGTCTGATCGCTTCGTTGTTCGTCGCCAACATCATGCTGGTGATCCTCAACATCCCGATGATCCGCGTCTTCACCCGTATCCTGGCCGTGCCGAACTGGGCATTGGTACCGGTCATCGCGATCATCACCGGGATCGGCGTCTACGCGGTGCACGCCACCACGTTCGACCTGTTCCTGATGATCGGTATCGGCATCTTCGGTTACATCCTGCGCAAGCTGGACTTCCCGTTGTCGCCGGTCCTGTTGGGCTTCATCCTCGGTGGCCTGATGGAACAGAACCTGCGTCGTGCGCTGTCGATTTCCAACGGGGCGCTGGAAATCCTCTGGTCGAGCCCGATCACCCTGGGTTGCTGGGTATTGACCGTCATCATGCTGCTGATGCCATTGCTGCGGATCTGGCGCCGTCGCTCGGCTCAACGTCGCGCCCTGGCCAATGTCTAAAGCAACACTCAGACAATGGTGGGGAACACCGCTGGTCGGTCTGGCCGGCGGTTATCTGGCCAGCCTGATCGGCTGGCCTTTGCCCTGGATGGTTGGCTCGTTACTGGCGATCATCCTGGTGCGCTGCCTCACACCGTGGCAACTGATGGAAATCCCTGGCGGCCGTAAATGCGGCCAGTGGGTGGTCGGCATCGGTATCGGCCTGCACTTCACCCCGGTGGTGATGGAGCAGGTGCTGAGCCATTTTGTCCTGATCTTCTTCGGCGCGCTGATCACCAGCGTGTCCAGCGTGGTGAGTGTGTGGCTGATGCGCCGCACTGGCGAAGACCGCGCCACCGCTTTCTTCTCCAGCATGCCGGGCGGTTCCGGCGAGATGGTCAACCTCGGTGCCCGCAATGGCGCCGACCTGAGCCGCGTCGCTGCCGGCCAGAGCCTGCGGGTACTGGTGGTGGTGCTGTGCGTACCGGCCGCTTTCAAATACTTGCTCGGCGAAGGCGCCCCGGTGCAGCACGCTGCCACGGTGGATTGGCTGTGGCTGGCGCTGCTGTTCCCGGCAGGCGCCCTGCTCGCCTGGGGCTGGGAGCGTTTGCGCCAACCCAACCCGTGGCTGTTCGGACCGTTGCTGGTGAGTGCGGCGGTGAGCATCGGCTGGGATCTGCACATCGGCCTGCCCGACGGCGGCAGCCAGATCGGCCAGTGGCTGATCGGCAGCGGATTGGGTTGTCATTTCAACCGGCAGTTCTTCCGCCGCGCGCCGTCGTTCATGGGACGTACGCTGATCGGCACGGTGTTGACGATGCTGATCGCAACCCTCGCGGCCCTGGGCCTGAGCACGCTGACCCACCTGGACTTGCGGTCACTGACCTTGGGCATGATGCCCGGCGGTATTGCGGAAATGAGCCTGACGGCGGAGACGCTGCAACTGTCGGTACCGCTGGTGACGGCGTTGCAGGTGATGCGGCTGCTGTTTGTGCTGTTTCTGGCGGAGCCGTTGTTCAGGTATTGGATTCGCAAGCCGGGTTCGGTCTGATCGTCCGCGGCGCCTTCATCGCGAGCAGGCTCGCTCCCACAGAATATTGCGGCGTACACAAATCAGTGTGGGAGCGAGCCTGCTCGCGATGGGGCACGTCAGCTGGGCGCATTAAACCGGCGGCAACCGCCAATCAATCGGCGCTTCGCCCTGTTGCTCAAGAAACTTGTTGGCCCGACTGAAATGCCCGCACCCCAGGAAACCGCGGTAAGCCGACAGCGGCGACGGGTGGACGGAGGTCAGCACCAAGTGTTTGGTGGCATCGATCAGCTTCTGCTTGCCTTGGGCATGAGCGCCCCACAGTAGAAAGACCAAATGCGGCTGGTGCTCACTGACCACTTCAATGACCCGATCAGTAAAGTGCTGCCATCCCTTGCCTGCGTGGGAGTTGGCATTGGCACGCTCCACGGTCATGGTGGTGTTGAGCAGCAACACCCCCTGGTCGGCCCAACTTTGCAGGTAGCCGTGATTCGGGATGTCGATATTCAGATCGCGTTTCAATTCCTTGTAGATGTTCACCAGCGAGGGCGGCGCCGGCACGCCCGGCTGCACTGAAAAGCACAAACCATGAGCCTGGCCTGGGCCGTGATAAGGGTCCTGGCCGAGGATCACGACCTTGACCTTGTCCAGCGGCGTGGAGTTGAGGGCATTGAAAATCAACGATGCCGGTGGGTAAATTTCCTTGCCGGCGGCGTACTCCCGACGCAGAAATTCACGCAACTCTGCCATATAGGGCTGGTCGAACTCGGCACGCAGGGCTTGCTTCCAGCTCGGTTCGAGTTTGATACGGTCGTCAGCAGTCATAGTTGCACCCGGTAAAAACAATGGGCGCACCCTAGGAAAGCCTACATGGCTTGTCAATTGATCTGACGCAGAACCGGCACTTTCCTACGCAGCGGTCATACTGATCATTCAAATTTCTGATCGAGGTCACGATGAATCTGCACTTCGAAGAACTCACTGGCATCAATGGCGCCCGTATCGGCATCGCCACCCTGGATGCTGAAAAATCCTTGAATGCCCTCTCCTTGCCGATGATCAACGCCCTGCGCGATCGTCTCGACGCCTGGGCCAGAGAACCGCAAATCGTCTGTGTATTGTTGCGCGGCAACGGCGCCAAGGCGTTTTGCGCCGGCGGCGAAGTGCGCAGCCTGGTAGAGGCCTGCCGCGCTCAACCAGGTGAAGTACCGCCCTTGGCGGCGCAATTTTTTGCCGCGGAGTACCGACTGGACTTCAACCTGCACACTTTTCCCAAACCCTTGGTGTGCTGGGGCCATGGCTACGTGCTTGGCGGCGGCATGGGGCTGTTGCAAGGCGCGAATATTCGGATCGTCACACCGAGCACGCGCCTGGCGATGCCGGAAATCAGCATCGGCCTGTACCCGGATGTCGGCGCCAGTTGGTTCCTGTCGCGGCTGCCCGGCAAGCTTGGCCTGTTCCTGGGCCTGACGGGCGCCCATATGAATGCCCGGGACGCCATTGACCTGGGTCTGGCCGACCGTTTCCTGTTGGATGAACAACAGGACGATCTGATCGAAGGCCTGCTGCAACTCAATTGGCAGGAACAGACGCCCATGCAGCTCAACAGCTTGCTCAAGGCCTTGCAACAGGAAGCCGTCGCCCAGTTGCCCGAGGCGCAATGGCTACCGCGTCGGCAGAAAATCGACGAATGGCTGGATGTCAGCGATGTGCGCTGCGCCTGGAAAGCCCTCAGCCTGCTGGTGGACCATTCAGACCCATTGATCGCCCGGGCGGCCAAGACCATGACCGAAGGCTGCCCGCTGACTGCTCATCTGGTCTGGGAACAGATCGCCCGAGCCCGGCATTTGTCATTGGCAAGTGTGTTGCGCATGGAATACACCTTGAGCCTCAACTGCTGCCGACACCCTGAATTCAGCGAGGGCGTGCGGGCGCGGCTGATCGACAAAGACCACAAGCCCCGCTGGCACTGGCCGGACATCAACCATGTCCCCGCAGCAGCGGTCGAGGCGCATTTTCACAAGGCCTGGGAAGGGCGGCATCCGCTGGCGGATTTGTCTAACGAGTAAAGAACCTGGGTGGCACACCCGTGAGAGTGACATTCTGTGAGAGTGACATTCTGTGAGAGCAAAGCTTGCTCGCGATAGCGATATGCCAGTCACCGGGAAGCTAACTGATCCCCTGTCATCGCGAGCAAGCTTTGCTCCCACAAGCGTTATCCCATCGGGTTTGTTACAGGCACAAAAAAGCGGCGCTCAATGCGCCGCTTTTTGCTGCCGATGAATCAGCGGTGGTTACGCCGTCCATCATGATCACCGCGTCCCCGATGATCCCGTCCGCCTCGACCACGACGGTCGTCATTCCAGCCGCCCCGGTTATGGCCGTCCCAGCCGCCCCGGTGTGGATGAGACCGGTATGCCGTGCGCGGTGGCGAGTAATAGCGTGGACCGTGTTGGTAGTAGCGCGGCGCCGAGTAATAGCGTGGTGCCGGTTGGTAATAACGCGGTGCCGAGTAATACCGCGGTGCGTAATAGCCGCGTGGTGCCGAGTAGTAGCTCCCGCCACCGTAATAGACCGGCGCCGGTGAGGTGTAGACCTCGGAACGGTAGTAGCTTGAGCCTCCGTCGTAAGGAACACATGCCGAAAGTGTCAAACCCAGAAACGCAATGAGCAGAAGTCGTCGATACATGGCGGCCTCCTGGACCGCTAATGAGCCACATCAGCGACGCTGGCGGGCGGCAGTCATCTATTGGGTGACTGACGATTAATCTGACAGCGAAATCCGAATCTGGTGCGCCCCGGCAATAAGTTGAAACATGTGCTCCGCGCCTCATCCCGGTGCAGCAAAGCACCACAACCATGCACAAACCCACTGGCGACGCCGCGCTGATCTCTCCCCACCCGCTTCGGACCGGGCCTTTACGCTACTTGGCACGGCTCTCGCTTTAACAAACTCCGTGCAGGAGTCATCACAGGTTCGCGGCACCACAATTTGCAATGGCTGACTAGGGTTCCGGCTCGCCTCTGGCGAGTGGCTGGTCCGAGAGTTGGCGACCTCCAGTTGAGGTTACACGGCGGGACAAAAGCCCGGGAGACAAGCCACCGTTCGCGGTGCCGCGTTGCTCCTGTCCGCCCTTGATCAACTGGAGAACCACCATGCTCAAGCTTCGTCTTTGCGCCCTGCTCCTCGCTACGTTCTCGGCCCTCGTAAGCCCCTCGTCCCCTGCCGCGCAAAAAGACCATTTCAGCGTCTGCTGGACCATTTACGCCGGATGGATGCCCTGGGAGTACGCCGGCAGCCAAGGCATTGTCGATAAATGGGCGAAAAAATACGGCATCACCATCGATGTCGTGCAGCTCAACGACTACGTCGAATCCATCAACCAATACACCGCCGGTCAGTTCGACGGCTGCACCATGACCAACATGGACGCCCTGACCATTCCCGCCGCCGGCGGCGTGGACAGCACCGCGCTGATCGTCAGCGATTTTTCCAACGGCAATGACGGCATCGTGCTCAAGGGTGACGGCAAGAAAGTCACCGACCTCAAGGGCATGGACGTCAACCTGGTGGAGCTGTCGGTCTCCCATTACCTGCTGGCCCGCGCCCTGGACTCGGTCGGTCTGACCGAGAAAGACCTGAAAGTCGTCAACACCTCCGATGCCGATATCTCCGCGGCCTTCAATACCGACCAGGTCAAGGCCGTCACCACCTGGAACCCGATGCTCTCGGACATCAAGGCCCAGCCCGGCGTGAGCGAGGTGTTCAATTCCAGCCAGATCCCGGGGGAGATCATGGACATGATGGTGGTCAACACCCAGACCCTGCAGGACAACCCGGCCCTGGGCAAAGCATTGACCGGTGCCTGGTTTGAAGTGGTGGCGCTGATGGATGCAAAAAACGCAGCCAGCAAGACCGCACTCGAACACATGGCCAAAGCCTCGGGCACCGATCTGGCCGGATTCCAGTCGCAACTGGACACCACCAAGCTGTTCGCCACGCCCAAGGAGGCCTTGAGCTTCGCCACCAGCAAGCAACTGCCCGCCACCATGCGCAAGGTCGCCGAGTTTTCGTTCCAGCACGGTTTGCTCGGCGAAGGCGCCAAGGACACCAACGCAGTCGGCATGACGTTTGCCAATGGCGTGACCAGCGGCGACAAGGCCAACCTCAAGCTGCGCTTTGACCCGACCTACGTGCAGCTGGCCGCCGACGCCAAGCTGTAAACCGGAGGAGCTGGCATGCGCCTGATCAACCGCTATCCGGATCGTCCCAGCCGCCTGTTGTTGGTGATCCTGCCCTTCGCGCTGGTGCTGTTCGCCTACTTTATGGGCTCGGCCGAACGGTTGACGGACAACCCCAACGACAAGCTGCTGCCCAGCGCGGTGCAGATGGCCGATGCGGTCAAACGCCTGGCCTTCACCGCTGACGTGCGCAGTGGCGATTACCTGCTCTGGCAAGACACCGCATCGAGCCTGCGCAGACTGGCAATCGGCCTGGGCATCAGCGCCTTGGCCGGCCTGTGCCTGGGCATCGCCGCCGGCACGCTGCCGCTGTTCGGCGCGCCGCTGTCGCCGTTGCTCACCGTGCTGTCGATGGTGCCTCCCTTGGCGATCCTGCCCATTCTGTTCATCGTCTTCGGTCTGGGAGAATTGTCGAAAGTGATGCTGATCGTCATTGGCATCACCCCGTGTCTGGCCCGGGACCTGGAACAGCGCGCCCGGGAAATTCCGCCCGAGCTGCTGATCAAGGCCCAGACCCTCGGCGCTTCGACCTGGACCCTGATGCTGCGGGTGGTGCTGCCGCAATTGCTGCCACGCCTGTTGATTTCCCTGCGGCTGATGCTCGGTTCGGCCTGGCTGTTTCTGATCGCCGCCGAAGCCATCGCCTCCACCGATGGGCTGGGCTATCGGATTTTCCTGGTGCGCCGGTACCTGGCGATGGATGTGATCTTGCCGTACGTGGTGTGGATCACCTTGCTCGCCTGGCTGATGGACTGGGGTCTCAAGCACCTGACCCGGCGAGCGTTCCCCTGGTATGAGGGGGCGAAGGCATGAGTTTCATCAAGGTCAATAACGTCTGGCAGCAGTACGCCGATCAGGTGGTGCTCGAACGCTTGAACCTGAGCGTCGCCGAAGGCGAGTTCTGCACGCTGGTGGGGGCGTCGGGTTGTGGCAAATCAACCTTTCTGCGGCTGCTCTTGGGCCAGGAGCGCGCCAGTCGCGGGCAGATTCTGCTGGACGGTGAGCCTCTGGCTGGTGAGCCGGATGCCAGCCGTGGTGTGGTGTTCCAGCGTTACTCAGTGTTCCCGCACCTGACGGTGCTGAACAACGTTGCCCTGGGCCTGGAACTGCCACGCTCGCCGCTGCTGGGGCGCCTGTTCGGCAGCGCCAAACGCCAGGCCCGTGAAGAGGCCGCGCATCTGCTGAACAAGGTCGGCCTCGGCCATGCACTGGACAAATACCCGGCGCAGTTGTCCGGGGGCATGCAGCAGCGGCTGGCCATCGCCCAGGCGCTGATCATGAAACCCCGTGTCTTGCTGCTGGACGAACCCTTCGGCGCACTCGATCCCGGCATTCGCAAAGACATGCACGCCCTGTTGCTGGAGCTGTGGCGCGAAACCCGCTTGACGGTGTTCATGGTCACCCATGACCTGTCCGAAGGATTCAGCCTCGGCACCCGCCTGCTGGTGTTCGACAAGGTTCGCGTCGATCCCCATGCCCCCGGCGCCTATGGCGCGCGCATCACCTACGACATTCCACTGAACAGCGACCGCCGCACCGCCCGTGCCGCCGTCGACGCCCTGCCCGCCGAACTGGCCGGCGCATTGCGTATCGCTTGAAAGGAGTTTCCCATGACCGATTCAACCCAATTGTTTCCTCCCTTCGCCGAAGAACTGCTGCCTGGTGGCGGCCACCGTTCCTTCGTGCTCAAGCGCGGTCAACTGCTGCGCCTGACCGATCTGCGCGGCGGAGCCAACGTGAGCCTGACGCTGCTCAATGCCAATGAGAAAACCGAGCGCCTGAACCTGCCCGACAGCCTCAAATGCCAACACACCGCCAAACTCACCACCGGCCATTGCCTGTACTCGGACATGGGCCGGGTGCTGGCGGCGATCACCGCCGACACGTGCGGCTGGAGCGATAGCCTAGGCGGTGTGCTCTGCGCCGAGGAAGTGGCTGAAAAATACGGCCAGGGCCGCTATCAGGAACTGCGTAACGGGTTCTTCCGCAACGGCACCGACAACCTGTTGGTGGAGCTGGGCAAATGGGGGTTGGGCCTGTCCGACCTGCTGATGACCCTCAACCTGTTCAGCCGGGTCGATGTCGACGAGGCCGGCAACTTTCACTTCGTTGAAGGCCATTCCAAGGCCGGCGATTACATCGAGCTCTACGCACCGATGGACACCCTGGTGGTACTGACTGCGCTGCAACACCCGATGGACCCGAACCCCCAATACGCTCCGCAACCGCTCAAGCTCAGCTGGATGAACGCCGAGCCCAGCGTGGCCGAGCACTGCCGCAACTCGCGCCCGGAAAACCAGCGCGGCTTCATCAACACCGACCGCCTGTTCGCCTGAGGATCGCTGCCATGTCACTTGCCATCGCCACCCTGCAAAAGCAGCCCGACGCCGCTATCTACCGCGCCACCATTCCCGCCGGGGAACCCTGGCTGGTGGAGGTCAAGGCCGGCCAGACCCTGCGCATCCTCGACCTGGAAGGCAACCAGGCGGTCGATACGCTGTTCTACAGCCTGGCCAATCCCAAGGAACGCTACGACGTGCAGCGCACCCTGCGCCGGCAGAACAGCGTGTACCTGAGCACCGGCAGCGTGCTGTATTCCAACCTCGGCCGGCCCATGCTGACCATCGTTGAAGACACCTGCGGGCGCCACGACACCCTCGGTGGCGCCTGCGCCCAGGAAAGCAACACCGTGCGCTACGCCCTGGAAAAACGCTACATGCACAGCTGCCGCGACAACTACCTGCGGGCCTGCGCCCACGACGGTCGTCTGGGCAAGGGCGACATCGGACCGAACATCAACTTCTTCATGAACGTGCCGGTCACCGCCGACGGCGGCCTGACGTTCGAGGATGGGATTTCGGCGCCCGGCAAATACGTCGACCTGCGGGCCGAGATGGACGTGATCGTCCTGATCTCCAACTGCCCGCAACTGAACAACCCGTGCAACGCCTACAACCCCACGCCAGCGGAGCTTTTGATATGGAACTGAAACTCACCCGCCTGCGCCGCTGGCTGTTTGCGTTGTGCCAGAGCCGGTCGGGGCAGTGCATCAAATAAACACTGATTTCATGAACACCCTCAAACCCTTGTGGGAGCGAGCCTGCTCGCGATGGCAGCAGCACATCCAACACTGATGTAACTGACAGACCGCTATCGCGAGCAGGCTCGCTCCCACAGGGGAGTCGGGTGTTTGGAGGTTTCGCCACCAGGGACGACCCCGGCGGCCATCGAAAACTGCGGGACGGCCCGCATCCCAGTTCAGGCTGACAGTCATGCCTGAGGGGGTTACGCCATGTTCAAAAAAATCCTCATCGCCAACCGTGGCGCCATTGCCTGCCGGATCCTGCGGACCCTGCGTGAGCTGAAGGTCGAAGGCGTCGCGGTGTATTCCCAGGCCGATGCGGCCAGCTTGCATATCCTGCAGGCCGACGAAGCCCACTGCCTGGGCGAAGGTGCGGCGGCCGGTACGTATCTGGCGGTGGACAAGCTGCTGGCAATCGCCAAAAGCAGCGGCGCGACGGCGATCCATCCCGGCTACGGCTTTCTCTCGGAAAACGCCGCCTTCGCGCAGGCCTGCGAGGCCGCCGGCATCGCTTTCATCGGCCCGACGCCAGAGCAACTGCGTGTGTTCGGCCTCAAGCACACCGCCCGCGACCTGGCTCGCCGGCACGGCGTGCCACTGCTCGAAGGCAGCGAACTGCTCGACAGCCTCGACGCCGCGCTACTGGCCGCCAACCAGGTCGGCTATCCGGTCATGCTCAAAAGCACCGCCGGGGGCGGTGGCATCGGCATGCGTGTCTGTCGCGATGCCGCCGAGTTGAGCGAGTCATTCGAAGCGGTCAAGCGCTTGGGCCAGAACAACTTCAGCGATGCCGGCGTGTTCATCGAGAAGTACATCGAGCGGGCTCGACATCTTGAGGTTCAGGTATTCGGCGATGGCCAGGGCCAGGTGATCGCACTGGGCGTGCGCGACTGCTCGGTGCAGCGGCGCAACCAGAAAGTCATCGAAGAAACCCCTGCGCCCAACTTGCCCGAAGGTATGGCCGAGGAGCTCTGCGCAGCAGCGATTCAACTGGCCCAGGCGGTCAACTACCGCAGCGCCGGCACCGTGGAGTTCGTGTTCGACAGTGACGCCGGGCGCTTTTACTTTCTGGAAGTGAACACCCGCTTGCAAGTGGAGCACGGCGTCACCGAACAAGTGTGGAACGTCGACCTGGTGCGCTGGATGGTGCAACTGGCCGCCGGGGACCTGCCGCCCCTGAGCGAGTTGAGCCAGGGGTTGCGAGCCCAGGGTCATGCGATTCAGGCGCGCGTGTATGCCGAGGATCCAGGCCGGGACTTCCAGCCGAGCCCGGGGCTGCTGACCGCTGTGCAATGGCCGCCAGCCGACGGCAAACAACTGCGCATCGACACCTGGGTCGAGGCCGGCTGCCAGATTCCACCCTACTTCGACCCGATGATCGCCAAAGTCATTCGTTGGGCGCCGACCCGTGAGCAGGCACGCCTGGGCTTGCATCAAGCGCTGAATGAAAGCCTGTTGTACGGCGTGGAAACCAACCGCGACTACCTGCAACAGATTCTCCTCGATGCACCCTTTGCCAGCGGCCAGCCCTGGACTCGCTGCCTTGAGGCGCTGGTCTATCGCGCCCACACTTTTGAAGTGCTCAGCCCCGGCACCCAGACCAGCATTCAGGACTACCCCGGCCGACTCGGCTATTGGGCGGTGGGTGTTCCGCCATCGGGACCGATGGACAGCCGCTCGCTGTGCCTGGGCAATCGCCTGCTGGGCAATGAAGAAGGCGCCGCGGCGCTGGAAATCACCATGAGCGGGCCGTTGCTGCGTTTCAACTGCGCTGCCAGGGTGGCCGTGACCGGCGCGGTCATTGCGCTGACCCTCGATGACGAAGCTGTGCCGATGAACACTGCCCTGTCGATTCCTGCCGGTTCCACCCTGGCGATCGGCACCATCGCCGGCGCCGGGGCGCGCAGTTACTTGTGCCTGCAAGGCGGCGTGCAAGTGCCGGATTACCTGGGCAGTAAAAGCACCTTCACCCTCGGCCAGTTCGGCGGCCATGGGGGTCGGGCCTTGTGTACCGGCGACGTGTTGCACCTGGCGCCCCTGGACGAGCGCGCGACCGTGGCGCACACGAGCGAACCCACTCTGGAGCTGCCCGACGTGCGGCAGATCCGCGTGATTTACGGCCCCCATGGCGCGCCGGAATACTTCACCGAGCGCTACATCCGTACCTTCTTCGACACGGCCTGGGAAGTGCATTTCAACTCCAGCCGAACCGGCGTGCGCCTGATCGGGCCGAAACCCGAATGGGTACGCGCCGACGGCGGCGAGGCCGGACTGCACCCCTCCAACATCCATGACAACCCGTATGCCATCGGCGCCGTGGACTTCACCGGCGACATGCCCGTCATCCTCGGCCCCGACGGCCCGAGCCTGGGTGGTTTCGTCTGCCCGGTGACGGTGATCGAGGCGGATCTTTGGCAACTGGGGCAACTGAAGGCCGGGGACAGGGTGCGGTTTGTGCCGGTGGACCTGAAGACCGCCCGCTCTCTGACCTTGGAATGGAATCAATGCGGGAGCGAGCCTGCTCGCGATGAAGTGGTTGCGGAGTCTGATCTGGCCCCATCGCGAGCAGGCTCGCTCCCACAGGGGTTTGGGTCGCCTGTGGTGTTGGATATCGGTCAGGACGATACCCGTCTGGTGGCGAGATTGGCCGGCGACACGCACCTGCTGCTGGAGATAGGCGCTCCCGAACTGGATCTGGTGCTGCGTTTTCGCGCCCATGCCTTGATGCAGGCGCTGGAGCACAAACAGTTGCCCGGCGTAATCGACCTCACGCCGGGCATTCGTTCGTTGCAAGTGCATTACCAACCCGAACAACTGCCGCTGGCCGAACTACTGCAGATCCTCAGCGGTGAATGGGACGCGGTGTGCGCCGCGCAGGATCTGCAGGTGCCATCACGCATCGTGCATCTGCCGCTGTCCTGGGACGATCCGGCCTGCCAGCTGGCCATCGAAAAATACATGACCACGGTGCGCAAGGACGCGCCCTGGTGCCCGAGCAATCTGGAGTTCATCCGCCGTATCAACGACCTGCCCAACCTCGACGCAGTGCAACGCACGGTGTTCGACGCCAGCTACCTGGTGATGGGCCTTGGGGATGTCTACCTCGGCGCGCCGGTCGCCACGCCACTGGACCCTCGGCATCGGTTGGTGACCACTAAATACAATCCGGCCCGCACCTGGACTGCGGAAAACTCGGTGGGCATCGGCGGCGCGTACATGTGTGTGTATGGCATGGAAGGCCCAGGTGGATATCAATTCGTCGGGCGCACGTTGCAGATGTGGAATCGTTATCGCGAGGTCGCCGCATTCGACGGCAAACCCTGGCTGCTGCGGTTCTTCGACCAGATCCGCTTCTACCCGGTCAGCGCCGATGAACTGCTGCGCATCCGCCGGGACTTCCCGCTGGGCCGCTTCGACCTGAACATCGAACACGGTCAACTCAACCTTGCTGATTACCAGCGCTTCCTGGCGCAGGAGGCGGACAGCATCGCCGCGTTCCGAGCGCAGCAACAAGGCGCCTTCAATGCCGAGCGCGAGCGCTGGATCGCCAGTGGCCAGGCACACTTCGACAGCGAAGAACCGGCACCCGCGCCCAGCGAAGATTCGCTGCTGAGCGAAGATCAACTCAGTGTCGATAGCCACATCGCTGGCAATCTCTGGCAGGTCCAGGTGCAGGTGGATGCTCGGGTCAGCGCGGGTGACGTACTGGTGATTCTGGAGTCGATGAAGATGGAGATCCCACTCCTCGCCCCCGTGTCCGGAGTGGTGCGCCAGATTCGTGTACAGCCCGGCTCGGCGGTGCGCGCCGGACAACGTGTGGTGGTGCTGGAACGTGACTGAACTCAATCAAAGGATTAATGCCATGACCCCGTCTTTACGCCTGGACGATTTGCGCGACGCCTACCGCAGCGGCGAACTTACACCTCGCAATTTACTGTTGAGCCTGCGGGAAAAAGCCGCGGCGCTGAACCCGGACTACCACCTGTTCATCCACCTGCTGACGCCCGAGGAGCTGGAACCTTACCTCGTCGCGCTGGAGGGCCAGGCTCTGGAAAACCTGCCGCTGTATGGCGTGCCGTTCGCGATCAAGGACAACATCGACCTGGCAGGCATTCCCACCACAGCCGCCTGTCCGGCGTTCAGCTACGTGCCGCAACGTTCGGCCACCCTTGTCGAGCAGCTACTGGCCTTGGGCGCGATTCCTCTGGGCAAGACCAATCTCGACCAGTTCGCCACCGGGCTCAACGGCACCCGCTCGCCTTACGGTGCCTGTCGCAATAGCGTGCTGCCCGACTATCCGGCCGGCGGTTCAAGCGCCGGCTCATCACTGGCGGTGGCCCTGGGTGTGGCAAGTTTTGCCCTGGGCACCGATACCGCTGGTTCGGGTCGGGTGCCGGCGGCGCTGAACAATCTGCTGGGTTTGAAGGCCACCAAGGGATTGATCTCCACGGCGGGGGTGGTGCCGGCCTGTCGCACGCTGGACTGCGTCACGACCTTCACCGCAACGGCGCGGGAAGCCAGCCAGTTACTGGCGCTGACAGCCCGTCTCGACCCACGCGATGAGTACAGCCGCCGCAACCCGCTGTGGAACGACGGCTCAGCATTCGGCGCGCCACGCAGCTTTCGCTTCGGTGTGCCTCGTCGGCAAGACCTGGCTTTTTTCGGCTGCCACGAAGGTCCACAACTGTTTCAAGCGGCCATCGAGCGCCTCAAGGGCCTGGGCGGCGAAGCGGTGGAACTGGACCTGTCCCCGTTTCTGGAAGCCGCCCGGCTCCTTTATGAAGGGCCTTGGGTGGCTGAGCGCTACAGCGTTGCCGGGGAGTTGATGGAGCGCGAGCCCGACGCCGTACTGCCAGTTATCCGCGCCGTGTTGGCGAAAGCGCCTACCGTGGATGGCGTACAAACCTTCCGTGCCCAGTACCGTTTGCAAGTGCTCAAAGCCCAATGCGATCGCGTCATGGAAACGCTCGATTGCGTCCTCACCCCGACCATCGGTCGCCCGGTGACCCTCGCCGAACTGGCCGCCGAACCGGTGCTGCGCAACTCGGAGCTGGGTTACTACACCAACTTCATGAACCTGCTGGACTACGCTGCCGTCGCTGTTCCCAGCGCATTCATGGCTAACGGCTTGCCTTGGGGCGTGACGCTGTTCGGTCGGGCCTTCACCGATCAATACCTGTTAAGCGTCGCCGACGCCTTGCAGCGCCAGCAAGCGCCGGCCGTGCCAGCGCCGGCCAACCCGGCTCGCCATGACCGGGCGCGGCTGGTGGTGTGCGGGGCGCATCTGGACGGTTTGGCACTGAACTGGCAGCTCCAGCAACGCGGAGCCCGTCTGGTCGAGGCCACCCACAGCTCAGCCGATTACCGTCTCTACGCACTGGCCGGCGGCCCGCCTCTGCGCCCCGGCATGCTGCGGGTCAGTGAAGACGGCGTGGCCATCGAGGTGGAGGTTTGGGAATTGCCGAGCAGCGAACTCGGTTCGTTCCTGACCGGCATCCCCGCGCCGCTTGGGCTGGGGAAGGTACAACTGGCCGACGGCCGCTGGGAAAGCGGATTCATTTGTGAGCCGTATGGTTTGACGGGCGCGCAGGACATCAGCCATTTGGGGGGATGGCGGGCCTATTTAGATAGTCTGAAACAGTTGTGATTGTGTGGCGAGGGAGCTTGCTCCCGCTCGGCTGCGTAGCAGACGCTTTTGCGGTCGCTGCACAGCCCAACGGGGCGGTGCGACATTTCGGTAAATCCCTCGCCACCCTTTACAAACCTGCAAATCCGAGCACCTTTTCCTACAAGGCCACTAAACTGATTTCATTGGGTCTGCGCCAAGGAAATCGCCATGTCGCTCCGTTCGCCGTTGTATTCCCAGCGCAAGCCGCTCCTGCTCGTGGCGGGGCTGCTAGGTGCAGGCTTTCTGATCATTTCATTGTTGGGCTACCACGCTGCCAACACTTCGGTACGGGACCACACGCTCAGGATGCTGTACCTGAACCTGCTGATCGGCCTGCTCGTGACGCTGGCGGTGTTGGCAATCCTTTATCAATTGATCAGCAGCTACCAACGCCGCATCGACGCCCAGGCCACCCTCGACAGCCTGACTGAACTTCCCAACCGCCGTGGCTTCGACCTGTTGGCGGTACAAGCCCTGCACGAAGCCCAACGTGAACCCCAACCCCTGGCGGCGCTGCTGCTGGAACTGGACGAGTTCAAGCGACTGGACTCCACCCATGGTCACATCGCCAGCGACCAGTTGTTGACCGGCTTCGCTCGCGACTTGACCGACAGCCTGCGGCACTCGGACATTGTGTGTCGCTGGAGTGGCGAGACGTTTATCGTGCTGCTCAAGGACACCGACGGGCAGAACGGTCTGAAGATCGCTGAGAAAATTCGCCAACGGATCGAACAACAACGTTATTTCTGCAGTGGCAAAGAGCTGCGGGTCACCGTCAGCATCGGCCTCACCACCTTGCAGGGTGAAGACACCTTGCACAGCCTACTGTCGCGGACCGATCATGCGCTGCAACGCGCCCGGCAAACCGGGAACAACCGAACCTGTGTACAGATGCCTCACTCCAGCTATGAATAAACCCGACTTGTGCCCGGCCTGTGGCGCCAGCAACGACTGCACCCTGGCCGACCCGCGAACCGCCGACCGCGCCTGCTGGTGTTACGGCGTGAGCATCGACCCGGCCGTGCTTGAAGCATTGCCGGCCGAGCTGCGCGATCAGTCCTGCCTGTGCCCACGTTGCGCCCAGGTCGAAACCCAGTTGCGGGCCAAGCCGCAGCCGATCGCGTAAGATGCCCGCCCTTCGCTCTCTTGCCTGACCTGCCCCATGCGCCTTGACCGCTTCCTCAGTAATCTGCCGCGTTTCAATCGCCAACAAGTCCGGTTGTTGTTGGTGGAACGCCGAGTGCGGATCGACGGGCAGATCATCAGCGACCCTCATGCGCAGGTGCGCGAATTCAGTCGGGTCGAAGTCGATGACCAGGTGCTGCAAGCCGGTCGCCCACCCCGATATTTCATGCTGCACAAACCGCCCGGTTGCGTCAGCGCCACCCGCGACCCGCAGCATCCCACCGTGCTGGACCTGCTGGATGAGCCAGACAAGGACGACCTGCACATCGCCGGGCGGCTGGACTTCAACACCACCGGGCTGATGCTGATCACCAATGACGGCAGTTGGTCACGACGCCTGACCCAACCGCAGACCAAACTGCCCAAGGTCTATTACGTCGAGACCGAGCAACTCATCACCGCCGAATACGCCGTTACCTTCGCGCGCGGGCTGTACTTCGCTTTCGAAAACCTCACCACCCAGCCTGCGGAACTGCTACTGCTGGGGCCAAGATCGGCGCGACTGAGCATCGTTGAAGGCCGCTATCACCAGGTCAAACGCATGTTCGGCCACTTCGACAACAAGGTGTTGCGCCTGCACCGTGAACGCATGGGACCGCTGCTGCTGGACGCCGAGCTTGAGCCAGGCCAATACCGTGCCCTGAGCCCTGAAGAGATCCAGCTGATCTGATCGTATGACCGCTCGGCAGAAGTGTCGGGCAATTTTCAAACAACACTTGCGCGACGGCCGGTCCACTGCTTGAATCAAACCGTCGGCCGAAATGTGACCGATGAGTCACCACATACTTCCAAGAAACTTTTTGCCGGCCGGAGCCTCCTCGGGTTCCTTCTTAACTCCGGCAAACTGCCCGCCATAACAATACCCGTCGACCGGCTTTCGTGGATCGACATGGGCCTTATCTTTCAGGCGTATGCCTACCTGTCACATTGCTCGTGCAATCTCATTGCGCGCATACCCGCTTGCCAGGAGTCTTATGACATGAGGCCAGAAATCGCTGTGCTGGATATACAGGGTCAGTATCGGGTTTACACGGAGTTCTATCGCGCAGACGCCGCGCAAAAGACCATCATCCTGGTCAACGGCTCGATGGCCACCACCGCGTCGTTTGCACAGACCGCCAAAAACCTCTACCCGCAATTCAACGTCGTGCTGTACGACCAACCCTATGCGGGCAAGTCCAAGCCCCACAACCGCCATGAAAAAATGCTGACCAAAGAGATCGAAGGCCAGATCCTCCTGGAGTTGATCGATCACTTTGCCGCAGAGCATGTGCTGTCTTTTTCCTGGGGCGGCGCCGCCACCCTCACCGCCTTGGCCCAGCGTCCACGGCGCATCGAAAAAGCGGTGATCAGCTCGTTCTCCCCAGTGCTCAATGCACCGATGCGCGACTACCTGGAACGCGGCGTGGATTACCTGGGCAGCCTGGACGGCGACCGCGTGGGACACCTGGTCAACAGCACCATCGGCAAACACTTGCCGCCGCTGTTCAAGCGCTTCAACTATCGCCACGTCAGCAGCCTGGCCGAGCACGAATATGGGCAGATGCATTTCCACATCAACGACGTGCTCCACAGCGACCGGTTGTGCTACGTCAACGCGGCGAAAAAAATCAACGTGCCGGTGCTGTTCCTGAACGGCGAATGGGACGAATACACCTCGGCCACCGATGCCAAGGTTTTCGCCGACCACGTGCAACACAGCACCTTCAGCACGCTGCAAGCCACGGGGCATTTCCTGGACATGGAACACAAAGCCGCCTGCCGCGACAGCCGTGATGCCCTGCTGGGTTTCCTCAAGTCGCCCCATCAAGAAAGCCGACCGCGCTACAACTACGTGCAGGACTACCATGCCCTGGCTATGTGAAACCGAGTCCTCGCGAGCAAGCCCCGCCCTGCCCCAACAGACACGGGGCTTGCCCGCGAACGACCGCTCTGGTTTGAGGTTTGCGTAGACGCGTCACCGCTGCGCCCGTAAAGAAAAACTTCAAATCCGCGCCCACATCTGGTACAAAGTCAGCCGCTCTGAGCGGGTGTCGTATAATGGCATTACTCCAGCTTCCCAAGCTGATAACGAGGGTTCGATTCCCTTCACCCGCTCCAATCGAATTCTGGTCTCACGCCGCGTGGTTTTGGCGGGGGATATGAAAAAACCGGCTCTTGGTGGCCGGTTTTTTTATGGCTGATGTTTGATACTTTTGTGGGCAAGCTGAGCTTTTACGGCGACTGTGGTATGGAGCGCGGGGCGAGGCGTAGGCTGAGATTGCCAGAATAGGGCTTCTGCGGTGCTCGCCCCAGCTTGGCACACGTCTCCAGATAATCAGTTACCGCCTCCTCAAACGCCGCTCGAAGCTCGGTGACAGATTCGCCGTGAAACCCGACGACATCCTTAATACCAGCGATGTGGCCTACAAAGAGGCCGTCCTCATCGCTGTAGTCGATTCGGGCAGCGTAGCCTTGATAATTCATCACGTTCACGGGGTAACTCCTGTTTGTTCAAGGAAAGCCCGAGCATCACGTACCTGGTAGGGCTTTGCTTCTTTGTCCGGATGGGGCCGGTGGAACGTTGCGACCACACCGTTCAATTCGAAACGTACACGCGACAAGTCCACGGAACGAATGCAAGCCACTGAGCTGAAAGTTTTTTCCCTCGCTCCACTCCATACAACGAAAACGATGCCCCTCCCCCACCCTCGACGTCATCGAGAAAGCACCCGATTGCAAGCCGAATACACCTTGAGCCGGCTACCGCCACGGCATCGCCGAAAAAGGGCATCTCAGCGATAGAGCATCAAACATGCTTAGCAACAAAAGCGACGATGACAAACACGGTCAGAGCGAACGCAGCACCAATACTGAACGGCAACCACGTAACGCGGAATTTGGTCGGGGTGGGGCGCCTCATTTCTTCAGCTAAAGCCTCCACCTCACGATGTAATTGCTCGATGCTTGATTGACTCCTTCGATGTGTGGTCATGTCTTTTTCTCCTCCGAGGTCGCGGGGCCCCTGCTGAGTCAGTGAAACGTTTCTAGCAATCCTGAGCCGTTTGATCTTGACGCATTGTCGCGAACTAGTACTCAGATCTTAATCCAAACACCCGTAAAGGCGACAATGGCGGTCACTACCCCAGCCCCTACTGCGTACGGGTACCAGAAGGCTTCGTGCTTCAGCTTCGTTTCTTCGGCCGTAAGCTTACGCGTCTCAGCCAACAATTTTCGGGTTTCGACCAGTAGCTTATCGAGCTCTAAATTATCGCGGTCGTCCTGGAGCATTGGGTCATCCTTGTAGAGTCTCAGCCGCCCTGAGCGTCGCTATCTGCCGGCGAAGCCAGCAAAATCTGTCGGGCGTCAGTCGCTCATTACCTATAGTCCGTCTGCGGAGCACTATTTCCGATCTACGCAGTTGTGGATAGCGGATGATTCCCGCTTGGCTGTAGGCAAAATCAATGTTGTGAGGGCGCAGGCGCCCTCACAACGTACCTGGCGACTACCCAGGTAACTGGTGGTTATCCAGTACGCGATTCACCGCTAACTCACTCAACATGATCACCTGTTGCAGCACCATCATCGTGTTGCGCTGCGAGCCTTCCATTGCGCCGGCGATATCACTGGCCATATCGCTGGCCGACGCCAGCGATTCGCAGGCATGGACAAGCAGCGTTTCGTCATCCACCGTTGGGTCGATGAGGAAGATGTTGCCGGACTTGCGGGGCGGTATCTGCGTTTTCGGCGCCCCGGGGTTGAGGTAGAAGTTGAGTGCGCGGTCTGCCGCCTCTTTTAGCTTCTTAGGATCGAGAGAGGCGTCGTAGGGTACCGGATCGATGTCCGGGGGATTGGGGGTAACCTTGAACATATGTCTAATTCCAGAGTTGGGGCCGCAACCGTTCTCTACTAAAAGAAGGGTGGCGGCTGTGCGCAGGTTAGTAGACCGGTGGAATTAGCAATGCCGGCGCGCCCAAGGGCGCCCTGCGCACAACCACCATCAAGTGCAGGAATAGAAAGACCTGACTGAATGGTGCTCATGCACCTTACTAACACCATCCGGGCTACTAAACCCGACCACTGATGGGCAGTGGCAGGTAAACGATAGAGGCCGATGGGTACAGCGCACAAGCCAGCGGATTCTGACGCACGCGTAAGTAGGGACGCAAGGTGTTGTAGCCTTTAGGACGTAACGCGGGATGTCTTTAAACATGCGCCTTGGAACATGTTTATGCGCAACAAACATCGAGAGTTTCGTTGATGTTTTTTGGGACTGAATTGTCAGCGGCACTGCGTTAGATTCGGGACGGGGAGACTGGACGCTGGCTATCACCTTTGGCCTCGCTGGTTGGGCTTTGAATCGTGCTCGTTGCGCACGGCAGGCACCGCTAAGCGTCGATAGACTGGTGAGCGGCAGCATGGCGGGCGGATGGTTGGCCGATTTCCTTCTGGCTATATAGCTTTTCCGATGATGGGTGTCCGGCGCGAAAGGCAGTGATCGGCCATTAGCAGACGTTCATGAACCACGGCTTTCACGGATCACGGTCACTCATGTCGGTCAGCTAGGGACGGCGCTGGGCTCGGTAGCTGTTGGTTCTTGCCGATCAGCAGCATCGAGTACCGTCAGGTAACGGTTGATGCTCGATTCAATTTCTTCCATTCGCCGCTTCAGTTTGGCGCTGGTGAAATCGCGGTCGCGGTTGTTGACGGCTTTAAATTTTCTGCCATCGATGGCGACCAGATGTTCTCCGAACAGTCCCAATTGCTGACACAACACGACGAACTGGCGGCAGACGCCTCGGATGGCTTTGCTGTTGTCTTTTCGGAAGTTGGCGATGGTCTTGAAGTCCGGCATCAAGCGCCCGGTCAACCACATCAGTTCGACGTTGCGTTGGGCTTCTCGCTCCAAACGTCGGCTCGACTGGATGCGGTTGAGATAGCCGTAGATGTAGATCTTCAGCAGGATTGCAGGGTGGTAAGCAGGCCGGCCAGTATCGGCTGGGATCCCACCTTCAAAACCCAGATTGACCAAGTCTAGTTCGTCGACGAAAACGTCGACTACGCGCACCGGATTGGTATCGCTGACGTAGTCGTCGAGGCTAGCCGGAAGTAAGGTGCCTTGGCCTCGAGTTCACCTTGGATAAAGCGCTTCATGGGCGACCCCTGCGATGAAATCCTCAGAAATCATAGCAAGGGTTCGCAAAAGCGTTTACACACTCTGAACAAACGCAGTCTTTTATGAGAGGCAACTATTGACCCAAGGCTGGCCCTGCTCTCGCGAAACGCGGGGTCGGAGTTATCTGATTTGGAACAGGCGGGAGATCGCGGTCATGGCCTTATCTCCGTCAGTTTCATAGAGACCGAACAGGCGCGTTTGGTCGCTCAGACGATGAAGCCGAAAATGGTTATAGAACGCTTGGCCTAAGCGCTGATTATCGAATGTTCCGCGTTCCCAAAGAGTTAAAAACTCTTGATACGCAACGCGCTCAATTTCCAGTCTCGGCATGCTTTCCATATACACATCCATTTATGTCAGCGATGACCGAATCCTACTGACGCCGGACAGATGCGGCAATGCGCGTTTGGGGGCGATTTTTAATCATCCGAGCTGGCTTTGGAGTTTTTTCAATTTCCGTCAATCGCCACTCCGACCTCAGCAACACCCTCCCCACCGAAACACCTTGCAACCCTTACCTGATTGAGAAATCCCACGCGCTTTTCTAAATTTTTTCCCACAACGCCGGGCCCCTCTGACAGCGAATCGCTGCCATGTCGGAGTTGCAGTTTGTACAACTTCGACACTGAGAGGAGGGGCTTATGACTGCCCTGGAACCGTTCTTTTTTGCCGAGTTTCTCGGCACCGCCACTTGGTTGTGGCTCGTTTTTATCAGCATCGTTATCAGCCTGTTGGTCTTCGACCTCGGGGTGCTACACCGCGAACATCGAGAAATCGGCGTGCGTGAAAGCCTGCTGCTGTCTGCTGGCTATATCACGGCCAGCTTGCTGTTTGGGGTCTGGGTCTGGCAGGTCAAGGGCGGTGATGCCGGGATGGATTTCTACACAGGCTTTCTGATCGAGAAATCGTTGTCGATGGACAACGTATTTCTTATGGCGATGATCTTCAGCTTTCTCTCAATCCCGCGTAAGTATCAGCACGAGGTGCTGTTCTGGGGCATTCTCGGTGTGATAGTGCTGCGCGCGATCATGATTGGCCTAGGTGCGGCGCTGATCGCCGAGTTCAGCTGGATTCTCTATGTGTTCGGCATCTTCCTGCTGTTGACCGGGGCCAAGATGCTGTTCAGCAAGATCGATGACCATCCGGACCTTAGTGAAAACCTGCTGGTGAAGTTCCTGCACAAGCACATGCGGGTGACCGATCGCTTGCATGAAGGGCGCTTCTTCGTCCGTCAGGCGGATGCCAGTGGGAAGTCCGTGCTCTGGGTGACGCCGTTGTTCCTGGCCCTGGTGCTGATTGAATGTGCCGACTTGGTGTTCGCTGTGGACAGCGTGCCGGCGATCTTTGCCATCACCCAGGATCCCTTCATCGTCTACACCTCTAACATCTTCGCCATCCTTGGCCTGCGTGCGTTGTATTTCGCTCTGGCGGCGATGATTCACCGCTTCGCCTATCTCAAGTACGCCCTGGCGCTTGTGCTGGTGTTTATCGGCGGCAAGATCTTCCTGGTCGGCATCATCGGCAAGATTGCGCCGGTGATTTCCCTGAGCGTGACCCTGGCTTTGCTGCTGGGCGGTGTGCTGCTATCGCTTTGGAAAACCCGCGACCAGGCCTCTGCTCGCTCGCAGGTTTAGATCCAAACAGGCGGCGGCCGCTACACGAAAACAATATTTGCAACTGCCATCGGGGGCCATAGGCCGATGTCGTTGAATGGGTGAGGGGCAGCCGAAAATGAGCCGCCCCTCGTCACTTAAACGCGATGTACTGTTGTGTAGGCGCGTTGGTGAATAGTCCGCCCCCCTTCGATGCGTTCTCGAATGCAGACGCGAATTGGTAGAGTCCGATATCGTTCATCTGCACGACCTTGCTTTCATTCGCCGATCCGTGGAGCGAGTGAAAGACAATGCCTCGAACGGGAATCCCCCCTGGGTTGATTAATGCGTTGAGGATTTTTACAGGTAAATCCGTCTTCGTTTCAGGCCCTATGTACGATGCGTTTTTGCTTGCCATATTGATAAGGCACCAGAACAACCATTTGGGTGACATTTGCTGGCCGGTGCTGGGATGACCCAGTGTCGCGTTGACGCTTCCTTTCGCTTCAACAATCAGGTACTCAATTACGTTGCCTGTGCGCATGTCGCGTTTGACCCAAATCTGGTCTATTCCATTGGGGCGCATCCCGTTTGCGGACTTCCCCATTTTCATCTGGTAGTCCGTGCCATACGCGGTGATCAGGAGTTTGCTTGCTGCATATTCCCCGCGGGCCGACGTTATAGACTGCGGGGTCTTCAGATCTCCACGAAGGTTCGTGTAGTGGGTGCTCAAGCGATTTCCAGATTTGACATCGTTTCTTTTGAACCGGTCCCAGCCGAGGCTGTGATCCTCCCCCCGAAGCCAGGTGTTCACCGCTTCCCTGGTCGTGGCGTCGAGCCTGGAAACGGCGTCGTAGTGATCCCACGCTTCTTTTGCCTGCCGACGCACGATCCCTTGCTGCCGTATATCCTCGAATGCCAGCAACATCTGCGCACGATGCGTCCGAATCCACTGCACATGCTGATTAGTTGAGTCGAACAGCGGATGACTATGGGCGCTACCTTGGGTATGACGCGCATCCCGCCTCAGTGCCTGTGAGATTTCAGTTTGGCCCTGCATGTCGAGTAGAACGAGTTGGTCGGCGCTGGAATTGCTCGGAAGGACGGTGTGACGGTTCACAATCTGGCTGATCAGGCTACTCTCGGGTGGATCCAGCAACTTTCGTATGCCTATCGTTCCAAGGGCTGTGTAAGGGTATTGCTGGCTCGATAAAAGCGTCAGGTTATTCGTGGTCAGATCCAGCGTAGGTTGGTCGCCCAGATAAAGATCTACTTTCAGACCGCCAGGCCGCCCCGCTTCCAGGTTGTTCAAGATGCGTTGATTCAACTGGTCGTTGGTGTCGGTATAACTTGTCAGCTGGTTCATATCAGGCGCCGTCCGTTGGCAAGGGTAAAGGCCGGATACAGAGCCGCAGTGAACGGTCGTTTACGGTCACTATCACTACGCGGGACTTGATAGCAGCATAGAACACTGTGTCTGGAGTGTGAGTCTGAATTCAAAACCGGTGTAACGGGCGCTCAGGGGCATTCAGGGGGAATACGCGGATGCCTGCAAGAAGCCGCCTGCGCAAGCGGCATGACGCGAAATGGGCCGGCCGCACATCGCCAACATGCGCAGGGTGCTGGATCCTATTGTTTGCACGGTTCCGGTCAGTGCTGGCGGGCGAACCCGAAAATATCAACCGCCCCCCGGCAAATGCCCCAACGGCAGCGCCCCCGGCGTCTTCACCGTATGAATCGCAAAATTACTCCGGATGTCACTCACCCCCGGCAACTTCAGCAGGCGGCCAGTGAGAAAACGGTCGTAGGCGCGCAAGTCCGGCACCACCACTTGCAACAGAAAGTCCGATTCGCCTGAGACCAGAAACGCTGAAATCACCTCCGGCAACGCCGTGACCGCTTGGCGAAACGCTTCGGCCTGTTCGTCGTTGTGCCGTTCAACCTTGACGCCGACAAAGATCATCAACCCGAGCCCCACTTCATCACGGTCGAGGATGGCTTGGTAACCGCGAATGACGCCGGCTTCTTCCAGCATCCGCACGCGGCGCAGGCATGGCGACGCGGACAGGCCGATTTCCTCCGCCAGTTGCACGTTGCTCAAGCGGCCGTCGCGTTGCAGCGCGGCGAGGATTTTGCGATCGAAGGCGTCCAGTTTCATGGATTGGTAGTTTCCGATTGAACTTCACGATTACTTGGCAGGTTATGCCAATTTCATAAGCTTTAGAAGCTGACTTCGCAACCACCTGCCCTGCCCGTCGGCCATAGACTGGCACTACCGAAATCGTCGATGCAGGGGGTGTGGTGTGGCAGAGCTCTGGTTGTTTTTGATGGCGTTAGTGGTGGTGTATCTGTTGCCTGGGCCGGACATGATCCTGCTTCTGCAAACCGGCGCTCGTCAGGGTAAGGGCGCGGCGCTGGCGACTGCGGTAGGCCTGGGGATCGCTCGGGGGTGTCATGTCGCGCTGGCAGCGTTGGGGCTTTCGGCGTTGTTCAAGACCGCGCCCTGGACCTTTGACGTGGTGCGTCTGGCCGGTGCCGCTTATTTGTTATGGATTGGTTTTCAGTGCCTGCGGACTTCGCTGTTGCCAAGCTTTGAAGGGGCCGGCGTTGAGGCAGGAAGACGGCAGTGGCACCCGGCGATACGGCGCGGGTTGTTGACCAACCTGCTCAATCCCAAGGCGCTGCTGTTTTGCTCGGTGCTTTTGCCACAGTTCATCGACCCACAGGGCGGGCCAGTGCTTGGGCAATTTGCAACCCTCGGCGTGGTGTTGGTCAGCGTCGGCTTATTGTTTGATAGCGCCTATGCGCTGGTGGGCGTGGCGCTCGGTCGCTGGCTCCAGCGTTCTCCTTCGGCCCAGCGCCTGCAGCAGTGGCTATTTGGGAGTCTTTTGATTGGGTTTGCGGTGCGACTGGGCTTTGTGCAGCAGTCGTAGTGCTTTTGGACAGGCTGATTGGAGAAGAGCGAAGCAATCGGAGTCGAAAATCCGACCGACTTTTGGTGGTTATAGTGTTGATCATAAAAATCAAGTGGGTATAGTAACCACCAAGCACACCACACAGAGGTGATGTGAATAGCCGATTTGCCAGTTGCCCTGCCCTCCCGGAGAACGATTGACATGCTTTACCCGATTGCAATTTCCATGGGCGATGAGAAGCACGCCTGGGGTGTAGAAGTACCGGATATTCCGGGTTGTTTTTCTGCTGGCGATGACCTGGACGATGCCATGGCGATGGCCCGCGAGGCGATTGAAGGGCACTTCGAGATTCTGGCTGAGGACGGCTCGCCGATTCCATCGGCCAATACAGTCACCTTGCATGCGGCCAATGCGAAATACGCAGGTTGCACCTGGGCGCTGGTGGATATTGATGTGACCAAATATCTGGGCAAGGCGCAGAAGCTCAACATCACCTTGCCTGGTTATCTGCTGAACCGTATTGACGAGTACGTGCTGCACCATCCTGAAGAAAAAAGCCGTTCCGGGTTTCTGGCCTCGGCGGCGCTGAAGGTGTTGCAGCAAGGACGTTGAAAACCAACCTGCCCTAAACCTCTGCCCTAAACCCTTGTGGGAGCGAGCCTGCTCGCGATGGCGCCCTATCAGTCAAACCCTACTGATCTGCCCATCGCGAGCAGGCTCGCTCCCACATTTTTTTTGCAATAAGCCGGTTATTTTTTCTCCGAACCGGACTCCTGCATCTGCACCGACGACTTGGTGCCATCGGTGTTGTCCTTGGTCTCGTTGTCAGAGTTGTCGAAGCAGCCCTGCAGGGCGAACAGGCAACAGGTGAGGAAAAAGGTGCGCGTGAGATTCATGGTGTACTCCGATTGAGGGCTTTAAGCAGTGACCTCTGAATACGGTGAATGGTTGCGATGACCTTGCAGCTCGCTGAACTTCAGGCTGCGCGGCAAATGTAAGTAGAATTTTCATCGCTTCATTGCTGTCACACCAGACAGGTAAGTCCCAGAAGGAAACGCAGCAATGAACTTCGCAAAAATCGCACAAAAACTGGCCCTGTGGGCAGGCAGTCCCAAGACGTTTTTGGGGGCGCTGGTGTTGTTGGTGCTCTGGGCAGTCAGCGGGCCGTTTTTCCAGTTCAACGATACCTGGCAACTGATCATCAACACCTCGACCACGATCATCACATTCCTCATGGTGTTCCTGATTCAGAACACACAGAACCGCGATACCGACATCTTGCATCTGAAGGTCGACGAATTGATCAGGGCGAACAAAAATGCGCACGATGCAATGCTCGGGCTGGAGTCGCTGGACCTCAAGCAGTTGGAGGCGATGAGAAGGCACTACCAGGCCATGGGTGAGAAGGAGGCCAAGAACCTCGGTGCCGAGCAAGGCCTGGAGCCAAAAAACAAGATCGATCTGAATCAGTGCTGATACTGGCGCGCGAGCAGCCTTCGCCACTCGCGCGGCCAAGCGTGAAGTCAGGGCAGCGGATTACCACCCGTCACGCCAAACACTTCCCCGGTGATGTAGCTCGACTCCTGTGACGCCAGCAGCACATAGAGCGGTGCACACTCGGCCGGTTGGCCTGGGCGCTTCATCGGAACTTGAGAACCAAAGGTGGGGATTTTCTCCTGGGGTTGTCCACCGCTGGGTTGCAGCACGGTCCAGATCGGCCCCGGTGCCACGGCATTGACCCGTATCCCCTTGCTGATCACCTGCCCCGCCAGCGCCTTAGTGAATGCGACGATGGCCGCTTTGGTGGTGGCGTAGTCCAGCAGGGTGGCAGACGGATCGTAGGATTGGATCGACGCGGTGTTGATAACCGTCGCCCCCGCCGGCATCAGCGGTAATGCGGCCTTGCAGATCCAGAACATCGCATAGATGTTGGTTTTCATGGTGTCATCGAATTGCGCGGTGGTGATATCGGCAATGTCTTTCTGTGCTTCCTGTTTACCCGCAACATTCACCAGGATATCCAGGCCACCCAGTTGCTCATGGGCGCTTTTCACCAGTTGGACGCAGAATTGCTCATCCTTCAGATCGCCCGGGATTGCAATCGCCTTGCGACCCTCGGCCTCGATCAGCTCGATGACTTGCCGTGCATCCCGCTCTTCGCTGGGCAGATAGTTGATCGCTACATCAGCGCCTTCCCGGGCGTAGGCAATGGCGGCGGCGCGACCGATGCCCGAGTCGCCACCGGTCACCAAGGCCTTACGCCCTTCGAGGCGCCCGAAACCCTGGTAACTTTTTTCACCGTGATCGGGCTTGGGCACCATGTCCTGATCGATACCCGGTGGCGACTGCGGCTGGTCGGGGAAAGGGGGACGGGGATATTGGGTCAAAGGGTTCTGCATCGCGTATTGGTTGGGTTCTCGGCGTGTGGACATCGAGCTTCTCCTTTTCGGCGGGCAAGGTGAGCCGGGACGCAAGCGCCCTGGCCCTGAATGTTAAACGTGCGGCGAATCAGCGACTGGCCTGGAGCGCCCGGGCCATTTCGAGGTGGGTCTGCAACTTAGGCAGGGTTTCGTCGGCGAACGCCTTGATTTCCGGCACTTCCGTGGTCTTGGCCTGTTCCTGGATCTGCGCAATGGCTTCCTCGGTAGCCTTGACCTGGCTGGCGGCATAGGCAGCCTCGAACGACTCGCCTTCCGGCACTTGCGGCATCAGCGTCTTGGCCTTGTCTGCCACTTCTTCCCGTGGCGCGACAGGCAGGTCGAGTTTCTTCGCAATCTTGGCCAGATGCTGGTTGGCGGTGGTGCGGTCGTTGATCACCATGATGGTGTAATCCTTGACTTCCCTGGACTCGGCCTTGCCGTGGGCCATGCGGCTGGCCTCGATGTCGGCCATGCCTTTGGCCGAAGCATCGTTGATAAACTCGGCAGGCGATTGTGCCCAGGCACTGTTAACCCCCAGGCCCATCAGCACGACGAGACTGGTGCTACGTAAAAAGGTGGCCATCCGGCTCATGGTCACGCCCTCCTCTAAAAAGTTGCGGCAGATTTCTCGCCGCTGAATCAGAACCACCTGTAACGATGTGGACAAACGTCTGTCCCGAATACGGCCGATACCGGCTTCAACGGGTGCCTCTCGACGACGATGAAGTGGGTGGTTCTCCCACATGTGCGACCCGATCCAGACGCCTTCGTTCGATCCAGGGCAATGTTTCCGGCGAGCGGGCCCCACCTGATATTCGAAAGGGTCGCGAACTGAAAGGTTTGAAAATTCGTTGCGTGCCACGACGAACGGTGGCCCGTAGTCAAATATCGAACGCCTTGTGATTCTGGCGTTTAGCGGCGTACATCGCCTCATCGGCGTGGCGGAACAGTGCGACATCTTCCAGGCCATGCTCGGGGAAACAGGCCACTCCGATGCTCGGCTCGATACTCAGGCAATGCCCGTCCAGGCGCAGCGGCTGGGTCAGTGCATGACGGATCTTTTCCTGCACATGGTGGGCATCTTCCAAGGCCTGGACACTATGGAGCAGGACAACGAACTCATCGCCGCCAATACGCGCCACCGTATCGGTGTCGCGCACACAGCCCTGAAGCCGGCTGGCCACCGCCTGCAACAACATGTCGCCCACCGCGTGGCCGTAGGTATCGTTGATCTGCTTGAAGCGATCCAGGTCGATATACAGCAGCGCCATGCGCCCAGACGCCGTCCGGGCGGTGGCCAGTGCGGCCTTGAAGCGTTCGCGCAGCAATTCGCGGTTTGGCACCTGGGTCAACTGATCGTACTGAGCCATGCGCTGCAACCGGGCGTGCAATTGCTGGCGCTCGATGGCGATGGTGAGCTGCGCACAGACGTATTGCAGCAACTCCTTGTCTTGCTCGGTGTAGCGCTGATTGTCTTGCGTGCTCTTGACGATCAACGCACCGATCGTGCCGTTTTGCGAGATCAGCGGTACACCCAGCCAGCAGGGAGCGTTCGGTTGCGCCACAAGGTCGCAGAACCCCGATGGCAACTGACTGCAACCGGGGGTCAGCAAGATCGGTTGGCCGCTGCGAATCACTTCGGCGCACAGGCGCTTGGTGACTGAGCCCGGCCCATCGGGCTGTCGTTCCAGGTCATCGACGTGATAGGCAAAGTTCAACTGCTCGCACTGCTCGTCATACAGCGCCACCGAAAAATTCAGCGCCGGCAGCCACTCGCCAATGATCAGGTGGATGCGCTTGAACAACGCCAGCAGGTCCGCAGCCGCATGGGCGGCCTCGGAGATCGCATACAACGCCGCCTGCCGAGACTCGGCCTGCTTGCGCTCGGTGATATCCCGGGCCACGGCGATCCGCAACTGGTCCGCCGGCGACCAGCGCGCCGACCACAGGATATGCACCACCCGACCGTCCTTGTGCAGGTAGCGGTTCTCGAAATTGAGCTTGGGTTCGCCGTCCATGATCTCCCGCGCCGCATCAAGAGTCCGCTGGCGGTCGGCAGGATGCACCAGGTCGATCATCGGCTGGCCGATCAACTCCTGCGGGGTGTAACCGAAAATGCGTTCACAAGCGGCGCTGACAAACACGAAACGCCCCTGGCCGTCGACGGCACACACGGCGTCCAGCAAAAGATCCATGTAACTGGCCAGCGGCGCACGATTGCGAGTGTCCATGGGGCTGGTGGTCTTCCGATAATGCATCGTTGAAAAAAGCCTTGCCTGCGCAGCCGGCACGTCAGCCCTGCGCCTTGCTGGCCAACAACCGATTCGCGCCAACAATACCCATGAGGATAGCGTAGGCCAACGGGCCGCCCAAAAAACTGATTGTTATCAGCAATGGCAATATCGACCCATGCAGCAGCTCGGCACGGCTGCACAGGCGAGGCGAAGAATCAGGGAGCCGTAAAAAACTCCATGGCGGCGTAAGGCGCCTGTCGACAGGCCTGCAGGCGGGACGTCAGATCTCCCACATGGATTTCGAGTTTGTGCCCGTCCGGGTCGAGAAAGTAAAACGAGTCCCCTTCGCTGCGGTTGTCGCGCCACGTCACCACCTGGGCCGCATTGAGCCGCGCCACCAGCACCGGGAAGTCCTCGGCACGGATACTGAATGCGTAATGGGTGTAGTCCGCCGCAGCCCCCTTTTTGCGCAACGGGTCAACAGACAGGCACAGCCATAGTCCGGGCAGCGACAAATAGGCCCCTTTGTCCCACCTGGCCTCAAGACGAAGCTGCAATAGCTCGCTATAAAAAACCACACTGGGGTCCAGCTCGGTGACGGCAAGTGTCAGATGATTGAAGCCTGAGAGCATCGACAAGCAACCTTTGGAAAAGAAACGGATGGGTCAAGTGCAGCAGGCTCAAGGGTGAAAGCATCGCTTTGCCCAGCTCCGACAGCGCAAATGGATTCCCCGCCCAGCCCCTTAGGCAAGATCCTACACAGAAGTCTCCGGTAACACTCAAACACGCCGGAAACGGCCGATTCAAAGCCCTGCATAACGATCTGTAAAGTCTGGAAACACACAGATATCGAAACCACCCACGGACAGCACCACTCAACCAAGGAATGTAAGCGCACCATGAACCAGACTGCACAGCCAACCCATCGCTACACCAACTACCGTAAGGTCATTTCCCTGGCGGACCAGGACTGGCAGAGCGCCGAAGTCGGAAAAATCTCAGGGCTGAATGTCGAGGTCAAGACACCCAATGTCCTGGTCGACCAGTACGGCCGAACCTTTCACCACTTCTGTACCACGTCCTATCTGGGCCTGGATCACCATCCGGCGTTGCTGGACGGGGCCATGACGGCCCTGTGGGAAACCGGGACCTTGCGCGTCGCCAACTCGAAAAACCGCTGCAAACTGGCGATCCTGGACCGATACGAAACCCAATTGTCGGAGTTGTTTGGCGCCAGTTGTCTCAGCGCCCTGTCATGCAGCGCAGCGAGCGCCGGGATCCTGCCGTTGCTGGCCAGCGGCGTGCTCACCGACAATCGGCCGCCGGTCATGGTGTTTGACAAACATGCCCATTACTCGATGAACCACGTCAAGGCTGCCTGCGCCGATGAAACCCAAGTCATCACCGGGCCCCACAACGACATGGACTTTCTCGAGGACGTGTGCAAACGACAGCGCAACGTGGCGTATGTGGCCGATGGGGCCTACAGCATGGGCGGGGTGACGGATATGGACAGCCTGTTGTACCTCAAACAGCGCTATGGCCTGTTTCTCTATCTGGATGACTCCCACGCGCTGTCCGCCGTAGGGCAATGCGGAGCGGGCCTGGTCCGGTCACGCTTGCACGCCGTGGACGAGCGCACGCTGATTGTCGCCTCGCTGGCCAAATCATTCGGGGCCAGTGGCGGCCTGGCGATGTTTGGCAGTGAACGGCAAAAAACACTGGTGCAGCGCTACGGCGGGCCGAGCAATTGGTCCCAGAGCCTGAACGCGGCGGCCATTGGCGCCGGCATTGCCTCGATCCGCCTGCACCGCAGTCGAGAATTCAGCGCCTTGCAGGAGCGTTTGCAGGCTAATATCCGCCTCTTCGACAGCCTCATCCGCACCGAACAACTCGGCAATGCCATGGCGATCCGCCTGGTGACATGCGGTGAAGCAGCCCTGGCCAACAGCCTGGCGGTCGAATTGGCCGACCTGGGGTATTTCACTTCAGCGGTCTTTTTCCCCGTAGTGCCGCAAAACAAGGCCGCAATCCGCATCACCCTGCGCGCCGACATGGAGACGAACGTGATTCGCTCGTTCTGCGAACGGATCACCAATCTGCTGCTGGCACACGGGCGTGACATCCGTCCTTGAACGAGCGCCTTGATGAAGAACCGTAAGACCCTGATCATCACCTGCACCACTGTCTTCCTGGCACAACTGGGCATGAGCATCTACTTGCCGGCCCTGCCCGACATTGCCCGGGATCTGGGGGCCGATGCGTCCCGGGTTTCCTGGGGCTTGTCGGTTTACCTGATCGGCATGGCGCTGCCAATGTTGCTGTGGGGCAGCGTGAGCCAGCGTCTGGGACGCAAACCGGTGTTGCTGGCGGCATTGGGGTTGTACGGCCTGAGCAACCTGGCCTTACCGCTGGGTACGACAGTCGAGGCGTTCCTGACGCTCAGGTTGATTCAGGGCATCGGCGCCAGCGGTATCTCGGTGATGGCCAGGGTATTGATCCGTGACAGTTTCAACGGCGATCTGCTGGCCAAGGCCCTGTCATGGATCTCGATAGCCTTCGTGATTGCCCTTGGCATTGGCCAGTATCTGGGCTCCTTGATCCAGGTTGCCTTCGGCTGGGAAGCGATCTTCTACGGCTTGGGTGCGGTCAGCCTGGCGATGGCGGTGGCAGTGTCCCGGGTCGGTTTCCCAGTGCTGACAGAAAGCAGCCACGGGCAATCAGCGTGGCGCGTCTACGGCAGAATTCTCCGATACCGAGGTTTTTTACTGCCGGCATTGGCTGGTGGCCTGGGTTACGGCGTGATCGTCGCGTTCAACACCGCCGCGCCACTGATCCTGCAGGAAAGCTTTCATTGGTCAGCGATTGAGTACGGCCTGCTGGGCTGGCCGATCAGTGCGGCGTACCTGTTCGGCGCGCTGGCGGTAAACGGCTTTGTGCTGCGCACCGGTCAGCGACGGCTGATGAGCTGGGGCATTGCGCTGGTGCTGGGTGGCAGCGCAACCATGCTGCTGGGGAGCGTCGCGCTGAGCAGTGTTGCGCTGCTGTTCTGGTTGCCGTACTGCTTCGCGGTGTTCGGCCAATCGTTGAATTACCCCATCAGCCTGTCCCTGGCCAATGAGGGTTCACCGGTGGCCGGTGCTTATGCCATGGCGTTGAGCGGTTTCCTGCATCAACTGATGGCATCGGCGATCGGCGCCATGGCCAGCCTGTTGTTGAGTCAACAGGCCTGGCCGCTGGCGGCATTGTGCACGCTGCTGGCGGTGGCAGCGATGCTGTGCGTGCGGTTCATGCCGCCACGGGTCGCTTAAAAGGCGCTGCGGAAAATCTCCTCGATCTGCCGTTGATCCCCCGCCCGTGGGTTGGTCAGACCACAAGCATCTTTCAATGCGTTGGTGGCCAGTACCGGCACGTCGTTGAGGCGTACGCCCAACTCACGCAGGCCGGCCGGAATGTCCACGTCCCGGGCCAGGCTGCGGATCGCCTCAATGGCCACCCGCGCGCCCTCCTCCGGGCTGAGTCCGCGCGTATCGGCGCCCATGGCATGGGCCACGTCGGTCAGCCGAGCGGCACATACCGAGGCGTTGAAACTCTGCACATGGGGCAACAGCACGGCATTACACACGCCGTGGGGCAAGTCATAAAAACCGCCCAGTTGATGGGCCATCGCATGCACAAAACCCAGCGAGGCATTATTGAATGCCATCCCCGCGAGAAACTGCGCGTAGGCCATGTTCTCCCGCGCCGTCAGATCGTTGCCGTCGCGCACGGCCTGACGCAGATTGTTGCTGATCAACGTGACTGCTTTCAGCGCGCAGGCATCGGTGATCGGATTGGCGGCAGTGGATACGTAAGCTTCGATCGCATGGGTCAACGCATCCATGCCGGTGGCAGCCGTCAGCCCCTTGGGCATCGCCACCATCAACGCCGGATCGTTGACCGACATGAGCGGCGTCACGTTGCGGTCGACAATCGCCATTTTCACGTGGCGCGTCTCGTCGGTGATGATGCAAAAACGGGTCATCTCGCTGGCAGTACCTGCCGTGGTGTTGATGGCGATCAGCGGCAACTGCGGTTTACTCGAGCGGTCAACGCCCTCGTAGTCACGAATTTCCCCGCCGTTGGTGGCACACAAGGCGATGCCCTTGGCGCAATCGTGGGGCGAGCCACCACCCAGCGACACCACGAAATCGCATTGGCTCTCCTTCAGCAACCCCAGCCCACGCTCGACATTGGCGATGCTGGGATTGGGTTTGGCACCGTCGAAAATCACCGAGTCGATGTCCTGTTGCGCCAGCAGGTCGGCCACCTTGCTGGCGACGCCGGCCTTGGCCAACCCTGTGTCAGTGACGATCAGGGCCTTGCGAAAGCCGTAGTTACGGATGGCGGTCATGGCCTCGTCGAGGCAACCCAGCCCCATGACGTTCACGGCGGGAATGAAAAAGGTGCTGCTCATGGGAGATGCTCCTGGAAGAGGCCGGGATTGGCAGGGCTACCAGAATGACCGACTGGTCACAGCGCATCTTGATCTGGCTCAAGACTGGGTCGTGATAAAGTCGCGCCCTGCCTTAACCACGTTTTGAGATAACTTTCGCAATGACCGACTTCCAGCAATACGACGCCCAGCTCGAAGACTGGGATGCCTTGCGCGCCAGCACCGCTTTCAGCGGCTTGCTGCTGGGTAACGGCGCCAGCCGCGCCGTTTGGGACGATTTCGGCTACGACTCGCTGTTCGAAAACGCTCGCACAGTCGAAGAAAAACCCTTGAGCCCGTCGGAAATGAGTGTGTTCGACGCGATGCAGACACGCAGTTTCGAACAGGTACTCGGTGCGCTGAAAACCACCAGCCGGGTCAACAAGGCCCTGGCCGTCAGTTCCGCTGCACCGCGCAATCGCTACTACGCAATAAAGGAAGCACTGATCAACACCGTGCACGCGGTGCATATCCCGTGGCGACTGGTCGAACCCTCGACCCTGGCGACGCTTAATCAGGAGCTGGGCCGCTATCGCACGGTGTTCACCACCAACTACGATCTGCTCAACTACTGGGCGATCCAGCATGCGCCCGAGACTGTCACCGACCTGTTCCTGGGCAACGATCACAGCTTTGATCTGAGCCAGGCAGACACGGACAAACCACGTCTGCTGTACCTGCACGGTGGCCTGCACCTGGTACGCAACCAGGACGGCACGGCACGCAAGCTGACCGCCACCGAAGGCACGCTGTTGGGCAGTTTCGCCATCAACAATACGATCAAGACCCTTGACGACGTGCCGCTGTTCGTCAATGAAGGCCCGAGCCAGGACAAGCTCAAGACCATTCGCAGCTCTGATTACCTATCGTTCTGCTACGACCAGTTGCTGCACCACGGCGACAACCTGTGCCTGTTCGGCCATGCCTTGGGCGAACAGGACAGTCACATCGTCCATGCCCTGCGCCAGGCCGCGCCGAAAACCGTGGCAATCTCGATCTACCCCCGCAGTCAGGCGTTCATTCAGCACCAGAAGCGCCATTACGCCAAGGTGTTCCAGGGGTTGGCGGTTGAACTGCGGTTCTTCGATGCCAAGACGCATCCGCTGGGCAACCCGAAACTGTCGGTGCCGGTGGAGGTTTAGAGCCAGGGCAGGCATGGCCCCGTAGCTTGTGGGGAAGGGATTTATCGGTGGGAGCAAAGCTTGCTCCCACATTGGCCCTCGGCTTTTGGCGTCCTGTCAAAGCGCCGCCAGCGTCTTGTCCTTGATCACCGTCGTCGGTCCGTTGGCCATGACGCTGGCAATGCCCTTGTCCCGGGCGGCGTCAGAGGAATAGCTTTCGCTGCTGCCGATCACTTCGTGATTGCCAGCCTTGAGGTTGAAGTAAGGATGGCCGTCCTTGGTGCTCTTGAGTTCATAACGTTCAGCCAGTGGGCTGTTCTTCTGCACCGAAGCGATGCCACCGTCGGCACCGCTGCGGGTCGTGTACAGCTCGCTGGTCAAAATCGTTTCGGCGTTCGCCGCCTTGAGCACAAACTTAAACTGGCCGTTGCTGCTTTTGCTGACTTCGTACCATCCGGACATGTTCTTTCTCCTGGGCGGTTGAGGCATCCCCAAGAGTAAAGACCCGCTGCGCTTGTTCTGCCAGTGCCTTACAAGGTGATGGCCGTGCCCAGCAACGTCAGGAACCCCGCCAGCCAGTTCGGATGTGCCGGCCAGGCGGGCGCGGTCGCCAGATTGCCTTGAACGTGGCCTTCGGTGACCGCGCACTCGATAAAGGTCCCTCCCGCCAGACGCACCTCCGGGGCACAGGCGGGATAGGCGCTGCATTCGCGCCCTTCCAGGATACCCGCCGCTGCCAGCAATTGCGCACCGTGGCATACCGCTGCAATCGGCTTGCCCGCCTGGTCAAATTCACGCACCAGTTGCAGGACTTTCTCATTCAGGCGCAGATATTCCGGCGCACGTCCGCCCGGCACCAGCAACGCATCGTAATCAGCGGCCTCGACACCGACGAAATCATGATTCAGCGCGAACAGATGCCCCGGTTTTTCGCTGTAGGTCTGGTCGCCCTCGAAGTCGTGGATCGCCGTGCGCACGGTCTGCCCGGCGCTTTTGTCCGGGCACACGGCATGAACGGTGTGGCCGATCATCTGCAAGGCCTGGAATGGCACCATGACTTCATAGTCTTCGACGTAATCGCCGACCAGCATGAGGATTTTCTTTGCGGCCATGGGGTGGACTCCTTGAAAAATGCGTAGGGGGTGAACGCATTAAAGGTAGACCGGTACGTCGGTAGATGAGGGATAAGCGGCGATTACCTGACGGGCTGCACATCGCTGGATGCTGAATGCAACGTGTGGGAGCGAGCCTGCTCGCGATTCAGGCGACGCGGTTTTTCAGGTGCGCCGCGTCATCGTTCAATCGCGAGCAGGCTCGCTCCCACAGGGTAATGTCAGTCACTCAGGCGAGGTAACCGTCAGCCCGCAGCAGGGTTTCGAGGCAGTGCTCGGTGATGTGGTAGAACGCCTTGAGTTCCTGGATCTTCGCCAGCAGCTCTGCCGGGTCCACCGGTTCGGCGCGTTTGACCGCCAGGATCATCTTGTTCTTGTTGGTGTGGTCCAGGGAAATGAACTCGAACACCTTGGTTTCGTAACCGCACGCCTCCAGAAACAGCGCCCGCAGACTGTCAGTGACCATTTCTGCCTGCTGGCCCAGGTGCAGCCCATATTGCAGCATCGGCTTGAGCAACGCCGGACTCTGGATTTGCAAGCGGATCTGCTTGTGGCAGCACGGCGAGCACATGATGATCGAAGCGCCCGAGCGAATGCCCATGTGGATCGCGTAATCGGTGGCGATATCACAGGCATGCAAGGCAATCATCACATCCACCGCGGCCGGCGCCACGCTGCGCACATCGCCGTGCTGGAAGCTCAGGCCCGGGTGCTCCAGCCGCGCGGCAGCTTCGTTGCACAGCTTGACCATGTCCTCTCGCAGTTCGACGCCGGTCACGATCCCTTCAGCCTGCAAGGTGTTGCGCAGGTAGTCATGGATGGCGAACGTCAGATAACCCTTGCCCGAGCCAAAGTCCGACACCCGCACCGGCTGATCCAGGGCCAGCGGCGAAGATGTCAGCGCATGGCTGAAGACTTCGATGAACTTGTTGATCTGCTTCCACTTGCGCGACATCGCCGGGATCAGCTCGTGCTTATGGTTGGTCACGCCCAAATCCGCCAGGAACGGGCGGTTCAGGTCGAGGAAGCGGTTTTTCTCGCGATTGTGCTCGGCCGATGGCACTTCTCGCAGCTGCTGGGGCTTGCTCTTGAATAGCGAGCTTTTGCCCTTTTTGCTGTATTCCAGCTGCGCTTCGTCGGTGACAGCCAGCAGATGCGCGTTCTTGAACGACATCGGCAATAACACAGCGATGGTCGCCACGCCTTCGGCCAGCGGGAAATTCTTGGTGATGTCGCGGGTTTTGTAGCGGTAAACGAAGGACAGGCATGGCTGATCCTTGACCGTCAACTGCTTGATGATCAGCCGTTGCAGGTCCGCTTCGTCACCGACGTACTTGGCCAGCACCAGTTTGATGAAGGCGTTCTGCTCAAGGCTGCTTTGCAGCAGCTCGATGAACTGGGCGTGGTGATCCGGCGCAGGACGGGCGGGGGTAGCGGTGACAGACATGGAAAAAGCGGCCTCGGGGCGGGCGGATCGGGAATGGCGGTTATTTTAGGGGGGATGGGCAGTGAGGGCACGGAAAAGTTCGTGTGGCGAGCAGTAGCCTCTGTGGAAGCAAGGCTTTGCTCCCACAGGCTTGTGCTGGCAGAAATTTTTTCAGCCCAGCACCACCAACCGATTCGGCAGCTCATTGCGCGCGTGAGTCACGGGTACATGCTCCTTGAGCAATTCGCCGCAGGCCTCGATGCAGGTGACGAAGCCCTGCAACGTCTGTCCTTGGCGGACCTGCTGGGTGAAGGTGGCGACAATGGCCTCCCAGCGCGTGTTGTCGAGACGCTTGGAAATGCCTTCGTCCACCAGGATTTCCACATACCGCTCGGCCTCGCAAACGAAAATCAACATTCCTGTGCCGCCGACGGTGTGGTGCAGGTTCTGCTCGAGAAACTGCCGGCGCGCCAGATTGGAGGCGCGCCAGTGGCGCACGGAACGGGGGATCAGGTGAGTGGTGATTGCAGGAATGCGAAACACCAGGCACAGCACGATAAACAGGACCCACTGCACCAGCAGCAGACTGTGCATGTTCAGCCAGCCCGTGAGGTAATGCACCATGCCGGGCACCACCAAGGCCAGCAGGCTGGCCCACAGCAGCGGGATGTAGGCGTAGTCGTCGGCGCGGGCAGCAAGCACGGTGACCAGCTCGGCGTCGGTATCGCGCTCCACCCGGGCAATGGCCTCGGCGACCTTGCGTTGTTCGTGTTCAGTCAGTAATGCCATGGTTAAAAGTGCCTGCTCATTATTATTGTCACCAGCCGCCCGACGAACCGCCGCCCCCGAAACTGCCCCCACCACCACTGAAGCCGCCGCCACCGCCGCCGCCAAAACCGCCGCCACCGCCATAGCCGCCCCCGGAACCACCGCGTCCGGCCGGCAGGATACCGAGCATCTGGCACACGAACACCGTTACGATGAACAGCAGCACCAACAACACGAACAGCCCCGGATGGCGCCCGACGAAATCGCCCTCCTCCTGGCCGTCGGCACCGTACACCGCAGCCGGCTCATCCAGCGCATTGCCGCCCAGCACCATCAGCATCGCCGCTACGCCGTCGCTTATACCTTTGTTGAAATTGCCGGCCTTGAACGCCGGAGTGATCACCTGGTTGATAATCACCGAACTCTGGGCGTCAGTCAGGCGGTCTTCCAGGCCATAGCCCACTTCGATCCGCAGTTTACGATCATCCCGGGCCACGATCAGTAGCGCGCCGTTGTTTTTATCCTTCTGCCCAATGCCCCAGTGACGCCCCAGTTGATAACCGAAGTCTTCGATGCTGCTGCCTTGCAGGTCCGCCAGCGTGACCACGACCACCTGTTCACCGGTGGCCTGTTCATGGGCCTTGAGCTGTGCATCCAGTTGCGTGCGCACCGAGGGTTCCAGCATCTGGGCAGTGTCCACCACCCGCCCGGTCAGTGCCGGAAAACTCAACTCGGCCTGGGCCGTGATGGCAAAGACCCAGAGCAACAGCACCAGGCCAAATTTCAACACTCGCATTGTAACTCCTGTGTGGGAGCGAGCTGGTGTGGGAGCTGAGCTTGCTCGCGATGAAGGCACCTCGGTCTTTCTAATGACCGCGTTATCGTTCATCGCGAGCAAGCTTTGCTCCCACAGGCTCGCGCCCACAGTTTTTTCAGAATTTCACTTCAGGGGCTTTTTCGGCGTTGGGGCTGGTGGCTTCGAAGGTTTCGCGGATCGGCAGATCGCTGTACAGCACGCTGTGCCACAAGCGACCGGGGAAGGTGCGGATTTCGGTGTTGTATTTCTGCACCGCCAGGATGAAGTCGCGACGAGCCACGGCGATGCGGTTCTCGGTGCCTTCGAGTTGTGATTGCAAGGCCAGGAAGTTCTGGTTGGCCTTGAGGTCCGGATAACGCTCGACCACCACCATCAGCCGGCTCAACGCACCACTCAACTGGTCCTGGGCCTGTTGGAACTGCTTGAGTTTTTCCGGGTTGTCCAGGGTACCGGCATCGACCTGGATGGACGTGGCCTTGGCCCGCGCCTCGACCACCGCCGTCAGCGTTTCCTGTTCGTGCTGCGCATAGCCCTTGACGGTTTCCACCAGGTTGGGGATCAGGTCGGCTCGGCGCTGGTACTGGTTCTGCACCTGTCCCCAGGCGGCCTTGGCCTGTTCGTCCAGGGTTGGAATATTGTTGATGCCGCAACCGGCCAGCAGCGTGGTGAACAGCATCAGCGCCAGTATTGGCAGGTGGCGAAGGTGATCGAGTCGTAGATTCATCGGTTGAAACTCCCCTATACAGTCCATTGAAGAAAACACAGCCACCTATCTCACCAGCGTCTGGGGCATAATCTGCCGCCGCCACGGGATTGAATCGGGTCGATGGGCTAAAAGATGCCCGGTGCGAAACTAAGTTCATCCGCGTGCGTTCGAAAACAGTGCTGCTCTTATTCAGACAATACTCGAACAACAATAGCCGCTCCTCACATTTTGCTGACCGGCGAGTCCTGATTACCGCCCTTAGGCTTGCGAGAAACCATTCATGAAGAAGCTGTGTTTGCTGGGCCTGTTCGTCACACTGGCCAGTCAATCCGTATTAGCCGACAACCTGCCAACCCCGATAGAGAACAAGAATGCCTTCATCAGCAACCTGATGAAGCAGATGACCCTCGAGGAAAAGATCGGCCAGTTGCGCCTGATCAGCATCGGCCCCGAGATGCCTCGGGAGATGATTCGCAAGGAAATCGCCGCTGGCAACATCGGAGGAACGTTCAACTCCATCACCCGGGCTGAAAACCGCCCGATGCAGGACGCGGCCATGCGCAGCCGGCTGAAGATCCCGATGTTCTTCGCCTATGACGTGATCCACGGCCATCGCACGATTTTCCCGATCCCCCTGGCCCTGGCCTCCAGCTGGGACATGGACGCCATCTACCGCTCCGGCCGCGTCGCTGCCCAGGAAGCGGCGGCCGACAGCCTGGACATCACCTTCGCGCCGATGGTGGATATTTCCCGCGACCCCCGCTGGGGCCGGACCTCCGAGGGCTTTGGTGAGGACACCTACCTGGTGTCGCGCATCGCCGGGGTGATGGTCAAAGCGTTCCAGGGCAGTGGCGCCAACGCGGCCGACAGCATCATGGCCAGCGTCAAGCACTTCGCCCTGTACGGCGCGGTGGAAGGTGGCCGGGACTACAACATCGTGGACATGAGCCCGGTGAAAATGTACCAGGACTACCTGCCACCCTACCGCGCCGCCATCGATGCGGGTGCCGGCGGGGTGATGGTCGCGCTGAACTCCATCAACGGCGTGCCCGCCACCGCCAACACCTGGCTGATGCACGATCTGTTACGCAAGGAATGGGGGTTCAAGGGCCTGGCGGTGAGTGACCACGGCGCCATCTTCGAACTGATCAAGCATGGCGTGGCCCGGGACGGTCGCGAAGCGGCGAAGCTGGCGATCAAGGCCGGCATCGACATGAGCATGAACGACTCGCTGTACGGCAAGGAGCTGCCTGGACTGCTCAAGGCCGGTGAAATCGAGCAGAGCGACATCGACAATGCGGTGCGCGAAGTCCTCGCCGCCAAATACGACATGGGCCTGTTCAAGGATCCGTACCTGCGCATCGGCAAGGCCGAGGACGACCCGGCCGACACCTACGCTGAAAGCCGCCTGCACCGCGACGATGCCCGTGACGTGGCCCGCCGCAGCCTGGTCCTGCTGGAAAACCGCAACCAGACCCTGCCCCTGAACAAAAGCGCAAAAATCGCCCTGGTCGGACCGCTCGCCAAGGCGCCGATCGACATGATGGGCAGTTGGGCCGCTGCCGGGCGCCCTGCGCAATCGGTGACCTTGTTCGACGGCATGACCCGCGCACTGGACGCAGAATCGAAACTGATCTACGCCCGTGGCGCCAACATCACCGGCGACAAGAAGGTGCTCGACTACCTGAACTTCCTCAACTTCGACGCCCCGGAAGTGGTGGATGACCCGCGCCCTGCCCAAGTGCTGATCGACGAAGCCGTGAAGGCCGCCAAGCAAGCCGATGTGGTGGTGGCCGCCGTGGGTGAGTCGCGCGGCATGTCCCACGAATCCTCGAGCCGGACGGAACTGAGCATCCCCGCCAGCCAGCGCGAGCTGATCAAGGCCCTGAAGGCTACCGGCAAACCACTGGTGCTGGTGCTGATGAACGGCCGCCCGCTGGCGCTGGTGGATGAAAAGCAACAGGCCGATGCGATCCTGGAAACCTGGTTCAGCGGCACCGAAGGCGGCAACGCCATCGCCGACGTGCTATTCGGCGATTACAACCCGTCGGGCAAACTGCCGATCTCCTTCCCGCGCTCGGTAGGACAGATTCCCACCTACTACAACCATCTGAGCATTGGTCGACCGTTTACGCCGGGCAAGCCGGGCAACTACACCTCGCAATACTTCGATGACACCACAGGCCCGCTCTACCCGTTCGGCTACGGCCTGAGCTACACCGAATTCAGCCTGACGGACATGGCCCTGTCGTCCACCACGCTGAACAAGACCGGCAAGCTCGATGCCAGCGTGACCCTGGAAAACACCGGCGAGCGTGACGGCGAAACCGTGGTGCAGCTCTATATCCAGGATGTGACCGGCTCGATCATCCGCCCGGTGAAGGAGCTGAAGAACTTCCGCAAGGTGATGCTCAAGGCCGGCGAGAAGAAAGTCATTCACTTCACCATCACTGAAGACGACTTGAAGTTCTACAACGCCCAGCTCAAATACGCCGCTGAACCGGGCAAGTTCAACGTCCAGATCGGCCTGGATTCCCAGGATGTGAAGCAACAGAGTTTCGAGTTGCTCTGATTCATCAACAGCGCAAATAACCGTGGGAGCGCGCCTGCTCGCGATGAAGGCCTACCAGTCACCGCATCATTGACTGTCAGGCCACCATCGCGAGCAGGCTCGCTCCCACATTGTTTTTGCTGAACCTTAACCCCGCCGCCCCAGCACATTCACCACCAACCGATCCACCAACCCCCACACCCGTTGCTTGACCCGTTTCCACAGCGGCCGGCGCTTCCAGGCATCGAGACTGACCTCCAGGCTCTGGGCGAAGTCACGCTCGAAACTCGCCGCCACTGCCGTGCTGAGTGCGGAGTCGAGGGCTTCGAGGTTGGCTTCCAGATTGAAGCGCAGGTTCCAGTGATCGAAATTACAGGAGCCGATGCTGACCCAGTCGTCCACCAGCACCATCTTCAGGTGCAGGAAACACGGCTGGTATTCGAAGATTTTCACCCCAGCCTTGAGCAGACGCGGGTAATAACGGTGCCCGGCGTAGCGCACGGACGGGTGATCGGTGCGCGGGCCGGTGAGCAGCAGGCGCACATCGATGCCCCGGGCGGCAGCCTTGCGCAAGGAGCGACGCACGTTCCAGGTCGGCAAAAAGTATGGGGTCGCCATCCAGATCCGCTTCTGGCCGCTGTTCAGGGCCCGGGACAACGATTGCAGGATGTCGCGATTCTGGCGGGCATCGGCATAAGCCACCCGCCCCATGCCCTCACCCATCGGCGGAACCCGGGGCAAGCGCGGCAAGCCGAAGTTGGAAGCCGGTTTCCAGGCACGGCGATGGCGGTTGGCGAGCCATTGGCGGTCAAACAGCAACTGCCAGTCGAGCACCAAGGGGCCGACGATTTCCACCATGACCTCGTGCCACTCGCAGCGGTCATCCAGCGGGCTCCAGAACTCATCGGTGACCCCGGTGCCGCCAACCACCGCCAGGCGCTGGTCCACCAACAGCAGCTTGCGGTGGTCCCGATATAAATTCCGTACCCAGCGGCGCCAACTCAGGCGATTGTAAAAACGCAGCTCCACGCCCGCCTCGATCAGGCGGTGGCGCAGGTCCTGGGTAAACGCCAGGCTGCCGTAGTCATCGAACAGGCAACGCACGCGAACACCGCGCTCGGCAGCCTGGACGAGTGCCTGGACCATCGCCTCGGCGCAAGTTCCCGCCTCCACCAGGTACAGCTCCAGCTCGACCTGTTCCTGGGCGCGGGCAATTTCCACCAGCATGCGCGGGAAAAACTGCGGGCCATCGATCAACAGCTCGAAGCGATTGCCCTCGCGCCACGGAAATACCGGGCCGCTCATGTCAGCGCGCCGTGAAAATCAGCACCGCATTCACCGGCACTGCGAGGCTGATGGCCGACAGCCCGGCCTGTTTGCGCAACTTCTCCAATCCCGGCGCCAGATCGAAATCCGCCGCATTGAGCACCACCGGCTCCAGGGTCACGACCTGGAACCGTCGTTCATCCAGGCGCGTTGCCAGCAGTTCGGCCTGATACACATGTTGCTTGCCGTGCAGGTCAACGGTCAGCGGCAAGCGCAGTTCCAGTTGAGCGCCGTTGGCCAGGTCCTGGATCGGTAACAGGTCGAGCTGCGCGGTAATGGCGGCGTCGGCAAATTGCTTGATCTCGAACAACTCGGCGCGCATGCGCTCGTCACGCAGGGGAATGCCACTGTTGACCGACTCCAGCTCCACTTCCAGCCGGACCATCCCCTTGGGCTGGACCTGACCATGAAGCACCAGGAAACGCTGGACCTCGGAAACGTTGCCATTTTTGCTGCTGATAAACGACAGCCGCGACGATTCGCCGTCCAGATACCAATTGGCTTGGACCGGCAGCGCGGCGCAGGCCAGCAGCAAGGTCGCGACAGCGTGAGAAAAAGACCGCTTGAACATACACACTCGGAGGGCAGATAAACCTGTGGCGAACCTTAACCGGGCCGAGGGCACTTGCAAACCTTCTGTTTCAATCCTCTATGGGAATACACAGGTCCGGTCACGGCTCCAACCGACAGCCCTGCCGCTCCCCCAGCCATCGTGCGCTATTGCTTCGCCCCAGCCCGGCGACGGTGATGCGTTTCGCTTCAGGCGTTTCGAGAAAATCGCTGATGGGCACCGACTGCTTTACATAGCCACGGCAATAGTCAGCCGGTTGCTCCATCACGTAGCGACACGAGCAATATTCCTTGGCGGTGTAGGCGCTGATGATGTCGGGGAAGGCCCGCAGCGCCACCCGCTCGAGCCAGATCCAGCCGAGCAGGGCCACAACAAGTAACGACATCAGCGTGAGCAGCGGTCTGCGTCTCATGGCTGCACCGTCCCGGCGAACGCCGCCATGGCTCGCTTGAGCAACTCATTGTGGCGGTAGCTGCCGTCGCGGTCATCAGCGTAGCGCACGATCACCAACCGGGCGCTGGGGATCACGTACAGCGCCTGCCCCCAATGGCCCAGCGCGGCAAACGTATCCGGCGGTGCATCGGGCCACGGGTGGATGGCCGGGTCGGCCGCGCGGTTGAGCCACCAATGCCCACCGGGCACCGCTTCATCCTGGCCGGCCCGGAAGCGGGCGAAGGGTTCGCGATTGAACGCCACCCAGGCTTGCGGGATCAGTTGCCGCTCGCCCCAGCGTCCCTCGCGTTGCATCAACAGCCCCACACGCGCCAGGTCCCGCGCCGTAAGGTAGGCGTAGGAGGACCCGACAAACGTGCCGGCGGCGTCGGTTTCCCAGGTGGCGTGGCGGATACCCAGCGGCTCGAACAGGGCCGTCCAGGGATAATCGGCATACCGCGCCGGGCCAACGATATTTTTCAATGCCGCGGCCAGCAGGTTGCTGTCACCACTGGAGTAACGAAACACCTGCCCCGGCGGACTGTCGCGTTCATGCTGCGCAGTGAACGCCGCCATGTCATGACGCCCACGGGTATAAAGCATCGCCACCACCGAGGACTTGAGCGGTGCGTATTCGTAATCTTCCTGCCAATCCAGCCCCGAGGCCCAATGGAACAGATCGGCCAAGGTCATGTCCGGATGCTTGCTCAACGCCGGGTAATACCTGGCGGCAGGATCCTGCAGACTGAACAGCTTTTGCCCATAGGCCACGCCAAACACCGTCGCCATCAGGCTTTTGCTGATCGACCAGGTCAGGTGCGCAGTGTCGGCACGGGTGGGCCCGGCATAACGCTCGTAGACCAGCCGCCCGTCCAGGATCACCAGCAGCGCATCGGTACGGATGCCCTGGCGAGAGGCATCGTCGCGGGGTGGGAAGGCGTATTGCTCCAGGGCTTCGATGGCCAGCCCGGTGGGGGTCGGGCCACTTGGCCATTGCTCACCGGGCCAGTCTTCAGCCTGGGCGTACAGGTTGAGCAATAGCAACGGGATCAGGAACCAGCCTTTGGACATGCTCGGGGCTCGCAGGATTGAACCTTCGGAGCCTATTCAGACTTGATGACAATTTGGGTATGAGTGGCATTTCCCTGTGGGAGCGAGCCTGCTCGCGATAGCGCTGGCTCAGCAGCATTGATGTCAACTGACACTCCGCTATCGCGAGCAGGCTCGCTCCCACAAAGGGTTATCCCAACGCCTTGGCCAACCGCTTGGCCCGCGCACCCGCCGCCATGTCCATCACGGCTTTATCTCGCGTCCACATCTCGCGCCACAACGCCGGGCCGGCGGCCAGGGCGTCGTTCAGTTCTTCATCGAGCCCGCTGAACTGAGCGAACAACCCACCCAGCAGCACATGCCCGGCCGCGCTGGACGGGTTGTGACGACTCACTTCAGCGCAACCGGCCAGCAATCCCAGCAGACGCAGCTGCAGGGCTTGGGGCCAAGCGCACTCCTGTCCCACGCCATACAGCCAGGCGGCCATGGCACTGAGCACATAAAGGTCTTCCAAGGTGCGGAACGGTTTGACGTAGGCGTCCCAACCGTCCCCGGCCAACAACTCGCACAGCGCGCCGTCCAACAGCACCCGGCCATGGCTGATGTCTGGCATCAGGGCGATAGCCGGGAGTTTTTCCAGGGTCACCCCCGGCTCTCCGGGATAAACCACCGCAAGATTCAACCGCGGCGGCTCGCCGGCTGCTTCGCTGCGGGCGGCAATCAGCAGCCACTCGGCCGCATCGCCCGCAGTAACGAAATCCTTGCGCCCGTTCAATCGCAGGTCGGTGATGCGAGTCTGCATGTCCGCCGGGCGCAGGCTGCGCTGCTCCGTGGCGCACAAGGCGCCCAGGCTCTGGGGCGCGCTCGGCCAAAGCACCCGCAGCGCCGCCTGATACCCCACCAGAAAAGCCAACCCCGGCGTTGCCATCAATCGCGCCCCCATGACGGCCAGTTCGAACGGCGTAACCGGCCCCAGGCGTTGCAGCAAGGCCGCATAACCCTCAGCCAGGTCCGGATGGGCGGGCAACCGTTCGCCGCGTTCGATCAGGTTTTGCCAGGGCATGGGAGGCTCCTCAATGGGCTGTCATATAAGCATCACCAAAGCTTCATGGCGATGACACCGGGGCTACATAGCCTGACTTTGCACAACATGGCTGCATAAAGAAAGTCGATCGGCTGCAACTGAACAGCCCGCACGGAGATTCGCTATGACTCAGATCGCCCGCATCAGCGACACTGGCAATGAACGCCGCCTGCAAGCCGAACGCCTGATTGGCGCCAAGGCTTTGCAAGAAGCCCAGGCCCTGCGCTTCAACGTCTTCAGCGGCGAATTCAACGCCAAGCTCAAAGGCGCGGAAATGGGTCTGGACATGGATGACTATGATGTTCACTGCGCCCACATCGGCGTACGCGACCTGAATACCGGCCGACTCGTGGCGACGACACGCCTGCTCGATCACCACGCTGCCAGCAGCCTGGGCCGATTCTACAGCGAAGAAGAATTCAACCTTCACGGCCTGGTCCATCTCAAGGGCCCGATCCTGGAAATCGGCCGCACCTGCGTCGATCCGGCCTACCGCAACGGCGGCACCATCGCGGTACTGTGGGGCGAACTGGCCGAGGTGCTGAACGAAGGCGGCTACAGCTACCTGATGGGATGCGCGAGCATTCCAATGCAGGACGGCGGCGTCCAGGCCCAAGCGATCATGCAGCGTCTGCGCGAACGTTATCTGTGCACCGAACACCTGCGGGCGGTGCCGAAAAAACCGTTGCCGGCCCTGGACGTACCGTCCAACGTCATCGCCGAAATGCCACCTCTGCTCAAGGCTTACATGCGCCTGGGCGCGAAGATTTGCGGTGAGCCGTGCTGGGATGAGGATTTCCAGGTGGCCGACGTGTTTATCCTGCTCAAGCGTGACGAACTCTGCCCACGCTACGCCCGCCACTTCAAGGCAGCGGTGTGATGAGTCGGTTGCGGGTGTACGCGCGAATCGCGCGAGTGTTGCTGGTGGTGACGCTGGGGCTGAGCATGGCCAGCGTATTCGGGCTGTTCGAACGGTTGGGTGTGGCCAACTCCATGGTGCGCCGCCAGCGCTGGTCGCGTTTTTTCATGGCGCGCCTGAGCAATGCCCTGCCCTTCTGCGTGACGGTGCACGGGCAAATGCCGCAACAGCCCATGCTGTGGGTCAGCAACCATGTGTCCTGGACCGATATCCCGCTGCTGGGCATGCTCACGCCAATGTCCTTCCTGTCCAAGGCCGAAGTACGCACCTGGCCAGTGGCCGGATGGTTGGCGGCCAAGGCTGGCAGCCTGTTTATCCGGCGCGGCTCGGGCGACAGCCAGTTGATCCGCAAGCAAATGAGCCGACACCTGGAACAGGCCCATCCGCTGCTGATGTTTCCCGAAGGCACCACCACCGATGGCCGCTCCCTGCGCACTTTCCACGGTCGTTTATTGTCGGCGGCCATCGATGCGGACGTGGCGCTGCAACCGGTGGCGATCCGCTACCTGCGCAACGGTGAACCGGACTCGCTGGCGCCGTTCGTTGGCGATGATGATTTGCTGTCGCACCTGATGCGCCTGTTCGCCAATGACCGGGGCGAGGTGCACATCCATCTGCTGGAACCGATTGCCTGCCACGGCCAGGAGCGGGCTGCCCTGGCCTTTCAGGCGCAACAGGCGGTGCACAAGGAATTGTTTGGCGAAATCCCACAAAAGCAGCAAGTGCCGATGCGGCCTGCGATCGCGGCCTGATCCGGCGGCCCTATGCAGAGCCCTTGTGGGAGCGAGCCTGCTCGCGATAGCGGTCAGTCAGTTGGTTCTTGACTGCCAGGCCTTCATCGCGAGCAGGCTCGCTCACACATTTGAACTTCAGTGACGGCAAGAACCGGCTCCAACATCACCCCTGCCGTGTTGTCTGGCTCAACGCAAAATCCTGCAACTGCGGGTAGAACAGCTGAAAGTCTTCGCTCAACGGTTCATAGAGCCTGATCAATTCTTCCATGGCCCCGGCCAGTTCCTCCGGCCGGGACAGGCGTCGGGAAATCCCCCGCAATACTTGCCCAAGCACATCGAATTCTCGATAAGACCCCAGCCAGTCATCCGCCGCCATGTAAGGCGCGATTTGCGCCAGACGCCCAGGCAACTGCGGCTCGGCGGCGAGCACTCGGTAGACCTGGGAGGTGAAGTCCATCAACGGCCCTTCGCCATACAGCGCCCAGTCCCGGGCCAGGCAATGATCAAAAAACACGTCGAGCACAATTCCGGCATAGCGCCGCCGTACGGTGGAAAAGCGCGACAAAGCGATATCCACCACGGGGTGGCGGTCGGTGTACATGTCGATGCGTCGATGCAGGGCAATCGCCGCTTCGATCTGCGGATCGTACAGCCCTTGCAACGGCCCTTTGACGAAGTCGCCGTAGAGGCTGCCGAGCAGTCGTTCCCGGCCGGGGCCGCCGAGGTGCAGGTGTGCGAGATAGTTCAAGGCGCGAAGCTTAGCACCGCCGCGCCAATATCGTTATAACCCGATATAACGATTTATTCGGTTTTCAGATCAAATCCATATTGGTGTATCGCGAAATAACGATTTAAAGTTCGCCCCATCGCGATATAGCGTTTTACTCATTCCGAGCAGCCAACCATGCCCCTCGACCTCGACGAAATAATAAAAGCCCTGGCACACCCAGTACGGCGAGACATCCTCAACTGGCTCAAAGACCCCAAGGTCCAGTTCCCCGAACAGTTGCACAACCACGAATTCGGCATTTGCGCCGGGCAGATCGACCAGCGTTGCGGCCTGTCGCAGTCCACGGTGTCCGCCCATCTGGCGGTGTTGCAACGGGCGGGGCTGATCACCAGCCAGAAGGTCGGTCAATGGCATTTCTTCAAACGCAACGAGGACGTGATCCAGCAGTTCCTCAAGCAAATGAGCCAAGAGCTCTGACCCGACAAGGATCCACCATGCCCCTCTCACTTCTCATCCTGGCCCTGAGCGCCTTCGCCATCGGCACCACCGAGTTCGTCATCATGGGCCTGTTGCCTGAGGTGGCGGCCGACCTGGGTGTATCGATTCCCGGCGCCGGCTGGCTGGTGACCGGCTACGCCCTGGGCGTGGCCATCGGGGCACCGTTCATGGCCCTGGCCACCGCACGGTTGCCGCGCAAGGCCGCCCTGGTCGCGCTGATGGGGATCTTCATCGTCGGCAACCTGCTCTGCGCCATCGCCAGTGATTACAACGTGCTGATGTTCGCCAGGGTCGTCACCGCCCTGTGCCATGGCGCGTTCTTCGGCATCGGTTCGGTGGTGGCCGCCGGCCTGGTGGCACCCAACAAGCGCGCCTCGGCCGTAGCCCTGATGTTCACCGGCCTGACCCTGGCCAACGTACTCGGCGTACCGCTGGGCACCGCGCTGGGTCAGGAAGCCGGCTGGCGCTCGACCTTCTGGGCCGTGACCGTCATCGGCGTGATTGCACTGATCGGCCTGATCCGCTTTCTGCCGGCCAAGCGCGATGAAGAAAAACTCGACATGCGCTCGGAACTCGTCGCCCTCAAGGGCGCAGGCCTGTGGCTGTCCCTGAGCATGACCGCGCTGTTCTCCGCCTCGGTGTTCACCCTGTTCACTTACGTCGCCCCGCTGCTGGGAGAAGTCACTGGCGTATCGCCCCGCGGCGTGACCTGGACCCTGGTGCTGATCGGCCTGGGCCTGACTCTGGGCAATATCATCGGCGGCAAGCTGGCGGACAAGAGCCTGGCGAACACGTTGATGGGGGTTTTCACCACCATGGCTGTGGTGTCCACCGTATTGAGCTGGACCAGCGTCGCGCTGATCCCCACTGAAATCACCCTGTTCCTCTGGGCCACCGCCTGCTTCGCCGCCGTGCCGGCCCTGCAAGTCAACGTGGTGACCTTCGGCAAAGACGCGCCAAACCTGGTTTCCACCCTGAACATCGGCGCCTTCAACATCGGCAACGCCTTGGGCGCCTGGGTCGGCGGCAGTGTCATCGACCACGGCCTGGGCCTGACCAGCGTGCCCCTGGCCGCCGGTGCGCTGGCCGTGCTGGCGCTGCTGGTCACCCTGATCACTTTCCGCCAGGGCGGCAATGCCGACCTGGCCCCTGCCACTCACTGACTTTTAACCCTTAACTTTCGAGGCTGTAATTGATGACGACTATTTTCGATCCAATCAAACTCGGCGACATCGAGCTGAAGAACCGCATCATCATGGCGCCGCTCACCCGCTGCCGTGCCGACGCCGGCCGTGTGCCCAACGCGCTGATGGCCGAGTACTACGTGCAGCGTGCCTCCGCTGGCCTGATCCTCAGCGAAGCCACCTCTGTCACGCCCATGGGCGTGGGCTACCCCGATACCCCCGGCATCTGGTCCAACGACCAGGTGCGCGGCTGGAGCAACGTGACCAAGGCTATCCACGGCGCCGGCGGCAAGATTTTCCTGCAACTGTGGCACGTGGGCCGGATCTCCCATCCGTCTTACCTGAACGGCGAATTGCCGGTGGCGCCCAGCGCCATCCAGCCCAAGGGCCATGTAAGTCTGGTGCGTCCGCTGGCCGACTACCCGACGCCACGCGCGCTGGAAACCGAGGAAATCGCCGATATCATTGAGGCTTACCGCGTAGGCGCCGAGAACGCCAAGGCCGCCGGTTTCGACGGCGTGGAAATCCATGGCGCCAACGGCTACCTGCTCGACCAGTTCCTGCAAAGCAGCACCAACCAGCGCACCGACAACTATGGCGGCTCCCTGGAAAACCGTGCCCGCCTGCTGCTGGAAGTGACCGACGCTGCCATTGAAGTCTGGGGCGCCGGCCGGGTTGGCGTGCACCTGGCACCACGCGCCGACTCCCATGACATGGGCGACGAGAACCGCCTGGAAACCTTCAGCTATGTGGCCCGCGAGTTGGGCAAGCGTGGCATCGCCTTTATCTGCTCCCGTGAAAAGGAAGGCGAAGACAGCATCGGCCCGCAGCTCAAGCAAGCTTTCGGTGGCCCGTACATTGCCAACGAACGTTTCACCAAGGACAGCGCCAACGCCTGGCTGGCCGAGGGCAAAGCGGATGCCGTTGCCTTTGGTGTGCCGTTCATTGCCAACCCGGACCTACCGGCGCGCTTGAAAGCTGACGCACCGCTGAACGAGCCGCATCCGGAAACGTTCTATGGGAAAGGCCCGGTGGGTTACATCGATTACCCCGTGATGTAAATAAAAAACCGGCCTTACCAAAAGCCCCGACTCGCAAGAGCCGGGGCTTTTTTACATCTGTTGACGGCTGACGCAATCAAACTCCGCAGAAATCGAAACATCAAATAACAACACCACACTTACTCACTATGGATTAACACACCGGACAGCGTTAATAATAAGCCCGAACAACAACCCACTCAACCAATGGATTTAACCGACATCTATCAAACTTAATAAGCAACTTAAATTCTTGTAAAAAATAACACTAAACCGAGTAACTTCAATTACGCGCCATTATCTTACGCAGGCTTTAGCGCGCCTCGTAATACATGAGAGACACATTACAATGAACATGATGAAAAACTTAATCCTCGCTCTGCTACTGGGACCGGCAGCCGTCGCCACCAGCCTGGCCAACACCGGCATCACCGTGGAGCTGGTAAACAAAACTTCTCACGCCTTGGAAATGACCAACATTTTAAGTGAGCAACCCACGCCCCCGGACATGTCCTTGAGCGCTTATGATGTCCCCGCCAAAACAACCCGCGAATTCTATTTCGCCCATAACAGGAAATTCACTTATCCCGCTGCTGGCTGGCAACCGACGCTGAGAAAAATCAAACCGATTGAATTAGTTCTCTCCTATCAAATGAGCACCTTCAACTTCGGCTGCCAAATGCAAACCCGCTTTGAAGCCCCCATCGGTTTTGGCGTCCTGGAATCCAGTTACAGGCCAAACAGGAAAAGCAAAACTGCGTATACCGGCAATGGTGAATACACCTGCCGCTCGGAAATCTTCCAGAAGATGCTCGAACCCCCTTTCAACTATTCCGTGCGCCTCATTGTTGAATAAACCAGAGGGTCGGTAACAGGCCGGCACGACAAGTACAGGCGCCTCAATGGCGCCGGTACATCAACACGCCATAATCCTCCTGCACAATCGCGAATCGCGAGCGATCAACGTGTCTGCAGTTCGTCTATAAATGACTCTGCCGGGATCAAGGCCCGGCGGGGTCCTCGCCGTTCAGCTATTGACACAAACCGATGAAATTGAGCATTTTGTTTTATTTGCGCAGGTTGGGGCTCAGGTGCAGCATATCCAGCCCGATCTCCACCCAGCGCTCGGCCTCACCCGCCAGTGCGAAGCTGTCGGGAGCCAGTAGCCACTGGTACAAAATGCCGTCGATGTATGCATGTATGGCGACCGCTGCCCTTTCGGGATCCAGATCGTCCGGCAACTGGCCACGCTTCATCGCATTGCGCAACGACAACGCGATACGCACGTTGCAATCGAGACTGACCTGGCGCCGCTGCTGGCGCAAATCGCACATTTCATCGGTGAATTCGCACTTATGAAACAAAATCTCATTAATGCGTCGGGTTTTCGGGTCCAGGGCCACCTGTTGGAACAACCGCACCAGCAGCTTGCGAACACAACCCAGGGGGTCAAGCTCCTCTTCACTTTCACTGGCGCGGGCCAGATCGTCGAGCGGCTCGTGCAAGGTATCGAGCATGGCCTGGAGCAGGTCCGCCTTATTGCTGAAATGCCAGTAGATGGCACCGCGCGTTACACCGGCCAGCGTCGCGATGTCAGCCAGTGTCGTGCGGGCCACACCGCGCTCGAAAAAGGCTTTTTCGGCCGCTTCGAGTATCTGGCTGCGAGTCTCCAGAGCTTCCTCTTTGGTACGACGGACCATGGCAGTAAACACCTCAATCAGGATGCGTAAGCAATGCGTAAGGATCAACTGAACAAAATGTGAGGCGGCGTTCTTCACAACGCTTCTGCGACCTGCGCAGGCCTTTTGTCAGGCTTTTGTAAATACCGATGGTACGCAATTTGGGTGTTTACAAACAACCGTGTACGTAAGTATATTTCTTAGCATCCTACTAATTGTTTATCTCGCTCTTTTTCACCTTCCACTTTCTTGTGCGCCTCTTACGCGCCTGGACCCGAGGATTTCCATGCAATTCAAGCCAGCTGTTACCGCTCTGGTTACCGCCATCGCCCTGGCATCGCTGCTCAGCGGATGTAAAAAGGAAGAGGCGGCACCTGCCGCACCGGCTCCTCAGGTCGGCGTCGTAACCCTCAAGACCCAGCCGTTCACCCTGACGTCGGAGCTTCCCGGTCGCACCAGCGCGTTCCGCATCGCGGAAGTTCGTCCGCAAGTCAACGGCATCATCCTCAAGCGTCTGTTCAAGGAAGGTGCCGACGTCAAGGCTGGCCAGCAGCTGTATCAGATTGACCCGGCCATGTACGAAGCGACCCTCAAAAGTGCAGAAGCAAACCTGCGCTCAACCAAGTCCATTTCCGATCGCTATAAACAATTGGTGGACGAACAGGCCGTCAGCCGCCAGGAATACGACACCGCCTTGGCCAACCGCCTGGAGTCGGAAGCCAATCTGCAGACCGCCCAGATCAATGTGCGCTACACCAAGGTCTACGCACCGATTTCCGGTCGCATCGGTCGCTCCTCGGTGACCGAGGGTGCGTTGGTGAGCAACGGCCAGGCCGATGCCCTGGCAACCATTCAGCAACTGGACCCGATTTACGTCGACGTGACGCAGAGTTCCGTGGAACTGCTGCAACTGCGCCGTGAACTGGAAAGCGGCCGCCTGCAGAAGGCTGGCGACAACGCCGCCATGGTCAAACTGACCCTGGAAGACGGCAGCCAATATGCCCATGAGGGTAAGCTGGAGTTCTCCGAAGTGTCGGTCGACCAGACCACCGGTTCGGTAACCCTGCGCGCGGTGTTCCCTAACCCTGACCACACCCTGCTGCCGGGCATGTTCGTCCACGCGCAATTGCAGGCCGGGGTCAACAGCGCGGCGATTCTTGCGCCGCAGCAAGGCGTGACCCGCGACCTCAAAGGCATGCCGACCGCCCTGGTGGTGGGCCCGGACAATAAGGTCGAGCTGCGCCAGCTCAAGGCCAGCCGTACCGTCGGTAGCCAGTGGCTGATCGAAGACGGGCTCAAGGCTGGCGATCGCCTGATCACCGAAGGGTTGCAGTACGTACGGCCAGGGGTGGAAGTCAAAGCCACTGAGGCCACCAACGTTAGCGCAAAGAACCCGGCCCCCGCACAGGCAGCTGACAAAGCCGCCGGCGGCAAAGGGGAGTAAACCATGTCGAAATTTTTTATCGACCGTCCGATTTTCGCCTGGGTTATCGCCCTGGTGATCATGTTGGTCGGGGCCCTGTCGATCCTCAAATTGCCGATCAACCAATACCCCAGCATCGCGCCGCCGGCCATTGCGATCCAGGTCACCTACCCGGGCGCATCCGCGCAGACCGTGCAGGACACCGTGGTGCAGGTCATCGAGCAACAGCTCAACGGCATCGATAACCTGCGTTATGTCTCCTCGGAAAGTAACTCCGACGGCAGCATGACCATCACGGCGACCTTCGAACAAGGCACCAACTCCGATACCGCCCAGGTCCAGGTCCAGAACAAGTTGAACCTGGCCACCCCGCTGCTGCCGCAAGAAGTGCAGCAACAGGGCATCCGCGTGACCAAGTCAGTGAGAAACTTCCTGATGGTGATCGGCGTGGTGTCGCGCGACGGCAGCATGACCCGGGAAGACCTGTCCAACTACATCGTGTCCAACATGCAGGACCCGATCTCGCGCACAGCCGGTGTCGGTGACTTCCAGGTCTTCGGTGCCCAGTACGCAATGCGAATCTGGCTCGACCCGGCCAAGCTGAATAACTACAGCCTGACCCCGGTAGATGTGACCAACGCCATTTCCGCGCAGAACGTCCAGATCGCGTCCGGCCAACTCGGCGGCTTGCCTGCCCTGCCCGGTCAGCAACTGAACGCCACCATTATTGGCAAGACCCGCCTGCAGACCGCCGAACAGTTCAAGGCCATCTTGCTCAAGGTCAATCCGGATGGCTCGCAAGTGCGCGTCGGCGACGTGGCAGATGTCGCCCTGGGCGGCGAGAGCTACAGCATCAATGCCCAGTTCAACGGTGCCCCGGCCTCCGGTCTGGCAGTGAGACTGGCCACCGGTGCCAACGCCCTCGACACGGCCAAGGCCCTGCGCCAGACCGTCGAAGATCTCAAGCCGTTCTTCCCGCAAGGCCTGGAAGTGGTGTTCCCCTACGACACCACACCGGTGGTGAGCGAGTCGATCAAGGGTGTGGTTGAAACCCTGATCGAAGCGGTTGCCCTGGTGTTCCTGGTGATGTTCCTGTTCCTGCAGAACTTCCGCGCCACCATCATCACCACGATGACGGTGCCGGTGGTATTGCTCGGCACTTTCGGGATCCTCGCGGCATTCGGCTTCAGCATCAACACCCTGACCATGTTCGGCATGGTGCTGGCCATCGGTTTGCTGGTGGACGATGCCATCGTCGTGGTGGAGAACGTCGAACGGGTCATGAGTGAAGAAGGCCTGTCACCCAAGGAAGCCACCAAAAAATCCATGGGCCAGATCCAGGGCGCCCTGGTGGGTATCGCTCTGGTGCTCTCGGCGGTACTGCTGCCGATGGCGTTTTTTGGCGGCTCCACCGGCGTGATCTACAAGCAGTTCTCCATCACCATCGTCTCGGCCATGGCCCTGTCGGTACTGGTGGCCCTGATTTTCACTCCGGCCCTGTGCGCCACCATGCTCAAGCCCATTCCCAAGGGTGAGCACGGCACGCCGAAACGCGGCTTCTTCGGCTGGTTCAACCGCACCTTCGACCGCGGCGTCAGAAGCTACGAGCGCGGCGTGGGCAACATGCTCAAGCACAAGGCGCCGTACCTGCTAGCCTATGTGATCATCGTGGTTGGCATGGTCTGGCTGTTCACCCGCATCCCGACGGCGTTCCTGCCGGAAGAAGACCAGGGCGTGCTGTTTGCCCAGGTGCAGACCCCGGCTGGTTCCAGCGCCGAACGGACCCAGGTGGTGGTGGACAACATGCGCGAGTTCCTGCTGCGTCCAAGCAAGGATGGCGGTGAAGGCGATGGCGTGGCCTCGGTGTTCACCGTGACCGGTTTCAACTTCGCCGGTCGTGGCCAGAGCTCCGGCCTGGCGTTCATCATGCTCAAACCGTGGGAAGAGCGTGACGCTGAGAACACCGTGTTCAAAATCGCTGGCCGCGCCCAGCAACACTTCTTCACCTTCCGCGACGCAATGGTGTTTGCCTTCGCTCCGCCGGCGGTGATGGAACTGGGTAACGCCACCGGTTTCGACGTGTTCCTGCAGGACCGCGCCGGCATCGGCCATGAGAAGCTGATGGAAGCCCGTAACCAGTTCCTGGGCATGGCTTCCCAGAGCAAGATTCTCTCCCAGGTGCGTCCGAACGGCCTGAATGACGAGCCGCAGTACCAGTTGGAAATCGATGACGAGAAGGCCAGCGCCCTGGGCATCACCCTCTCGGACATCAACAACACCCTGTCGGTTGCCCTGGGCAGTAGCTACGTGAACGACTTCATCGACCGTGGTCGGGTGAAGCGGGTGTACGTCCAAGGTCAGCCGAATGCACGCATGAGCCCCGAAGACCTGCAGAAGTGGTATGTGCGCAACAGCGCCGGGACTATGGTGCCGTTCAGCGCATTCGCCAAGGGCGAGTGGGTCTACGGCTCGCCGAAACTGGCCCGTTACAACGGCGTGGAAGCGATGGAAATTCTGGGGTCCCCGGCCCCGGGTTACTCCACCGGTGAAGCCATGGCCGAAGTCGAGGCCATCGCCCAGAAACTGCCGGCCGGCGTCGGTATTTCCTGGACGGGTCTGTCCTACGAGGAACGTCTTTCCGGCTCCCAGGCGCCTGCGTTGTACGCCTTGTCGCTGCTGATGGTATTCCTCTGCCTGGCTGCGCTGTATGAAAGCTGGTCGATTCCGATCGCGGTCATGCTCGTGGTACCACTGGGGATCATCGGTGCCTTGATGGCGACCAGCCTGCGCGGCCTGTCCAACGACGTGTACTTCCAGGTGGGCTTGTTGACGACCATCGGTCTGGCGGCGAAAAACGCTATTCTGATCGTGGAATTCGCCAAGGAACTTCACGAACAGGGCCGCACGCTGGTGGAAGCCGCCATTGAAGCCTGTAGGATGCGTCTAAGGCCGATCATCATGACGTCCCTGGCGTTCGTTCTCGGCGTGGTGCCGTTGGCGATTTCCACCGGCGCAGGTTCAGGCAGCCAGCACGCCATCGGCACCGGTGTGATCGGCGGTATGTTGACCGCCACCATCCTGGCGATTTTCTGGGTGCCATTGTTCTTCGTGACTGTGTCGTCGATAGGCCGTCGCAAAAATATCGACCAGGACGACACTCCTGAAACTTCTAAAGAGGCTGGCCAATGAGCAAGTCGCTCCTCTCTCTGACCATCGCCGCCGTCGTGCTCAGCGGCTGCTCGCTGATCCCCGATTATCAGCGGCCCGAAGCACCGGTCGCCACGCAGTACCCGCAAGGTCCGGCCTACGAGCCGGCCAAGGCGGCCAGCCAGGCCGCCGCCGAACAGGGCTGGAAACAGTTTTTCCATGACCCGGCCTTGCAACAGCTGATCCAGGTTGCCCTGGAAAACAACCGCGACCTGCGCGTCGCGGCGCTGAATATCGATGCTTACGCCGCGCAATACCGCATCCAGCGGGCGGACCTGTTCCCGGCGGTCTCGGCCACCGGTTCCGGCAGCCGTCAGCGAGTGCCGGCACGGGCGTCGCAAACCGGTGAGGCAGCCATCAGCAGCTCCTACTCCGCGACCCTGGGCATCAGTGCTTATGAACTGGACCTGTTCGGCCGGGTGCGCAGCCTGAGCGAGCAAGCGTTGCAAAGCTACTTCGCCACCGAAGAGGCCCGTCGCAGTACCCAGATCAGCCTGGTGGCCAGCGTTGCCAACGCCTACCTGACCTGGCAGGCCGACAAGGAACTGCTCAAGCTGACCCAGGAAACCCTGGGCACCTACGAGCAAAGCCTCAAGCTGACCTCCCGCAGCGCCGAAGTCGGCGTGGCCTCGGCCCTGGACCTGAGTCAGGCACGCACGGCGGTGGAAAACGCCCGCGTACAACTGGCGCGCTATACCCGCCAGGTGGCTCAGGATGAAAACAGCCTGACCCTGCTGCTGGGCACCGGTCTGCCGTCCAACCTGAGCACCCAACCGCTGAGCGATGACCTGCTCAGCGAAGTGCCGGCGGGGTTGCCGTCAGACCTGTTGCAACGTCGCCCGGACATCCTCCAGGCCGAACGCAACCTGCTGGCCGCCAACGCCAACATCGGCGCCGCACGGGCCGCGTTCTTCCCCAGCATCAGTCTGACGGCCAACGCCGGCACCCTGAGCCCGGACCTGTCCGGCCTGTTCAAGGGCGGTTCGGGCACCTGGACCTTCGCCCCGCAAATCAACCTGCCGATCTTCAACGCCGGCAGCCTGCGGGCAAGCCTGGATTACGCCAAAATCCAGAAAGACATCAACGTCGCCAATTACGAGAAGTCGATTCAGACCGCGTTTCAGGAAGTCTCCGACGGCCTGGCCGCACGCCGGACCTACAATGAACAGTTGCAGGCCCAGACCGCCTTCGTCGCCGCCAACCAGGACTACTACAGCCTGGCCGAGCGTCGCTATCGCATCGGTGTCGACAGCAACCTGACCTTCCTCGACGCCCAACGTCAGTTGTTCAGCGCCCAACAATCGCTGATCACCGACCGCCTGGCGCAACTGACCAGCGAGGTCAATCTGTACAAGGCGTTGGGCGGTGGTTGGAATGCCGAACCCGGCAAGAACGAACCGGTGGCGGAGAAAGCGCCGCCGTTGAAACTGTTCTGACTTGATGCCTGAACGCTGAAACACGAAGCCCACCGGAAGGTGGGCTTTTTGTTTGTGCACGCTGTGTGGGAGCAAGGCTTGCCCGCGATGGCGGCCTGACAGTCGGCCAGGGTTTTGTTGATTGCGTACATATCCGTTTCTGCGGTAACGGCCACTTAGGGTTCCGCCCTTACGGCGGGTCACTTTCGAAAATCCGGAAGCCGGCCCAGGCGAAAGTAAGCAAAACGCTTCTGCCCCACCACTCGGTGCCTCGCCTAGGCTCGGCATGCCCGCACTCCGGCATTGCTCCGTGGGCCCGCCGCGAAGGGCCATCCATGGCCCAGCGCGGCTACCTCGGCATCCATGCCGAGGTGCCCACTGCGCAATGCCTGCGTTCGGCCAGCGTGGTTAACGGGGCGCCCGAGATCAACGTCCACCGCGAGGCGGCCTGATAGCCGACCTGATTTTTGGTGATCGCGTTCCTCCTGTGGGAGCGAGCTTGCTCGCGAAGAGGCCAGCACATCCAACATCGCCGCAAACTGACCCTACGCTATCGCGAGCAGGCTCGCTCCCACATAGGTTTGCGGGTGTTCACAACATTCGCACACGATACAAAAACCTGTGGGAGCGAGCTTGTTCGCGATGACGCCAGCACATCCAACACCACCGCAAACTGTCCCTCCGCCATCGCGAGCAAGCTCGCTCCCACAGTTGGATCGGGGTATGGCCGGAGAGACAGGTCGGCTGTCAGACCGCCTTCGCGAGCGGGCTCGCTCTCACAATGGGATCGGCGTACGACCGGGAGAGCCAGGTCGGCTACTAGGCCGCCTCGCGGTGGACGTTGATCTCGGGCGCCCCGTTAACCACGCTGGCCGAACGCAGGCGTTGCGCAGTGGGCATCCCGGCATGGATGCCGGGATAGCCGCGCTGGGCCATGGATGGCCCTTCGCGGCGGGCCCACGGAGCAATGCCGGAGTGAGGGCACACCGAGCCTAAGCGAGGTGCCGAGTGGTGGGGCAAGAGCGCTTTGGTTACTTTCGCCTGGGCCGGCTTCGCGCTTTTCGAAAGTGACCCGCCGTAAGGGCGGAACCCTAAGTCGCCGTTACCGCGAAATGGATATGTACTCAGTCAAAAACATCCTGGCCGACTGTAGGCCGCCATCGCGATCAGGCTCACTCCCACAAAGATCCAATCAATTTTTGCCGTTCGATAATCGCCCAAAACCCGCAAACGACAATTGAACCGATCCCAGCCGGCCCTTCACCATCCCTGGCACAAAACCAATAACAACAGGTTCGATGCCATGCCCATAGACCCCGCCTCATCCGGCTGATCCTTCGATCGCCTTACCGTCCAGCTCCACCGTGTCGACTGCAACCCAAGGTTGCGGCAGCGACCCGCTTTGCCCACAAAAACAAGAGACATGCCCATGAAACCTACACAGCATTTATTCCCCAGTCTTATCGCTATCGCCCTGTCTGGCGCCACCCTGCCCGTCCTGGCCGCAGAGTCGGGTTTTGTCGAGGACGCCAAGGTCAATCTCAACCTGCGCAACTTCTACATCAACCGCAACTTCACCAACCCGGCTAACGCCCAAGGCAAAGCCGAGGAATGGACCCAGAGTTTCATTCTCGACGCCAAGTCCGGCTTCACTCAGGGCACAGTGGGTTTCGGTATGGACGTGCTGGGCATGTACTCGCTCAAGCTCGACGGTGGTCGCGGCACCGCCAATACCGGATTGTTGCCGGTTCATGACGGTGGCCACCCGGCCGATGATTTCGGTCGCCTGGGTGTCGCACTCAAGGCCAAGGTGTCGAAAACTGAGCTGAAAGTGGGCGAATGGATGCCGGTGCTGCCGATCCTGCGCTCTGACGATGGCCGGTCCCTGCCGCAGACTTTCCGCGGCGGTCAGGTCACCTCCACCGAGATCAACGGCCTGAGCCTGTACGGCGGCCAGTTCCGCGCCAACAGCCCGCGTAACGACGCGAGCATGGAAGACATGTCGATGAACGGCCGCGGCGCGTTCACGTCCGACCGCTTCAATTTCGGCGGCGGCGAATACGC